>NZ_CP146284.1:1858125-2167812 GCF_023744375.2 Parabacteroides sp. AD58 | reverse complement strand
CCGGGCAAGCATCTTCTTCGATGTGTTGTAATTGCGAACCAAAGATTTCCAGTCGCGTTCCTAAATCGGCTCCTTTCTGGCGGGTGCGGAGTTCTACTTGTGCCACAGCGGCGATCGACGCCAACGCTTCTCCACGGAAACCCATGGTATGAAGGGAGAACAGATCATCAGCTTTGGATATTTTGGAAGTGGCATGACGCTCAAATGCCATGCGGGCATCGGTTTCCGACATTCCTTTCCCGTTGTCGATAACCTGTACCAATGTCTTTCCTGCATCCTTGATCAGAATTTGGATTTGTGTGGCACCGGCATCAATAGCATTCTCAACCAGCTCCTTAACAACCGAAGCCGGTCTCTGAATCACTTCGCCAGCCGCAATCTGATTGGCTATGCTGTCAGGCAGAAGATGTATAATATCGCTCATCTCAGGTAGAAATACCAGAATATGGCAGCCAATATGGCCAATGCTACAATCAGTTTCACATTCTTATATTCACGACTCCGCGAATTATCCCCTCTGTTCCGGCTCCGTTTCAAGTGTGTTGTTCCTTCAATGAAGGTTCCTTTTATCTGCGGCTTATAATTTTCTAAGGATTCTTCTTCCATTCCCATTTCACGCTTGATCCGGCGTACACGTTCATCCATTTCCTCTTTATGCGGATCCCAATAAATCGGCTTATGTTCAAACTGACGAGGCTTACGTACATTATAAAAGGAGAAAAATGCCATATCTATTAGTTTTAGAATTTATTCTTAACGTCTTCTATCGCAAAGATACAACAAAGGCTGCTTGCTTTTTCCTAAATAATGCAAAACCTGTGGATTTTTATATGTTGGATAATTCTTCTTTGTGGTGTTTGGCAATAATATGACTGATCATAAGGACCTGTCTTCTCGTTTTCCTCAAATGTATTTTATAAGTATTAATCATGCACGAATTTATTGCTACGCTTAGGTGCGTCTTGTACCTTCTTTTTCCGCACAACGTAAATATCATCTTTACTTGTTGGACGCAAATAATCATACCAGAAGAAGTCCTTCAGTTCTTTTTGGTCGGGTTTCAAGTCAGGAATGGGAGTCATAGTCCCTTGAGGACTTGGCCATATTTTCAGCTTGTCGAGTTTATTATCCTTCAACCAGATTGTAAGATACCCACTCTTCGTAGCATTCAATCCGACCATACTTCCGTCTTTCTCAATGGGATAGAAGATGGATTCAGCATTTCCCGAAACATCTATTTGCCGTACAGCCTGCCCATTGAAATAGGCTTTCAAGTCATTTCCCTTCAGCTGATTATAATAACCCGTATCAACTTGTTGGATGGCAAAGGCAAACTGCTGCACATGCGCATGATCGATCGTACTGTCTGCCATATAGATCAGGATGGTATCTCCATAAAGCTGATATTGCTCGTTCCATAAAATGGGGTCATTATACATATATAATATAGAGTCCCGCGAATTAAACTGCATGGAATCGCATACGCCTTGGATATCGGTCCGGTAGAACCGTACGCCATAATAGGCTTTGACTTCCCTGTATGTAGAGTCGATTGTAACCATCTGTAAGGTATCTGCATGCAGATAGAGGGTGTCGCCTTGTGAATATTCCAGACAACGGGCACTATCGGTAGCAAAGGCAAATCCGGTTTTCTCATTATAATAACCATATTCCCCTTGAAGCATAATCTTCTGAAGCGTATCGCGGATACACATATTACCGAATACCTCACCAAATCCTTGTTCCCTGTCATAAGCAATGGAATCGCCCGTCAGAAAACGGTTTCCGGAAACTATTTCAGAACGGTCAAGAAGCATGGATGTATTATGTACGGTATCATACCATCCTTTCGATGAATAGATTGTTCCGCTATCCGATACAATGACGGAAGGCCCCAAAATTGTAGAAATCTTGGATTCCGTATTATAATGAAGTGTATCAGAGTATAGGGTGAAGTTGGGGTTTTCCAATCTGACACTGTCGTTAAAGATGGCCAGTTTGGTAGCAGGACTGTACTGCCCATAAAAAGAAGAAAGTTGATTCAGCGAATCAACAATCATTCCTCCTTCAAAATAATATCCTATGTTGGGTATACGCTCGTAGTTCAAACTGTCAGTAAACAAGGTCACTTGTCTGTTCTCCATGCGGACCAGGTCTCGTAGGCGGGCAATTTGTGTATTCCCATCATAATACAGATATTGTCCATATACGAAAAGTGTGTCGCCCTGTTCCATCCGCACATTGCTGAAAGCTTCCAGTGAATTGGTCTTCTCATAAAAGTATGCACTGTCGCAATACATATATGAACTGTCATGACGGAAACATACATCGCCAACCAGTATTTGGGCGTCTGGTTTGATGTCTTGATCAAATGACAGCGTATTGGCATGCTCCAAAAAGACTTTTGTCTTTTTAACGGGTATAGAATCTTGTTCCTGGGCCTTTAAAGCCCAAGAACAAGCACATAATATACAAATATATAATACGATTCTTGTTAGTTTCATTCTTTTACCCAACCTGGAAAATGAAAGTCACAGTTACGCCAGCCATCGCTGATACGCACATACGTTGTCTTTTGCTGTTTTCGAATCCAGTCATCCAGCAGTTCTTCCCTTTTCTTGTTTTCCACAATGGCTTTCAACGCTTGATAATCATCTGCTAAGTTCGCTTTGTGTGCTTCTGTACGAGCCCGTAATTTGACAATGGCAATTACTTCTTTCTGCGATTTTGTTGTCATGCGGAAAGGCTTTGAGATATCACCGACCTTCATGTTATAAACCACCTTACCAACTTCCTGAGGCAATTCGTGTAACTCAAATCGAGGCGTTCCCATATTAGAACTTTCATAATTCGAGTTTACCATCAAACCTTTATTGTTTCGTGTATCCTTATCATACGAAAGGAAGGTAGCCGCTTCTTCGAAGGTAAATTTCTTATCCATGATGTTTGAATAGATGGAGTCCATACGTGCTGTTGCGTCTTGTAACTCTTTTTCTGAAACTTCCGGTTTCAATAGAATATGACGGCAATTGATACGGTCACCACGTTTTTCAATCAGCTGAATGATATGGAATCCGTATTCAGTCTGTACAATCTGTGAAATATGTTTGGAGTCCTTTAAGTTGAAGGCTACGTTCGCAAACTCAGGCAACAGCTGGGTTTTGCTCATAAAACCGAGTTCACCTCCTCTGGCTGCAGACCCTGGGTCTTCTGAATACATACGAGCCAAAGTTGAGAATTCGAATTTGCCTTCATTGATTTGCTCAGTAAATTCACGTAACCTTGCTTTAATGGCATCTGTTTCTTCGAATGGAATTTTCGGTTCAATGGTAATAATTTGTACTTCAACTGTCATCGGAATATTCGGAAGACTGTCTTGAGGCAGCTGATTATAATATTTACGGACATCAGCCGGTGTCAATTTAATCTCACCAACCAGCTTTTTCTGCATTTCTTGTACAATCTGCTGTTCGCGTGTCATCTCGATACGTTCTTCCCGGATTTGAGAAATCTTTTTGTTGAAGTATTCTTCCACCTTTTCTTTGGATCCGATTTGCCCGATAGCACTGTTGATCCATTGATCAACGCTTTGAATAACTTGTGCTTCTGGAACTTCCACACTATCAATTTTAGCCTGATTCAGATAAAGCTTCTGAATAGCCATTTGTTCTGGGATAAAGCAATAAGGATCACCCTCCAGACGTTCTCCGGCATTCAGCAGGTACAAACGCTGAGCCTCAACATCCGAACGTAAGATGGCGTCATCACCAACTACCCACACAATTTCATCAATCACATTATCCTGCGCCTTTGTCAACCATGAAAAGCTAGCCAGAAAAACTGCAAGTAAAACCTTTTTCATTATAGCATCCTTTATTTATTTTGCAAATTAAGGCATTTCTTTGGTAAAAACCACATTTCCAGCCCGAATTGCATCATTATATAATTCTTCTTCAAAATTTTTTAGAAATTGAACCTTCCGCTGATTCACAAGCATGTCTGATATCTGCTTGCTGGCGTATTCAAACGGAGCAATTTTTCCTTTGGCAATATATTCTTCAATATTCAGTAGATAGCAGTAACTGCTGTCGGCTGTTTCTACAAAAGAATGTGTTCGCAAAAATTCTGTCTCATTCGTTACTTTTATAGGAATGTTAACAGAAACTTCGTCAAAGCTGACCCATTTGTCATAGAAATAATCATACACCATAGCATTCTGCACACTGTATTTTTCTATTTTCTCAATGGCTGATTCAGATGTTGAACGATACCATTTTTTTACTTCACTCAGATTGGGTGCGTCGATTGGTATCTTCAGAAATAGTCCTTTAACAAGACTGTGGTCTAAAATAAACTGATCTTGATTTTCTTCGTAGAACTTCTGCTTTTCTTCTTCGGTTATATTTGCCGATAGCCGCTCCTGTATTAACTGTTCTTGATAGCGGTACCTGACTAACGAGCGTCTGTAAGAATCTACCAGGCGATCAATTTCAGCCCGATTGTCATCATCCAGATTCTGAAGGGCTACATCATATACTAGGCCATCTTTTATCCATTGTTTGATATAACTTTCTGCCCATAGCAGGCTGTCGGCCGAGGACATATTTTTAGGGAGAACAGCTAATACTTCATCTTTAGTCAGCGCTCTTTCATTCACTTTCACCAATACTCCTTTGAGCTCGGTAGTTCCTTTTTGGGTACAACCGCCAAGCAATAGCAAGCTAAAGAATATGTAAAAACCTGTTCTCATGCGTGCAATTATTTTTTAACAGCTTTCTCTAAAGCCTTCCAATTGACTTCAACCGGATATTTTTCTTTCAGTTCTTTAATCCAGTCTGCCTCCAGTTGGGCTTGCTCTTCAGCCGGCTTATTCCAAATCTTCTGATTACTGATGGCAAACAACAGAGTTCCATCCCGGTATTCGTTTAGTAGAAACTTGTATTCCGGATATTTTGTCGGCAGATTTTTACGTTCCATGCTTGAAAGAACATCATGGATACACAAATCCAATACTTCTTTCATGAAATCACCTGCATAGGTTTTGACAGAAAACGGACAACGCTGGATATAGGCTGCGAATTCGTTTTGCGCAAAGCTAACTGTATCTATCCGCATCAGTTCTTTGTTTAAATCTTTAGCCTGTTCAAAGAATTTCGGATCTGTAGGGAAATAATCATTGCAGATAGCCTGCAGCTCTGCATAAGCCTCTGGGTGGAATACAAAGTTGTATTCTTTCTTCATCCGGTCGTCAAAACTCTGGTGAAGGGCGAAGTTCCATTCTCCTTGAGACATTTGGCGGTACCAGGATTTCTTTATTTCATCAAAAGACTGAATTCCTAAATTCTTTTCCAGTTTGATGATGTGATATCCGAAACGGGTTTTGACAGGTTGGGATATGTCTCCAGGATTCTTAATGGCAAAAGCTGCCTGTTCAAATTCTGCTACCATTTCTCCTAATCCGAAAACTGGAAGCAAACCTCCTTTTTGGGCTGAAGCTTTGTCGGCGGAATATTTTTTCGCTAATTCGGCAAAGTCATTGCCGTCGACAGCTTTCTGGTAAACCTCTTCTGCCAGTTTATAGGTTTCCTCTTCAGTACGTGTAACTGAATCTTGGGCAAAAGGAATTAGAATATGTGAAACCTGGCGTCTGCCTGGATTAGAAATTCTCCGGTTTAATTTAACAATGTGGAATCCGAATTTGGTACGGATTGGCATCGAAACAGCTCCTTCCGGCATTTGATATACATAATCTTCGAATGCTTTGACTGTACGCATGGGGAAAAAGCTGCGTACTTGTTCGTAACCGACGTGAGCTGAATCTTTCTTAGCTAATTCGGCTCCCACTTTCAGAATATCTTCTCCTTGCTGAATACGTTGGTATGCTGCTAAAGCCTGTTGATAAACAGCTACTGTATCTTTTGATACAGTCTGTTGGGGCAAAAAGAATAATATATGTGTTAAGTCAAGAACTTCATTCAGGCGGGCGTATTCGTCGGATAAGACTTTTTCTTCTCCAGCGCGGTCTGACAGATAATCAGAGATCAGCTGCGATCTATATTTGTCCAGCTCTTCCTTGAAGGAGTCTGTTTTATCCAGGCCTTCAGCTTCGGCATCAGCCACTTTTAATTTATAGTTCTCAAATAATTCGACGAAAGCTTTCAGATTTTTCTTGTCGGATAAATCCGTTTCGCCGTTTTTCTTTGCTGTAAACAGGAATTCATCTATAGAAACAGGCTTTCCTGCTATAGTCATTGCAACAGTATCGGCTGCAGAGTGCGCATAAGCTGACACTGTTACCGCAAAAAGTAACGCTGATACAAAAAACTTTTTCATTAATGAATCTTTTTGATGCTACAATTTTACTCGTACAAAAATACACTAATTAAACGGACTGATACCCGAAATAGTATTTCTGTCCGTTAAATTAGTGTTTTTTATCAAATGAAGCATCAATTCGCCATTTCAGAAAGGAACTTGATGCGTACTAACCGAATCTCTTCTTCTGTATAGTCGCCGCCCAGTTCTTCAATAGCTTCTTCCAGATCGTCTGTTTCTGAATCTTTGAAGTATTCATAAATGTCGGCAATATGGTCTTCATCCATAACATCATTCAGGAAATAATCAATATTGATGCGCGTGCCTGAATATACGATTGCTTCCACTTCATCCAGTAATTCTCCGAATTCGAGACCTTTTGATACAGCAATATCATCTAATGCTACTTTTCGGTCGATACTCTGGACAATTGATACTTTCAGCTTGGATTTATTGGCAACTGTCTTGACGCGTAAGTCTTCCGGCCGTTCGATTTCATTTTCCTCTACGTGACGTTTGATCAGAGCGATAAATTCGGCTCCGTAGCGTTTGGCTTTACCTGCACCAACACCCGGAATGTTTTGCAATTCTTCGAGTGTGATAGGGTAGGTTGTCGCCATCGCTTCCAATGATGGATCTTGGAAGATAACAAAAGGCGGTACTTCCAGTCGTTTTGATAATTTCTTTCTCAAATCCTTCATCATCGAATAAAGAACAGGGTCAACGGCACAAGAAGCTCCACCACGAACTGGTATTTCTTCTTCCTCTTCTTCAAACTCATGATCCTCGGTAATTTTGAAGGATACCGGTTCCTTCATGAATTCTTTTCCTTTAGGTGTGATTTTCAACAGACCGTAGTTCTCGATATCTTTTTCCAGATAGCCGGCAATTAAGGCCTGCCGTATCACTGCATTCCAGATTTTCTCATCTTCATCCTGGCCCGAGCCGAATATTTCCAGTTCATTATGTTTGTATGACTGGATTTCGGATGTTTCGTTTCCGACCAGCATGTTGATAATATATTCTGTCTTAAATTTCTCTTTTAATGTGCTGACTACTTCCAGTACAGCACTCAATAATTCTTTAGCTTCCACTTGTTTTTTAGGATTCAAACAATTATCACAATTACCACAATTATCTTCCGGATATTCTTCTCCGAAATAATGGAGAAGTACTTTTCTGCGGCAAACAGATGTTTCTGCATAAGCCGCTGTTTCCAATAATAATTGCTTACCTATTTCTTGTTCGGCAACAGGTTTTCCCTGCATGAACTTTTCCAGTTTTTGCAGGTCTTTATATGAATAAAATGCCAAACAGTGTCCTTCACCACCGTCTCGGCCGGCACGTCCTGTTTCCTGATAATATCCTTCCAAACTTTTGGGAATATCATAATGGATTACATAGCGTACATCCGGTTTGTCAATACCCATTCCGAAGGCTATGGTGGCAACGATTACATCAACTTGTTCCATCAGAAAGGCATCCTGGTTGGCTGACCGGACTTGTGAGTCCATTCCTGCATGATACGGCAGTGCCTTGATGCCGTTGGCTTTCAGAATGTCGGCAAATTCTTCTACCTTTTTGCGGCTCAGGCAATAAATGATACCAGATTTCCCTTCATTTGCCTTGATGAATTTGATAATGTCGCGATCCACATTGTTGGTCTTCGGACGAACTTCATAGTAAAGATTGACGCGGTTGAAGGATGATTTGAATACGGCTGCATCTGTCATTCCCAGATTCTTCTGAATGTCATGCTGAACTTTAGGAGTTGCAGTTGCTGTCAAGGCAATAAGCGGGCGTTTCCCGATTTCATTGATAATCGGACGGATTCGGCGATATTCAGGGCGGAAGTCGTGACCCCATTCTGAAATACAATGGGCTTCATCGACAGCATAAAATGAGATTTTAACCTGACGGAGAAATTCTACATTTTCTTCTTTCGTCAACGACTCAGGAGCTACGTAAAGCAACTTTGTCTTGCCCGATAATATATCTTCCTTAACCTGATCAATGGCCGATTTGCTTAATGATGAATTGATAAAGTGGGCAACGCCATCTTCTTCACTAAAATTACGCATGGCATCTACCTGATTCTTCATCAAGGCTATCAGAGGAGAGACAACGATTGCTGTACCTTCCATTAACAAGGAAGGCAACTGATAACACAAAGATTTACCTCCACCAGTAGGCATCAACACAAATGTGTCATTACCTGCCAGTACATTTTCTATAATTGCCTTTTGATTTCCCTTGAATGTATCAAAACCAAAGTGCTTTTTCAATGCCTCTGTTAATTTATCTTTTTTTGCCATACTCAATATTATTAGAAATAGGTTTACTCTTAATTTTCTCCGGCAATTTGTAGTCTATTTACATCCGACTTGGCAAATTGCTCTTTTGCATATTCCAATGTCACATGGAATTCAGTCTTATTTTCTGATGGCATGCTATACATGGCATCCATCATGATTGCTTCTACGATCGAACGTAATCCACGGGCCCCTAACTTAAACTCAAGGGCTTTGTCTACAACGAACTCGTACACATCTTCATCAAAGGAAAGCTGGATATTATCCATGGCAAACAATTTGATGTATTGTTTGATGATCGAGTTCTTGGGCTCAGTCAGAATATTACGTAAAGCTGTCCGATCCAGCGGATTCAGGTAAGTCAGGATTGGCAGACGCCCGATAATTTCGGGTATTAAGCCAAACGACTTCAAATCAGTAGGCGTAATATACTTCAACATGTTGTTCCGGTCTACCTGGGCTGTGTCTTTGCTTGCGGCATATCCGACAACACGGGTATTCAACCGTTGTGCTATTTTCTTTTCAATTCCGTCAAAAGCACCGCCACAGATAAATAATATATTTTTTGTATCAACCGGAATCATTTTTTGTTCCGGATGTTTTCTTCCGCCCTGTGGAGGAACATTGACGATCGAACCTTCCAATAACTTCAGTAATCCTTGCTGAACTCCTTCTCCACTTACATCACGCGTAATGGATGGATTATCTCCTTTACGTGCGATCTTATCAATCTCATCAATAAAAACAATACCACGTTCTGCCGCTTCCACATCATAATCGGCCGCTTGTAATAATCGCGTCAGAATACTTTCAATATCTTCTCCCACATAACCAGCCTGGGTTAATACGGTAGCATCCACAATAGCAAAAGGAACATGCAACAGTTTGGCGATGGTCCGTGCCAGTAAGGTTTTTCCTGTTCCTGTTGAACCGACCATAATGATGTTCGACTTTTCTATTTCAACATCGTCATCCGTCTCTTCCTGCATCAGTCGTTTGTAATGATTGTATACAGAAACCGACAGATAACGCTTGGCTTCATCCTGACCTATGATGTATTGGTCAAGAAATGCCTTAATATCCTCCGGTTTGGGTAAATCTTTTCGGTCTAAATCCAGTTTTGATTTTTTCTTACCCAGCTGCTCTTTTACAATTTCATACGCTTGTGTGGCGCAATCATTACAAATACATCCAGATATGCCGTTGATCATCAACTCTACATCACGGCTGCTTCGCCCACAAAACGTACACGTATCGCCTGCTTTGGCCATAATATTTCTTTTTAGTTTTAGTGTAAAATAACAATCTTTATTCGGGTAAGAACTTATTTCCGAGTTAAGATTTCATCAATCATTCCGTATTCCTTGGCTTCTTGCGCTGTCATCCAAAAATCTCGGTCACTGTCACGTTCTACCTCTTCGAAGGGTTTTCCTGAATGATCAGAAATAATGGTATATAATTCCTTCTTAACTTTTAATATTTCCCGGGCTGTGATTTCGATATCGGATGCCTGACCTTGAACGCCTCCTAATGGCTGATGAATCATGACTCTTGAATGCTTCAGGGCAAACCGTTTTCCTTTGGTTCCGGCTACCAACAATACGGATGCCATGGATGCTGCAATACCTGTACAGATTGTAGAAACATCTGAACCGATAAACTGCATGGTGTCATAGATACCATATCCTGCGTAGACTGAACCGCCCGGAGAATTGATATATATAGAAATATCTTTGCCCGGGTCGCTGGAATCCAGGTACAATAATTGCGCTTGAATGACATTGGCCGTATAATCATCTATCTGTGTTCCCAGAAAGATAATCCGATCCATCATCAAACGGGAGAATACGTCCATCTGGGCTACGTTGAGCTGGCGTTCCTCTATGATGGTCGGAGAAATATAACTGCTGGTTATATTCATGTAACTGTCAAGAGCTGTCCCGCTCATTCCCAAATGTTTGGTTGCATACTTTCTAAAATCTTCCATACTTAGTTTTGTTAATCATAAAATCCGAGAAGAAAATACATGAAAAAAGGATTCTTCCTTTTTATACTTAACGGATAAACAAAGTTATAAATAAATTTCTGAAAGAAACAATTTATTTGTATCTCCGATAAAATATTTTTCAGGAAAAATCCTTTTTTTGTGATCCCTTTTTACAAGAAAGGGAGACCTGCATTATTCAAAAAGTTTAGCAAACTCTTCTGCAGTCAGTTCTTTTAAGTCGATTGTTACTTTTTCTTTCAAGCATGCTGCCAGTTTTTCTTCCATTGCACGGTCTACAATGTTCTGAACTGTTTCCTTGTTCTTCAACATTTCTTTTGAATAGTTCTCAAGAACGTCTTCAGGAATAGACAGCATACCGTACTGTGCGAACTGTGCTTTTGCTACACGCTTAGCGAAGCCTTCTACATCAGCATCTTCCAGTTTCAGGTTGTTTTCTTTAATTAATTTGTCCTTGATTAACTGGTAAGTCAGGTCGCTGAGGATATTTGAGAATTCGCTTTCAATCTTTTCAGCTGTATTCTTTTCGTTGGCCAACAGCAACCAGCGCTTCAGAATGTCATCTGCGAATTTCAGTTCGCCGGCTTTCTTTACCAATACTTCGCGTGCATCCAGTAAGAATTTGTAATCGCTTTGCGGAGTGAACTGTTCAGCCAGAGCTTCTTTGATCTTTTCCTTAAATTCTTCTTCGCTTGTTACTACGTTTTCACCAAATACTTTGTCATATAATTCCTGATTCAATTCAGCATTCTTATGACGAGTGATTTCGGTGATTTCGAAGCTGAAGTCGCCAGTTAATTCTGCAACTTTAGCTTTGTCAACATGCAGGAAGTTTGCAATTTCTGCTTCAGCGCCTTCAAATGCCTTGTTCGGGTTGAATACGATAACAGAGTTATTCTTTGCACCGATGAATTTAGCCTTTTCGTCTGCGTCTTTGATGAACTGAGGCATTACAACTGCACCTTCTACTACGATACCGCCTTCTTTCGGAGAACCGTTTTCCAGTTCAGCAACCGTACCTTTTACCAAGTCTTTTTCTTCTACTTCGTCCACCTTGTCGTATGTTCCGAAGTTCGCTGTATAGGCTTCAACCTGCTTGTTCAGCATTTCGTCGTCGATCTTTACCTGATAGTAAGTCAACGTATCGTCTTTGCTCAGGCTGATATTGATTTCAGGTGCTAAGGCAACATCAAAGTTGAATACGAAATCTTCCTGCTTGTCAAAATCAACAGCAGAAGGTTCAGCTTCGCTGGCCATCGGTTCGCCTAAGACCTTAATGTTATTTTCACGGATATACTTGAACAGGTTTTCTGAAACTATTTTGTTTACTTCTTCCAGTAACGCCTGTTTTCCATACATCTTCTTTACCATACCCATAGGCACCATTCCTTTACGGAAGCCCGGCATATTAACTTTCTGACGCAGGCTGCGCAAGCTTTTTTCAACGCTATCTGCATAGTCAGACTTTACAATTTCCAAACGGATGATTCCACGTACAGAATCATTGTTAATAAAAGAAACGTTCATTCTGAATGATTTATTTAATTAATATTCGATTCAATTTTTAGGGTGCAAAATTAGGTTTATTCTTTTAATATCGCAAATTGTTTGCCTAAATTGTTCTAATCAAGGGGATTTTATTTCTGATTTTTGGCAGGATTTGTGATTTTGTTATGAGAAGTTACGAAAAGAGTGTAATTTATTGGAAATGAGCGTAGGTTAGATGCTCATGATAGTAATAGGTTACGATTTAGTTAGTTATCTGCTGCATTATTCCTCTGCGCGTTGCGTAACCTTCAAAGAACTCTTCATATGCAAAAGTAACAATAAAACGGGAGATTTTGATATGAATCTCCCTGATTTTTTCTATCTCATACAAATTTTTCCGTAAAAGCGGCTTTATTCGTCGGCACACCATCGCCCAAAAGGATTTTGAACGAACGTGTGCCGACTACTGCATAAGCGGAGAAAAGGGCTTTGCCTCACGCCTAAGCAACAGTTTAGACTGATGAGGCAAAGCCCATTTCTTTTGTGCTTATGCCAAAGAGGTGTTTTTACGGCTTTTCAGATAATTTTTCTTTTTCGCTGTTCCTTTGAGCCGGAAGCGGAAAGCCGTGTATGACCGCTTGCCCATAAATGGAACAAGCCGTCACCCACAGCAGGCAAACCGGGAAGAATGATTTTATCTGCCCGCCCCGACACGTCCGGCCGGACAGATAAAACCATACTTCCTTGCAGGTGGTTTGCCCGGTTTCACGCTACCGGCTATGTCTTTTTTTTGTTGGGGACTTCCTTTTTTCACGGATTTCTCTTTTGAAGTTTCCTGTATAATCTGCCTCTACTTCCGTTTACCTCCATTTTCGCGCCTTTCAGTAAGCCGCATCAGGCAGTCATTTCCGTTCTGGGCGCAAAGGTAACTCCGGGATTTGACGGGAAAGCAAGGTCAAGCCTCCTGTTTTCGGGAAAAATCTCCAGCCCTGCGGGTAGTATTTTTCCCGAAAAAACCTTGCATTCCCTAATCCCTACCTTTTTAAGCACCCGAAACGAAAACGACCGATGCGACAGAAAGACGCATTAAAAAAAATGTCGGATAAACGAGAGGCAGATAAGATAGTTTGAAACTCAACTCCCTCAGCTCTTGAATCCGCATAAAAAATAAAAATCAAAAACAGAACAGATATGGGAACAACAATGGCAACAAAATTCGTGGCTTGGGAAGTGCCGACATTGGAAGCACTGAAAGGCAGTAAGGTTTACATCCTTCGTGAAAAACTGAACAACGGAGGACAGATGAACCGAGAGGAAAAAGATTGGCTCACCGAAAAGGTGAATAGCAACACCTATTTCAAGAGCGCAGTCCCCCTGCAAGGCTGGAGGTTTGACTTCTCCGATGTACTCCGCACGTTTCTCGTGTGCCAATACGGACGTTGGACGGAATACAAGGCAACGGACAAGACCGGACTTCGCAGATACCTATACGGCAGGATAGACAACATTGTAGAACTTGAAAAATAGCGAGGATATGACAGCAACGGCAGACTTCAGACAAGTGGCGCAATACATAGGGCTTGCGATATGCGCCCTAATCATGCGCACCGCCCTTTGGGTGTTCGGCATCCTTTGGGGCATCGTCAGAGAGATAGTAAACGGAGTGTTCCGAGTGGCGATAGGCATAATCGTGGCTATCCTTTCCGCAATCGCCTTCTTCGGCTTCATCCTTTGGTTATTCACCCTTTAATCTTACCGATAACGATATGAAAACGACAGACCATTTCAAGAGAACGATACAGATGTATTTGGAGCAACGTGCAGCGGAAGATGCGCTCTTTGCCAAGAAATACCGTAACCCTGCCAAGAACATAGACGATTGCGTGACCTACATTCTGAACTATGTGCAGAAAAGCGGTTGCAACGGCTTCACGGACGGGGAGATATACGGACAAGCCGTACATTACTATGACGAGAACGAGATAGAGGTGGGCAAGCCTATCCAATGCCAAGTAGCCGTGAACCATGTGGTGGAACTCACCGCAGAGGAAAAGGCGGAAGCACGTCAGAACGCTATCCGACAATACCAAGACGAGGAACTCCGCAAGTTGCAGAACCGCAACAAGCCGAGAACCGCCACCAAAGCGACCATCCAAGAAATACAACAACCCTCATTATTTGATTTAGGCTTATGAAACCGAGAACACACATACAGCAGGAAGTCGCACATCTGAGCAAGCGACTACCGAGATTGACCGCCACGCAAAAGGCATACGCTTTCCGTCATTGCTTCAAGCACTACGCAATCAAGAGAGCGGACGGCACGAACATCTGTACCGAGTGCGGACATTCGTGGAAGAGCGACCACGACCTTGCAGACACCCTTTGCGGATGTATCTGCCCCCATTGCGGTATGCAGTTGGAAGCGTTGCGCACCCGAAAGAGCGTTTTCAGCGAGAATGAATACTTCTCCATTGTCACCACCAGCAAGCAGTATCAAGTGATACGCTTCTTCTTCGTCAAGTCCCGATACAAGGCAGGGCAAGCAGCCGAGTATTCCATTTATGAAGTGGTGCAGAGGTGGATTTCGCCCAAAGGCACAACCACCACCGTTGCCCGACTTCGTGGTATGTCAATGTTGTATTACGACCAATGGGCGGAATACAGCGACATGGAGGTGCGCAAGAACAACGGACTTCACGCATACGATATAGCACCTGTGTGTACCTATCCCCGACAGCGTTTCATCCCCGAACTGAAACGCAACGGTTTCAACGGGGACTATCACAACACACTGCCGTATGACCTTTTCACGGCTATCCTTTCCGACAGCCAAGCCGAAACACTCTTGAAGGCAGGGCAATACGCCATGTTGAGCCACTATATTCGCAGTTCCTTTGACATGGAGCAATATTGGGCATCCGTCAAGATTTGCATCCGCAATGGTTACACCATTTCAGACGGCTCCGTATGGTGCGACACCATAGACCTCCTGCGTCATTTTGGCAAGGACACGAACAGCCCGAAATACGTCTGCCCTGCCGACCTCAAAGCGGAACACGACAAGTTGGTGGCAAAGCGCAACCTGCAAAGGGAGCGTGAGCGGACGGAACAGCAACGGCAAAAGGCGATTGAGGACGAGAAGAACTATCTGAAAGACAAAGGAATGTTCTTCGGGCTTGTATTTTCCGACAACCTTATTCTTGTCAAAGTCATTGAAAGCGTGGAGGAAATGATTGAGGAAGGACGGCTGATGCACCATTGCGTGGGCGGTTATCACAACAAGGCAAACTCTCTCATCCTATCCGCCACCATTGAAGGCAAACGGATTGAAACGATAGAAGTCAGTTTGAAAACGCTGAAAGTGGTACAGAGCAGAGGGGTATGCAATTCCAATACCGAGTACCACGACCGCATCATCCGACTTGTGGAGGACAATGCCGGACTTATCCGTCAGCGTATGAACGCAGCATAATATCAACTTATAATACATAACAGCATGGAAGTAAGAATTGAAAGTATGATTTGTTTGTGGGACGATAAAATCCCCTCGATGTTCCTTGAATTTATAAACCTCCTCACTCTTTGTCAGAGTGAGGAGCAGTTAAGAGCAAGCGTAAAAGACTTTTCCGAGAAGCACGAACTTGACAAGTTCTTTCTTTACGGCTTCGGCTCACACCATTTCTACCTGCACCAACGCTACACAAGCAATCCCGATATGGTGATGCAGAACAGAGTGTTGTCAGTACATTTCTAACCATCTAAAAAACAACGATTATGAGTACACGAATGACAATCAACGGAGTAAGTACCTGCACGGAAGCAGGTACGGAGAAATACGAGAAATTTCAAATGGGTATTGGCAGACGCAGGCGAACACTTGTGCAATACGATTACCGCCACACGGACGGAGAGTTGTTCTCTTGTGTCAAACCCACGTTGGACGAGTGCCGAACCGCACGGGACAAGTGGCTGACGGCAAAGGAAGGAAAGGAGGGCAAGCGATGAACGTGGCAGGCTACCAAACACTGATCGTCAGATTCAGCGAGCCTATCAAGGCATTGGACGGCATCTTTGACGATGCGGAAGCGTGGGGAGTTGATACCCTGAAGGGGTGGATAGACAGCTATGAAAGCAGCCGTTTCACCGCCATTGACAGCCATACGGCAGTCATAACGAGCGAGTACAACATGGAGTGTCTGAGAAAGTGGCTGGAAAGATGCACACCCATAGCTGAGAAAACAGAATTTTGAACGGTGTGGCGGTGTCCGCACCGCCACACCATAACACTTAAAAACAACGAATATGATAGCAAAGACAATTATGGAGCAGATAGGTGGCAGACGCTTTGCCGCCATGACGGGAAGCAAAGACTTCATAGACATGGGTAACGGTTTACGCATGAGCCTTGCGAGGAACAAGACGAGTGCCAACCGACTTGACATCATCTATGACGGAGGAGCAGACCTCTACAATATGCGTTTCTACCGCAGGACGTTCAGCAAAAAGACATTCGAGTGCAAGACGAAGGACATCGAAACGCACGAGGGGATATATTGCGATATGCTGGAGGAAATGTTCACGATGGTGACGGGGCTTTACACCCGTTTTTGAGAGGTGGGCGGCGAAAGCCGCCTACTTTCTTTCAGTGAGCATGATGGCGGACAAAGAAAGTAGCAAAGAAACCTCTGTTCTAATCTACGATGTTATTGCCTAATTTCTGACATATAAATTCGTTTGTATTCACTACCTTCTATTGGCTCTATATCGGTTATTTCAAATGAAGTTCCTCTCAAAAAATTGACTTGCGTTTCCTGACCATGATTATAAATCATGTATAGACAATGTGCTTGCGTTTCATTTTCAGGAAGAGTTTTTATAACGTAAACATCACTTCTGTTTTGTTTCCAATCTTCGGTTGTTGTCGTAAGGCTATGGGAAGGTTGGTATATATCACCTACTTCAAAATTTGTTTTATCTCCAGTTTTAGTAAAACGATATAATATATTTCCGTTAAACTTAGGTGCTTTGTTTATTATACTGTTTAGTATAATTTGCATTTCGTGAACAATATCAGGCACTTCTCCATAATAATTGTCATCTCTAAATGCATACGATATATTACCAAGAAAACAGGTTAATATCATTTTTTCCACATCGGTTAGTCCATAGCGATTTTCCTTGTCAATGTTGTTGTGCTGAAAACTCTGAAAAGGTTTTTTACCCAAGAAACTCAAAGGGTCATATGAAAAGCCAAATTCTTCAAGTTCCTCATTCCAAACTAATTCCGGCTCAGCTTGTGAGGATGCTAAATACTTTTCTTCTTCCGATAAGAAATATTGAATATCTTTCATTTTATCTCTAAATTACTAATGACAAAGGTAATTGTTTTATTTGAAACAATGGCATTTAAGTTCTTAGAATAACCAGAACTTAAATGCCATTGAAATCTATTACGGGATATACAGTAGCGCAAACTCCGCCTTCCTCCGTTTGAGTAGCATGGCATGGCGTTTTCCCTTGTAGTTGCAGAAAGCGATATACTCCCGATAGATGTTCCTATCTCCTGCCTCCAGCTTTCGGATCAGCGTGCTTTTGGGTATCTTCCCGCTTCCCAACAGACGGTACGGACCGACATTGTAGGCGAGCGTGGCAAGGAGCAGACTATCTTTCCCGAACTGCCGGAACATTGCGCAGAACTTCCGTAGGTCTTTCCGCAGAAGCGCGTCCGCCTGCCGCTTCGTCATGGTGCGTGCAGAATACCTTTCACCCGGTAACAACTTATGCCCATATCCCACATACGGGTAATGTTTTTCCGAGTGCCAGCCTTCAAAATACTTCGTGCATCGCACCGCCCTCTCAAATGGCAGCAACCGATAGATAGCCGCCTGTCCGTCCGTTCCCTCATGGCGGCTGTCCCGTGCGGACACGGAACAGACCGCCAGAAGCGAACAAAGGATAGCTATGAATACACGCATCATCGTGTAAGGGGCTTGAAGTTTCCGATGGGGACAACAGAGATAACCCCGTCCTCCTTAACGTTTCGGTTGTTGAAATCAAACTCCAGCTCATATGAATTGCCGAAATTGTCCTCTACCACTACAATGAAGTTGTGCGCTTCCTCGCCCTCCGCTGTGTAGTACAGCCGGAACTTCTCGTTTTCGAGCAGGTAGCGGTCGTTTGGCAGGAACGTGATGCCGTTGTCCATTTTCAACGTGCCTTCTCCCTCGAACTGGAAATACCGGATGGTATAGAGGGTGTTGGCGTAATCGCCCGTCTTTTTCAACTCACAGCGGATTTCAACCGTCTGTCCCTTCGTCACCTTGTTAGGCACGGGCATGATTTCCACCGTGAAGGGATAGGATTGCTGGATATCCATGTCATCGTCACACGACACGAGCGTGAGCGACACGGCAGCGAATAGGCAGAGTGCCAACGTCTTGAAGATTGATATTCTCTTGTTTTTGTTGTTCAGTATGTTCATTGTCATTTGATTTTTAAGTTATTGTTCTTTTTTGGTTGTCAGTTGCAGATACTCATTCAAGTCCTTGCAACCGTCATAGAGAGCGGAACGGTCATAGACACGTTCTCCATAATGTCCTTTCAGCGTTTTCAACGTGCGCCGTCCGGCTGCGTCATGGTCGAGATAACAGTCTATGCACCCGTAGCCGTCCAGATACCTCATTGCCTTTTCCACGTTGGCAACAGAGTTCAATACGAGGCAGTCTCCCTTTTCCAATCCGAGCGTGGCAGCAGAAAGAAAGTCCATGAAGCCTTCAAAAACGCTGCACACGTCAGCCGGAGAGCCTTCCGCCTTGACCAGCGACACATCTTTCGGAGGCACGCATCCTTTGAAGAAACGGCTGCGGATTTCATATCCGCCTGCCACGTTCGGAAAACCGACTGCAAAATATCGTTTGCCACGCACTCCGTAATTCAGTCGGCAGCAGTAACGTGATGCGACAGCGTAAGGAATGCCCCGTTCCGCCAGATAGTCCGTCAGTGGAGAACGAAACAGCGGGACGGCTTCCACTCCCTCAAAGGCAGGTTCTGACGGTTTAGGCAGTAAAGTCGGTTTGCTCACTTCGGGAACAGGCATAGGTATATTGGCGGTTCCCGCTATGAATTTCACTTGTTCCATGAAGTCACCGCTTCGGGCAAACTCTCCGGCAAGCGTAAAGATGTCGCCACCTTTGCCCAGACCGAAGTCGTACCAGAGCTGTTTCGCCACGTTCACACGGAAAGAGGGCGTGCGCTCGCCCCTATATGGGGCGATATACCACAGCTCGTTACCGCTCCTTCTGACAGGCTCATGCCCCAGCCGTGCGAGAAAAACCGCAATGGGCATTTGTCTGATGATGTCTATTTCCGTCCGTTCCATGTCCGTGTCAGTTGATGATGAACTTGATACCGACCCCGAACTGCGTATGAAACTTCCTCGTGTCGCCACCCCACAGGCAACGCTCCCGGAGGTTGGCGAGCAGGGCGATCCAGTCAGCCACGTAAAACTCCACATCGAGTGTCAGCGCACCGCCGTAGATGAAGGCGTCCCTGTCATGAAGCGTGGAGCCGTCATACAGCACCTTTTCGCCCCAGTTCACCGATTCATATCCGGCAAGAGCCGAAGCCCCTGCATAGACGAACACGATTTTACGGGCATCGGAGAGTATCTTGAGGTAGTAGCCGCCCTCCGCCGTGAACTGCGCCACGGGTATCTTTCCGTCCTTGTAAGGGTTGTTCTTCAACAGATATTCGCCGCCGAACACCCATTTGTTCCCCTTTTTCGTGTAGGTGGAGAGAGCCGCCCCGAAACTGTACCCGCCGTCGTTGCCGCCGGGATTGAAACCGTCCGCCATGTTCGCCCTGATCTCGATGCCCTGCATCTTCGGCAGGCATCGCTGGGCGTGCGCCTGCCCCGTGAACAGGGCAAGCGACGCGATGATTATTGCGATGTACTTTCTCATGGTCAGCGTACTTGAAGTTCGTTGATGGTATTGGCACGCACCAAGTCCTCGTTCTCAATCACGAAAGACTGGTGGCGACCTCCGTTCTTCTCGTTGAGTTCCACCACGAGGCACTTGTCATCGGGGATGGTGAACTTCGCCATCGTGAATACCGTGCGTTCGCTCTTCTTGCCCGGCACGAGCGTGGCGTAATTCTGCGCACGGAGCGGCAGGATGATCTGCTCCTGCACGGCGGTACGCTTCGCCACCTTCTTGTCCACGATTTTCCATGTGATATAGTCTACGTCGAAAGGCACGTTGCTCTGGTTCTTTATCTCCGTGTGGAAATAGAGTAACCCGTTATGCGTGTAGATACCTTTCAGCAGGTACTGGATGCCGAATCGCTTGCAGCCGATGTGCTTCACCTCGCGCTTGTTCTGCTTGTGGATGGACTTCATGATAAGGCGTACCAGCATCGGGCTTTCGCTGCCCAGTTCCTTCAGATAGATTTCCTGCGCATTATTCGGGCGGTTCACCTTCTCGCCGTCATGGATGAAGTCGCACATCTCCACATTGAGCAGCAACGGTTCGGAGGCATATTTCACGTTGAAGGTATAGAAACTCCCGTCCTCCGTTATCACGGACATATTGGTTTCGTTAGGGAAGTTCCTCACGGTAGCCTTCACGCGGATGACATTCTCCGCTCCGTCGGCTTTGCCCGCAATCAGGTCGGGCGAACCTAAATCGACGTAACGAACCTCCGAGGGGAAAATGACGTGGACGGTCTTGTCGTAGGTCACTTCCAAGCCGTGCGGAGGGACCATGTGGTCAAAGGTCAGCTTCTTTGTCAGCCCGTGATACAGGTCGCCGTCCGCCTCCTTCTGCGGATAGACCTCCTTTGTCAAGGTCGGTTGTTCACTTCCGTTGTTCTCTCCAACGGTTACGTTCTCCTGCGCGTTGGCAGTTACGATGCCCATAGCGAGGGCAAACATGATGATTACTTTTTTCATTCTACTTTGGATTTTAGTGGTAAATAAAATTTGCTTGTTGTTTCTGTTAATCGTTGATTGTTATTGTTTTCAATCTCTATCCTGATAAAGCATGACCTTATATCCGGCTTTCAGATGCACCTTGACGGTACGCATCTTCTTGGCGATATACTGGCTCGTGCCTTGTATCAGCCCCTTGCCCAAATCGGAGGCGAGCTGCGCCCCGGCGTTGGTGGAGATATTGATGCTGCTGCCCAGCGAGCCGCCCATGTTGGCGACAACCTCCCTGACGGCGTTCATTTCCATCGAATTGGGAATGAAGATACCGGGCTGCCCGTCTGTGTCATACACCGCCAGTTCCACCGGTATGATCGTACCCGCGTACTCCAGCGAAGTAATTTCAATATCGAGCCGTTCGCCCTGAATCTTTGCCGTGCCTACCACCACCGCATTACGGGGGATGATTTTGTCCGCCACCGCCATTGGCTCCAGCAGCCGGAGTTTGACAGCTTGCCCGTCCGTCACACTCTGCGCCCCATAGATGCACGCCGAAATGGTGTTTTTGTCCGATACGGTCGTGACCCCCACCGCCGTATTGAAACTGCGGTTACGCTCCTGCGAGAAGGAGGCGACAAACTCAGCGTTGCTCATCGGCTGTGAGAGCGAGGACACCACCTGATGCGTTACCTGCCTGACAGGTGCAGCCGTGTTCTTTCCGGCTTTCTGCACGGGGTAAGGCTCTGCCGCCTGTCCAACAGGTGGCTGTGTGCCGTTTTGTCCGCCCATGTACTTCGCCGCCAGCTCGTAGGACTTCTCCATGAGTGCCACTTGGTCATCCATAGCGGACGCCTTGCCCTTCTCGCATTCCAATTCCGATTCCAGCGAGGCGATGCGCTCCAATAGTTCGTCCATTTCCGCGTTGTCGTTCTTCGGCTGCTCGTAGAAGTTGCCGAGCGTGGCATTGAGGTCGCGGTAGGCGGCTGCGGAGGATTGGATGGTTTTCGGAGCGGATGATGTTGCTGTTGCATCTTCCGCATTTCCGGGATTGGCAAGGTCGAAGTCCCTGCCGCCGTCCGCTTCCGCCACCTCGCGGTCGAACATATCGCCAAGCTCCTGCATGGCGCGGCTGCGGTTTTCCTGCCGTTCCTCCATCGCCCCCTGTTCGTAGGCTTTCGCCTTGTCGCCGATGATCTGGCGGTTCGCCTTGTCCGCATCGGGCATTTCGATGTTGTAACCACCCGTTCCCGGTTGCTGCTCCTTGTCGGAAGACGGGGCGAATATCAGCCACATCACCCCGATAAATACCAGCACCATAGCGGGCAGTACTATCATTTTCTGACGTTTCAGCCTTTGGGCTTCGGTCAGCGGCTTGCGCTCCTTCTTCGGTTTCCCGTTGTCGGGAGCCGCCGTGTTCTCGTTTTTAGGTTCATTCTTCGTCTGCTCCATATAAATAAGGTATTACATTATGATTGTTGTCCGGCTTTGCGGACAGTTCCACCTGTCCGGCATGGTTTGTTACTATCCGGCTGCCGTCATTCCTGCCAATGTCATAGACGGCTTTGCCGAAGGTGTAGAGGGCAAGCACCGCGAAGGCGGCGAGCATCGCCAGCACGATGCGCCTGCGTGTTTTCGGGGGCAAGCCGTCCAGATAACCTTTGAGCCTTGCCACCAGCATTTTCTTTTTGTCGTGGAGCATCCAGTACGCACGCCAAAATGATTTCCTGATTTTCTTCATGTCCGTTACCTTTTGATGGTTTGTAAATCCTTGTTCTCGATGATGGTGAATCCCTCGATGGTGAAACCGTTGGGATTGTCGTCCGAACGGGACGAGTTCAAGAGGCGGCACGTGGTCACGAGGCTGCGCTCGGTGACGTTGCTTTGCCGGATGATCTTCTGTGTGGCGTAGGTCACGGCACGGTAGGGATAACCGTTGAAGTCGCATACCACGCTGTCCACCTTCAGCACTTGGTTGATGTTCCCGGCGATAATGCGGTTGTAGTACCCTTTCTCGGCAAAGTCCGAATAGTAGTTGTACACACTTTTGTCCGCTAATAGCAGGGCGCGTTTCACGTTATGCTCTATCGCGCTCTTTTCGGGCGAGAGCGTGAAGAACAGCTCGTGGAAACGACGCACGTGTTCCCTTGCCTCCGCCGGACGGTTCTGCGACAAGTCCTGCGAGAGAGCCAGCATCAGCGACTTGCCGTTGTCCAGCACGTAAATCTTTTCCCGTTGCCGCTCTGCGAAGCGGTAGGAACTCCACACGCTCCATACCGTTATCACGGCGCACAACGAGAGGAAGACGATACCGAACAGGCGTATCTGCCTGAACGATGATTCGATGTTTTTGAGTGACTTAAATTCCATTGTTTTTTATTCGTTTTTAATTGTCAGTTGATTATTTCAGCAGTTTCCCGGCACGTCCGACCATGTTGCCTGCGGCTGCACCCGCCACGCTGCCCGCCATGCTTCCTGCTCGTCCTGCCGTCTGGTTCACGTTGCGACCGTAGCTTCCCATGCCTCCGGCTTGGATAATCCAGCCTGCCACCGTCGGGATGGTGAAGTAGCCGATGATTCCTATGATCATGAAGACGATATACACACCGTCGCTCGAATCCAGCGAGAAGTTCGGGTCAGCCTGCATACGCTCGATGTCGCTTTGCAGCATCAGCACCTGAATCTTCGCCAGTATGGTGCTGAACATATCCGACACGGGCAGCCACAGATAAACCTGTATGTAGCGGCATATCCACTGTGTGAGTGTACTTTGAAAGCCGTCCCACACCGATATGGCGAAGGCTATCGGACCGAGTATCGCCAGCACCACGAGGAAGAACGTGCGGATGGTATCTATCACGAGGGCGGCGGCTTGGAACATCAGTTCCAGTATCTCGCGGAAGAAGTCGCGGATGCCCTTCTTCATGTTGTACATCCCGCGCTCGATATACATCCCCGCCATCGTCACCATGTCACCGGGTGACCAGCCCAGTTCCTCCAGCTGTTTGTCAAACTCCTCGTTCGACACAAGGTAGGCGGTTTCGGGGTTGCGCATCATCGCCTCGTATTCCAGTTTGTCTTTCTGCTCACGGTACTGGTTCATGTCCAGCGTTTCCGCCTCCAGCATCTTTGCCGTGCCCTGCACGACGGGCGACATGACACTGTTTATCGTGCCTAATACCACCGTCGGGAAGAACATGATGCATAAGCCTATCGCAAACGGGCGCAGCATGGGGAACACGTCTATCGGTTCGGCTCTCGCCAGCGACTGCCACACCCGGTAGGCGACGTAGAACAGCGCACCCAGCCCGGCGATGCCTTTCGCCACGCCCGCCATGTCCCCGCATAGCGGCATCATCTGTTCGTAGAGCGAGCGCAGAATCTGGTGAAGGTTGTCGAAATTCATAGGCTACCAGTATCTTTCGTTCATGTTCCCGTACAGCCCCATGATGCGGTCGAGGTCGTTCTTCTTTTTCGCACGCAGGTAGCTCACGCTGATGTTCTTGTTGGTGTAGTAGCTCACAAGGTTGCGGTAACGCTTCATCTTGGAGTAGCAGCGTTCCACCACGTCCATGCGCTCCTTGTCTGTCATGGAGAGCGTGGTGATGTTCACCACATTCTTCAGTTCCGTCAGCACGTCGTTGGATTCCTCCAGCAGTTTCGTGTAGCCGAAAGCGATGGCTCCCAGTTCCTCCACCGTGAAGTTATCGTCACGCATCATCCTCTGGAAACTGGTCACATAGGTGTCGGTGATGTCACCCACCATCAGGATGGTTTGCTGCACCTTCCGGGCGTCCTTTACCAGATTGTTCACGGATTTGAGTGCGTCATAATACTTCTTGCCCTGCTCGTAAATCTTCACCGTCTCTTGAAAATTTTTTATCATATTCTGGGCGGTCGTGGAAGTGTGTACCACGTTCTTGGAGGTGTTCACGATGCTCTGCGCGATGTTGGACGGGTCTATCACCGCCCACTGTGCGCTTGCCCTGCCGACTGCAAACAGGCACAGGCAGATGGCTAATGTTATTCTTGTTCTCATGTTACTTTGGATTTTAGTGGATTTCATTATTTATTGCTCGCCTATCGGATGGTCCGGTTTCGGGTTCACGCGCACATAGTCCCCGTTGGGCGAGAAGGTCAGGATGTCCGTCGCCTCGTTGTAGGACACGTCGATACGGAATCCGGTGTTCATGAACAGGTTGCCGTTCTCCTCCTGCAAGAGATAGGTTTCCGGTTTCAGCTTACGGCGCAGACCGCTCCGCTTGAATACTGTTACCTTATAGGCTTCGCCCTCCTTGTAGATAAGCACGTCGGGCTTTCCCTCAACGCTCTCCCAGTTCCCGCAAAGCAGGTCGCGGCGGTTGTCCACAGTTTCGCAGGATTGCAGTATCATGACTGCCAGCCCGATTAAACACTTGCTGACTTGCAGCATTTTCGTTCTTGATATACTCATACACATTTTCTTTTTTGGTTGATGAATCTGTTTCTATTATTTCTTGTTTCTCCGCCTTTCGGCAAGCTGCCGGATGGCGGCTTCGATGTCGCCGCCCAGCTGCTCCGCCAGACGGTAAACCTCCACCTTCTCCGTTTCTTCAGTGGTGTACGCCAGATACTCTTCAGCACTAACTTCGGTGGCATAGACCGCCGACTGCGTGCCGCCCAGTCCGATCCAGACTTCCTTGTAGAGCCTTGACGGGTTGTTCGCCATGTTGATGGAGAGTATCTGCGACTTCTCCTTCTCCGTCAGACCCAACAGGGACTGTATGGCATCAAACTTGTTCATGTACTTCCGCTGGTCGAGAAGTATCTTGCAGTCGGAGTTATTGATGATACTCTCCTTGACCACGGGCGAGGAAATGATGTCGTCCACCTCCTGCGTCACCACGATTGCCTCCCCGTAATACTTGCGCACGGTCTTGTACATATAGCGCAGGTACTCAGCCATGTTCGCCGAAGATAGAGCCTTCCAAGCCTCTTCCACTATCAGCTGTTTCCTTACGCCTTTCAGACGGCGCATCTTGTTGATGAAGGCTTCCATGATGATGATGGTCACGACCGGGAAAAGCTCGCGATTTTCCTTAATACTGTCAATCTCGAAAACAATGAACCGTTTGCCGAGCAGGTCGATGTTCTCCGTGGAGTTGAGCAGGAAGTCGTAGCGTCCGCCCCGGTAATACTGCCGCATGGTGGTGAGCATATTGTCGATGTTGAAGTCTGACTTCTCCACCTTTATCTCACGTTCCGCCAGTTCGCGGCGGTAGTCGTCGCGCATATACTCGTAGAAGGTGTTGAACGAGGGGACGATGCTCCTGTCAGCCCTGATACGCTCAATATAGGCGTTCACCGCACTGCCCAGTTCGCCGCTTTCCGTCTTCGTCACTTTGTCGTCCTCCGACTTCCAGAGCGTCAGCAGCAGCGTCTTGATGCTGTCCTTTTTCTCCACGTCGAACACGTAATCATCGGTGTAGAACGGGTTGAACGAAATCGGTTTCTCCTCCGTGTAGGTGAAGTACACGCCGTCCGCCCCGTTTGTTTTGCGCCGGATCATCTCGCACAAGCCCTGATAGGAGTTTCCCGTGTCCACCAGTACCACATGCGTACCCTGCTCGTAGTATTGCCTCACGAGGTGGTTCATAAAGAAGGATTTGCCGCTGCCCGAAGGACCCAACACGAACTTGTTGCGGTTCGTCGTGATGCCCCGCTTCATCGGCAGGT
The DNA here is from genome assembly GCF_023744375.2 of Parabacteroides sp. AD58. Taxonomy (NCBI): domain Bacteria; kingdom Pseudomonadati; phylum Bacteroidota; class Bacteroidia; order Bacteroidales; family Tannerellaceae; genus Parabacteroides; species Parabacteroides absconsus. Next base: position 2,141,051 of record NZ_CP146284.1, on the reverse strand, counting down.
CGCTGATATCAAGGTGCAACGGTTTTCCAGTGAGCCTGTCCACCATCTTGATGCCGAAGGGCGAGAGCGAGCTGCGGTAGTTGGTTTCCTCCGTGAAAAGGCATACCGCCTGCTCGATGAAGATATGGAAACTCTCTTCCGCCGGGAAGTCCGCCGCATTGCCGGGCATCGCCGCCCAGTAGAGTGTCGGGCAGTCGATGGTGTTGTGGCGCGGTACGCACTCCATACTCGCCAGCTGGCTGCCTACATCGTTCTTGATATGCTTCAGTTCCTCCGCGTCATCGCTCCATGCCATGACGTTGAAGTGCGCCCGTACCGAGGTCAGCCCGTAGGAATGGGCTTCGTTCAGGTACTGGTCTATCCACTCGCGGTTGATGCTGTTGCTCCGGCTGTATCGGGAGAGCGACTGCATATTCCTCGCGGACTTCTCGAACTTCTGCAAATTTTCCTCGCTGTTGTCGATAATCACATACTGGTTGTAGATGTGGTTGCAGGAGAGCAGCAGCCCCACGGGGGAGGCGAAGGAGAGGCGGCAGTCCGAGCGGTCGGTGGAAAGTTTTTCGTACCGGATGTCGGTAGCTACCTTTCCGGGCATATCCTCCGCGTCGGAGAGGGTGTGCAGACACAGGCGGTTGTCGCCGATGCGCATTTCCTTTGCCGAGAGGTCGATGTCCTGCAAGGTCGTGTCGCCTTCGGGCATGAGCGAGAAGTAACGCTCTATCAGCCCGGCAGACTTCTCCGTCCCGACAAGCTCGTCGGTGGAGAAGCGGCGCAGCCTGACAAAGCCGCTGTCGTTCATGATGCGCTCGAACTGTTCGGCGGCTTCCATGAACTTCCCGGCGGTTTCCTTATCCAGCTCCTTCGGGATGATATGCCCCCGGCACAGCGTACTGAAGTTGCTCTGCATCCGGTTACGCTCCTTTGTCGTCTTGGTCAGGTAGAGGTAGCAGGAATGTTTCAGGTACGGACGCTCGTTGAAGTGGCGTTCAAAAGAGCGGCTCAAGAAACTCATGTCGTCCTTCTGTAGCTCCGGCTTGTAGCGTTCCTTGATGAACCAGTCCTGCTTATGCACGACGCAGAAGTCCGGCAGCACCTTGATAGCCTTGCACCAGCAGCCGTGTATCGCCTCGTACTCCGCGCCCGTCACGGTATAAAGCTCCGGCAGTTCCACCTCGAAAGCCACCGTGATGTCGGCGTCTTTGGAAATGATGCAGCCATGCTCCACCGCCAGCAGCGGGAACTTGTTTTCCAGTGTTGTCATTTTGGATGTATTTCTCATGTCGTTTCTTCCTTTCGTTGCCGTTTGAATAATCGGGTGATCCGCCGCCGGTTGATAAGGTATCGGGGATGGCTCCTTGCCGCTCCCAATTTCATCAGCCCGTGTTCGCCGTACCGGGCGTTCAGCGCGAAGGTCTGCCATACGAGGACGGAAGACGATGCCGCGCCGAAGCCGATACATATCCACTGGTCGATGCCGACCATGTAGAGTATGACGAACAAGACGAAGAGAGCCAGCAGACCTCCGCAGAAGATGAAGAGGTACTGAGCCTTCAAGCCCTTGAACTCTACCGGACGGCCGATACCCTTGTTTATCGGGTATTCAGCCATACATTGTTTATTAAAGGAAGAATGAACGCAGGATGGTGGCGGCGACAATCAGGAAGATGCAAGCCCCGAACCATGAGGCGGCTGTCTTGCTCGTGTCGGGGTCGCCGGACGAGAACTTGCCATAGACTTTCACGCCGCCGATAAGCCCGACCACCGCGCCGATGGCGTAAATTAATTTCGTGCCTGGGTCAAAATAGCTTGAGACCATAGAGGTGGCTTCGTTGATGCCTGCCAGACCGTTTCCTTGTGCGAAAGCAGAAGCGGTTGCGGCAATCATGAGTGCCGCAGAGATGATGAACTTTTGTCTGATGTTCTTGTTCATAAACTGTTCTTTTTTTTGTGCCGTCCAAAGGGTGGATAGTCCTTTTTCGGGCGGTTGATACTTGATTACTTTACTTTGGTTTTAGTGGTAGCCCGTTTGTTTCTACGGACTTGGGGCTGTCCGTTGCGGGTTGGCTGTACCTTGTACTGCCGTGCGCATGGTTGATGCCGTCTTACGTTTTCATTTCCACTCTTTTTTAGTCGTTATACATAGTCCCGAATATTGAACTCGTCAATGTTGTCGGGTACGGTAAATTCCTTTTTCGGTTTCTTCAGCCGGACTTCGATAAGCCCCTTGATGCGGATGCTCATTTCAGTTGAGCCGGACATCAGTTTCTCGTACAGTTCCGTTCCTTCCATATCGGAGAAGACCTTTGCCGCACGCTCACATTCCTTCTTTGTCGCTTCCGGGTTCTTGGCAGCCCTGACCGCATCGTCTATCTCGTCAAAACTGCTCCCCGTAGCTCTTGGTGTGTCGGGCGTTCCGTCCTCCGGTTCATCCTCCCCGAACTCCAGTTCCGAAGGCGGGATGCTCGTGAAGGTTTCATCGAGTTTTTCCTCCGGGACTTGTGCCGGACGGGACACGGTTTCCGTGTTTCCATCGTCAAAAGTAGCCTCTTCCTCCGACAGCTCAATGCCTTTTTCCGAAGTGGCGGCTTCTTGCATCGGTATGGCAGCGGTTGTCCGGGTTGATGCCATCTTGAAACGGCTTTTGCCGATGATGTCCGATGTTTCTGCGGGAGGTGTTTCCCGTATCATTTCCTGCTTTACCTCCGTGCCGCCCAATGACCGCCATAGCCCGGCAATGCCTTTAAGGAAGCGGACGAATCTCGTTTCCATGATGCGGTCGTAGAGCAGCAGGAACAGGAACCATAGGTTGCAGCCGACCGATACGGTCAGGAGAATCATCGTCATGCTCATAAATCTATTCTGGGGAGTGCGTTCAACATACGGTTCAGTTCGTCACGGTGTGTACGGAGAAACTCGCGTACCACGTTCTCAGTGAAGTCGGCCATTGTGACTTCACCATCACCCAGCCAGCGGACAATCATGGCAACCTTGTCATGGGTCTCTTTGCTGATGGACACTTGTTTTCCTTCCCTTGCCTTGAAGCCTGATTTTTTCAGGAAGGCGCGATAATCATTCTTTTTTCTACTCATTTCTTTTTCTTTTTGATGATTAAAATACTGCGTCGTAATTCCGGGCGTAAAGGCTCTTTATCGCCTCTTCGCACTGGTTGAAGTGGTGTGTAAGCACATGGTCGATATAGGCGGACAGCGATAATCTGTCATGCCCGATTACACGGGTTATGCGCATGATGCGGTCGTGATACTCCGGGCGCACGTATGCCATCTTCCCCTCGCGTGCCTTTACTTCGGGTTCACGGATGAAAAGCCGTTCATAGTCCTTTTCTCCGCATTTGCCGCTTACCGGCACGGGCGACAGGATTTCCACACTCGCCTGCACTTGGGCAAGCATACCTCCGCCGTCATGGTGCGGACTTCTGTTTTTCTGGTTCTTTTCCTGATTCATATCCATATTCATATTAAATCTTCACGTTGTTTCTTGTACAGTTCGTTTATTTTCTCCTTGTGCTGTTCCAGATGTTGGCGCAACACGGTGTCCACGTAGCCGCCTACCGATATTTCCCGTCCGGCGATGTCGTTCACGATTTTAAGAATCTTGCTGTGTACGTCGCGGCTGATATAGACGCACTGGCGTGTCTTTATCTCGTTGCGGCGGAGGAACAGACCGGAATAGTCGTCCTCCTGCCGTTTGCGGCGGGCGGTGTCTTTCTGCACCTTCTCCCTTGACGGGGATGCCGTGGGCGGTGGTTCCGTTTCCGGGACGCTCTCTTCTTCGGGGGCAGGCACGGGCGGCTCCTGTGCGCGGTACAGGGTCCCGTCCTGCTTGCGTCTGCCGATGGAGGCTATCAACAGTTCCTCGTCGATGCCTTCGGTGTTCACTTTCCTGCTGCCCATGCTCATTGAGGTTTGATGATACGGCTTATCTCTTCCGAGAACTCACGGATGCCGCTCCCTTTCAGCAGGGATGCGTCCATCGGGAAGATGGTCGAGCGGAAAACGCTCTTGCGCTCTTCCGAGAGGTCGCGCCGGAACTTCTTGCTGTCGGGCAGGCGGGTGGACAACACCGACAGCCCCATTTCGGCAATCACATCTTCATACAGGTCGTACAGCCCGTTCTTCTCCCTGCCGTCCACCATCGTCCAGAACAGGTATAGCCCCTTTGTTTTCGCCTGTCCCGTCGTCATGAGGTTGTCACGGAACATCACGGCGAATTGCAGGGTGCTTTCCACGACGAAGCGGTCGGCACTCATGGGCGCGAAGATGTAATCCATCTGTGAGAGGGTCTTTACCACGCCGTTGCTTTTCAGCGTTCCCGGCATATCGAAGAACACGATGTCCGGTTTCGCATCTTCTTCGGCAAGCATCCTTTCGGCATCGTCAAGGGCGTTGAGGGCATCGCTTGCAATGACCGGATAGGCGTTCTTTTTTATTTTGCGGAAGTGGTCACACGCGAGTGCCTTGAAATAGAGGCTCTCGTCGATAAGTTTCGTTTCACGTTCGCGCAGCCCGTGGATGCTGTGCTGCGGGGCGTCGCAATCTATGACGGCAACATTGTGACCTTGCACGTTGTGGAGGTAGCTGGCGGCAAGAGCCGTGACGGTCGATTTTCCGATACCTCCCTTTTGTGTTGCGAATGCAACGAAGATTTCATTACTCATGGTTCTATTGCTTTTAATGGTTGATGAATTGTTTTCCTGTTCCTGTACGGAAGCGGTGATATACATATCGGCGTCCGTGAAACACTGACAGATTGGTCCGTCACGTATCCGCTTCAATGGTGAAGCTGGGATTCGGATAACCGATGAATGACGGCATTGCGTCATGAAGTCATTGAATCCATAAATCACCGCGTCACTGGAAAACCGGCTATCCGACGGTTCGGATATTCGGTTTGGCAAATATCCGCCGAAGCGGTTTGCCGGGTATCTGAAAGTTCCTTTTTCCATATCTTCAAATCGTTCGTTTCTTGAATCATGCTGCAAATAAACAAGGATATTTTTGAATCCGTATCACTTCTCCGGCAAGTGGCAGCACGTTGCGTCGGTTGGCATTGATTGTCCGGGTCAAGCCTCTGTCCGATACCGCGTTAAGGGCGTAACTTTGCACCCGAACGGCAGGGTTCGCCACAGGTGGCGCAGCCCGGAGTTTGAAAGGCATTCCCCCAATCCGTCCCCGACGGATTTTTATGTTCACCTGAACATAGCAAGGTATGTTTTCAGCCGCTCAAAACATTTTGAGCAGCCACGAAAACGCCTTGCCCTTACAGGGGGGCGGGCTTACCCTCCGAAGTCGGGAAGCCTCTCAAACCTGCGGTGCTGTGCCTCGAAGCGGCGGCTTATGCCGTCAAACCGCTAAATCCAAAGCAATATGAGTGAAAAAAGAAGAAACAAAGGCGGGAGAAATCCCAAACTCGATCCGGCGGTGTTCCGCTACACCGTCCGTTTCAACGAGGAGGAACACAACCGTTTCCTCTCCATGTTCGAGAAGTCAGGCGTTTACGCCAAGTCGGTTTTCCTGAAGGCGCACTTCTTCGGACAGCCGTTCAAAGTGCTGAAAGTGGACAAGACGCTGGTGGATTACTACACCAAACTGTCCGATTTTCATGCGCAGTTCCGCGCAATAGGTACAAATTACAACCAAGTAGTGAAGGAACTGAGGCTGCATTTTTCCGAGAAAAAGGCGATGGCGTTGCTCTACAAGCTGGAGCAACAGACCGTCGAACTCGTAAAACTGAGCCGTAAGATTGTGGAACTTTCAAGGGAGATGCAGGAAAAATGGTCGCAAAAATCAGTATAGGAAACTCGTTGTACGGCGCACTTGCCTACAACGGGGAGAAGATCAACGAGGCGAAAGGGCGGCTTCTGACGACCAACCGCATCTACAATGACGGTACGGGAACGATGGACATCCACCGGGCAATGGAGGACTTTCTCGGCATGATGCCCGTGCGGTCGAAGGTAGAGAAACCGGTGGTACATATCTCGCTCAATCCGCATCCCGACGATATTTTGACGGATACAGAACTTCAGGACATCGCACTGGAGTATCTGGAGAAGATGGGGTTCGGCAACCAGCCGTATCTCGTTTTCAAGCATGAGGACATCGACCGCCACCATCTGCATATCGTGACGGTCAGGGTGGACGAGAACGGCAGGAGCATAGACACCCGGAATAACTTTTACCGGAGCAAGCAGATAACACGCGAACTGGAACGGAAATACGGGCTGCACGACGCGGAACGCAAGAACCGCCGTCTTGACACGCCGCTGCGCAAAGTGGACGCTTCTGCGGGCGACGTGAAGAAGCAGGCAGGAAATATCGTCAAGGCTATCAGCGGGCAGTACCGCTTCCAGACGATGGGCGAATACCGCGCCCTTCTTTCCTTATATAATATGACGGTTGAGGAAGCGCATGGCAATGTGCGCGGACGCGAGTATCACGGGCTGGTCTATTCCGTCACGGACGATAAGGGCAACAAGGTCGGCAATCCTTTCAAGTCCTCACTGTTCGGGAAGTCCGTTGGCTATGAAGCTGTGCAGAAGAAGTTTGCCCGTTCCAAGCAGGAGATTAAGGACAGGAAACTTGCTGACATGACGAAACGCACCGTCCTTTCCGTGCTGGAAGGCACGTATGACAAGGAGAAGTTTGTAGCCGCGCTCAAAGGGAAGGGCATCGACACCGTACTGCTCTACACGGAGGAAGGGCGCATCTACGGAGCTACGTTCATCGACCACCGCACGGGCTGCGTGCTGAACGGCTCACGCATGGGCAAGGAGCTTTCCGCCAACGCCTTGCAGGAACACTTCACGCTGCCTTACGCCGGACAGCCTCCGATTCCTCTTTCCGTTACGGTGGAGGGACAAGAGGACAAACAAGGCTATTCCGGTGGGGAATACGAGAGCCATTCCGGTGGCATGAACCTGTTTGCCCCCGAAGGTCCGGCAGTGGACGCTGAAGAGGAAGCCTTCATCCGGGCGATGCAGCGCAAGAAGAAAAAGAAGAAGCGCAAGGGCTTGGGTATGTAATCGAAAATATCAACAATCAAAAAATCAATGTATGTCACAACAAGAAGACGATTTGAGGGCATTGGCGAAAATCATGGATTTTCTGCGTGCCGTGAGTATTATTTTAGTGGTCATGAATGTGTACTGGTTCTGCTACGAAGCAATCCGGCTTTGGGGTGTGGACATCGGTGTGGTGGACAGAATCCTGATGAACTTCAACCGCACGGCGGGGCTGTTCCGTTCCATCCTGTACACGAAACTGTTTGCCGTCCTACTGCTTGCCCTGTCCTGTCTGGGGACAAAGGGCGTGAAAGGTGAGAAAATCACTTGGGGACGAATCTGGACGGCTCTTGCCGTCGGCTTTGTGCTGTTCTTCCTCAACTGGTGGATACTGGCTTTGCCGCTACCGATAGAGGCGGTGACGGGACTGTATATCCTGACCGTTGGCGCAGGTTATGTCTGCCTGTTGATGGGCGGTCTGTGGATGAGCCGTCTGTTGAAGCACAACCTCATGGACGATGTGTTCAATAACGAAAACGAGAGTTTCATGCAGGAAACACGGCTTATTGAAAGTGAGTATTCGGTCAATCTTCCGACACGATTTTACTACAAAAAGCGTTGGAACAACGGCTGGATCAATGTCGTGAATCCATTTAGGGCTTCCATCGTGTTGGGTACGCCGGGCAGTGGTAAATCCTATGCGGTGGTAAATAATTTCATCAAGCAGCAGATTGAAAAGGGATTTAGTCAATACATTTATGACTTCAAATATCCCGACCTTTCAACTATTGCCTACAACCATCTGCTGAACCACCCGGAGGGCTACAAGGTGAAGCCGAAGTTCTATGTGATAAACTTTGACGACCCGCGACGCTCACACCGTTGTAATCCTATCCACCCGGACTTCATGGAGGATATTACAGATGCTTACGAGAGTGCGTACACGATTATGCTCAATCTCAATAAAACGTGGGTGCAGAAGCAGGGCGACTTCTTTGTGGAATCACCTATTATTCTGTTTGCCAGCATTATATGGTATCTCAAAATCTATAAGGGTGGTAAGTATTGCACGTTTCCCCATGCCATTGAGTTTTTGAACCGTCGTTACGAGGATATTTTCCCGATTCTTTCCTCATATCCCGAACTTGAAAACTACCTATCACCATTCATGGATGCTTGGCTCGGTGGGGCGGCTGAGCAGCTTCAAGGGCAGATAGCAAGTGCAAAAATTCCGCTCTCGCGAATGATTTCCCCGCAACTCTATTGGGTAATGTCGGACAGCGAGTTTACGCTGGACATAAACAATCCCGAAGAGCCGAAAATCCTGTGCGTGGGTAACAATCCCGACCGTCAGAATATTTACGGTGCGGCACTCGGTCTGTATAACTCCCGTATCGTAAAGCTCATAAACAAGAAGGGGATGCTGAAGTCGTCGGTTATTATAGATGAACTACCGACGATATATTTCAAGGGGCTGGACAACCTTATCGCCACCGCACGAAGCAACAAGGTTGCCGTGTGTCTGGGCTTTCAGGATTTCAGCCAGTTGGTACGCGACTATGGCGATAAGGAAGCCAAAGTCGTAATGAATACCGTCGGCAATATCTTCTCCGGGCAGGTGGTGGGTGAAACCGCCAAGACGCTATCCGAACGTTTTGGAAAGGTCTTGCAGAAACGGCAGTCCATATCCATCAACCGACAGGATGTTTCCACCTCCATCAATACGCAGATGGACGCGCTTATCCCGCCCAGCAAGATTTCCGGCTTGACGCAGGGAATGTTTGTCGGTTCTGTGTCCGATAACTTCAACGAGCGTATCGAACAGAAGATTTTTCACTGTGAGATTGTCGTGGATGCCGAGAAGGTGAAGCGCGAGGAAAAAGCCTACAAGAAGATACCCGTCATTACCGACTTCACGGACGAAAAAGGTAACGACCGCATGAAGGAAACGGTGCAGGAGAATTACAGGCGAATCAAGGAGGAAGTCAAGCAGATTGTTCAGGAGGAACTGGAACGGATTGCCAACGACGAAAATCTGAAACATCTGTTACAGCAGAAATAACAGAGCTGACGGGGTACAATGAAAACGGGCGGAGCAAAGTGTCAAACTTGTTCCGCCCATTATTTTCTTCAGGTATTCTTTGTTTATCTTCTCATGCGCTCCATCTCTTCATCACGGAGCATCTTCTCGTTCAGTTTTTCCTGCATTTTGTCAAGGAAATAGGTGCGGCTCTCGTTCTTCCGGCGTTTGATGTCGATGTAGAAACGGTAACAGTCCTTTGATTCCACACCGAATATCTTGTACAGGAGTGGGGCGAGCTGTTTGAGCGGCATATTGCCGTTGTTGATACAGCCCATCTCGTTGATGCCGTAGATCAGTTCCACGAGATCGATGGCGTTGCCCGTCCATTGCAAGGGTGAGGCGGTATTTTCGTTTGTGTTGTCGGTGGATGTTTGGATGGGGATTCGTGGCGGCACTTGGGGAGCGGCAAGAAACTTCTGCATCTTCCTTACGAAAGAGAGAGCCTTGCTGACATAGTTGGCTATTTCCTTCTTTTCTTCGGGAAGGTTACGCACGGGATGATGCTGTAATTCGATTTCGATGTAAGCCAACGCGATGATGGTCCGGTTCGTGTCCGGGCTGCCGATACACAGTTCGATCACTTGGGTGGCGAAAGCCGTGTATGCTTTTTCCATATTGCAGTCCCCGGCTTCGTTTATCTGGCGGAAGAAATCGGTTTCCGCCAATAAAAAATAATTCATGTCCTGTCAATTTTGAAATTTTACACTCTGTTTTCGGTATGCGCACATGAATAATATTGGCAAAAATCGCGACCAAAAAGCAAAAAATCCGGCACGGTCTTTACAACGTACTGGATTTCAGCGCAATAATAATTGATGTTTTTTATCCGGCATGAATTATGGCAGTCTTAAAATGTTCTTTTTCAGAACATTGCTTTATTAAACGGATTATAAAAGTGTTCTCCTATGGAACATTCCGGCTATTTCATGGTTTCCATGCGTGTGTAGATGCTCCGGTACACTCCATTGGAATAACTCTTTTGTGAGGAGAGTGTCCAGCGTGCTTCAGGTAGTGCCGACTTGAAGAAATGCCGTCCCGTTCCCGATATGAAAGGCACGGTATATAGAATAATCTCATCCACCACCCGCATACGCAACAGCCCGTTGATATAGTCCGAATTATCGGGAGTGGCTTCTGCGAGATAGCAGATGTTGGTATTGTCTTTCCGCCATTCGTCCAGCATGGAGATGGAGTAGTCCGGCGTGACATGGTAAAGCGCGTTTTCCCTTATTTTGTCAATATCGCAGCGGTCAAGGCGTAAATCCTCATACGCTTTGCCATATAATTCTGAAGAATGACACCCGTCCATCGTGAGGACGGCAAGAATCTGAACTTTACCCATAGCCTTTTTCTTTCGTTGGGCAAGGAGCAAAAAAGTAGCGTGCAATCCACACTACTTCTAATGGAGGCTCTGGAATGCCCTAACAGGAATAGGTGAATGCACGCTATGCGTAGGCATAGCATAAGCAATCACGCAATAGTTCCTGTTAATGTCAATTTTCCAGATTTCCATTAGAAACACCTTGCGGTCTTATGTTATATATCGGCGGCGAAAGGCTCCCCAATCGCCGTTTACCTTCAAATGTTCATGCAAAGATAGCTAAATTCAGTGAATTACCGGCTATGATTGCCTGAATTTGTATTTCAACCCATACTCTTCCAGCTTGCTGTACAGCGTAGTACGTCCTATTCCGAGCAGTTCGGCGGCAACCTTTCGGTTTCCGTTCGCCTGTTTCAACGCACGCAAAATCCGCTCCTTGTCTTCCGCGTCGTTTCGCAGGGCGAAACTGACAGGTGAGGTTGGTTTCGTCACGGCAAGTTCCAGATGCTCTTTCATGACAACACCTTCCTGCGCCTGCAATACAGCACCCATAACTTTCTGCCGAAGTTCCCGCACGTTGCCCGGCCATGCGTGTGTCAGCAACGCTTTACGTGCTTCGGAACTGAACCCGCTCACGCTACACTCCAGCTCTCTGTTTGCCATATCACGGAAGAACTCTGCCAGCGGCATAATGTCTTCTTGACAGTCACGCAACGGAGGAACGGTTATCCCGAAGTCGTGCAGGCGGTACAGAAGATCCTGCCGAAAACGCTTTTCATTCACCGATACCTCCAAATCTTCATTGGTAGCAGCGATGATGCGGACATTGAAATTCCGGTCTGCCTTGTCTCCGACCGGGCGATACCGCCTCTCCTGTATGGCACGGAGCAACATCTGTTGGGTTTCCAACGCGAGGTTTCCTACCTCGTCCAGAAACAACGTGCCGCCTTCCGCCTCATGGAAATATCCTTTCTTGGCATTGTCCGCACCTGTAAATGCACCTTTGACGTGTCCGAAGAAAGCCGACGGTGCAAGCTCTTTGGAGAGTGAACCGCAGTCCACCGCCACAAATGGCTTGCCTGCACGTTTGCTCTTGTCATGCAACAGGTGGGCAATATGCTCCTTGCCCGTGCCGTTCTCACCAAATATCATCACGCTCATATCGGTGGCGGCTACCAGCCTTATGCGGTGCATGATTTTCTGAAAGGCGGAACCTTCACGGGCGAATATAGGCATACGGCGTTGTCCTGCCTGACGTTCTTTCAGTATGGAACGGATCAGGGGGACAAGTTTATCCTCCACAAGCTGTTTGGGAATATAGTCTATCGAGCCGAGTTTCATGCTTTCCACGGCGGTATTAACTTCGGCGTAGTCGGTCATAATGATGAAGGGCTGCATCTTTCCCTCCTTTCGCATCCAGCACAAAAGGTCTATGCCACTGCCGTCAGGCAGACGCAGGTCGGCAACCACGATATCATTATCTGTTGCCTGTTGCAGATGTTTCTTCGCGGTTGAGAGGTGGTAAGCCTTCATATTGCGGTAGCCCTCCCGTGACAGCATATTGCAGACATATTCGCAATACACGATGTTGTCTTCCACCACAATTATTTTTGTCTTATTCATCTTCGTATTTTCTCCTTTCCTCTTCTGCCAACCGTATTATTTCCACTCCCTTATCCAGCACGGCAGTCACGGCATGGCTTAACGCTTCACCATCCGGGAGAGCATCGCCACGAAGCAATCCGTAAAGTACATTCAGCGGTTGGTCGGCACGGAGCACCTCCCACGAACTGCGCAGGTGGTGGATCAGGGAATCCAGCTTTTGCAGGTCTTTTTCTTTTGCTGCATCCCGTACCGCCTGCATTTCCTTTTCTGTTTCAGTTATCAACTTTTCCAGCATGACGGCTTCATTGCCATAGGACAATAAGGCGGAAAAGTCCGGTTTCCCGTCCGGTGTCGCTTTTATGGCACACCTGTCGGAAACCTCCATCAGTTCCGATATGGAGAACGGTTTGAACAGGCATCCGGCAAAGCCTTTTGCCAATAGTTCCCCTTTGTTACAACTGCCCGAAGCGGTTGCCACAACCACCGGGATTGTTGGTGAATTGCCCACGTTGGACGAACGCAACAGTTCCAGCAATTCGAAACCGTTTATATCGGGCATATTCAAGTCTGTCAGCAACAGGCTGTATTCTTTCTGGCGTATCATTTCCATCAGTGCCGCAGCATCGGTGCAAGTGTCGCAGTGTATTCCTTCTTGGGAATACATCTCTTTCAGCATCAGAAGTAATACCTCATCATTGTCAATGGCGACAACATCATGGAATTTATTGTTATGATAAACAGGTGTATTGCTTGTATATCCAAGCTGTTCTTCAGCTTCCTGCATAGAAATTTCAACTGTGAAACGACTGCCTTTCCCTTTCTTGCTGTCTAAACGGATTGTTCCGCCAAGCATCGACACAATATTACGCATTATGGCAAGCCCAAGCCCGAAACCCTCCTTTGCGGCGGCATTTGATAGACGTTCAAACGCACCGAACGCTTGTTTCTGTTCCTCTTCTGTCATGCCTGTACCTGTATCTTCAACGACCAGTGTCAGAACTCCATTATCATATTCAGTAATCAAAGAAACACCGCCTTCTTCTGTGAACTTGACAGCGTTTGACAGCAGGTTATTCCCGATTTGTATTATTCGCTCTTTGTCGGTCAATACAATGGCATCGTGTCCAGTCTTCACGGACAAGGACAGCCCTTTGTTCACGGCAACAGGCATGAACTCCGTTTCAAGTGTGTGCGTGATTGCTGAAATCCGGCAGGGTGACAGACGGGGCTGTTCCTTGCCGTTGTCCAGGCGGAAGAAGTCAAGCAAAGTGTTAAGCATATCCCGCATACGGTCGGAGGATTGCAGTATGTTTTGGATATACTGCCCGGACTTATCCTCACACTGTTCTTTCCGTATCAGTCCGGCATAGCCTGTTATTGCTGTCAGCGGTGTGCGCAGTTCATGGGTGATAGTATGTACCGCCTTCTTCCTTGACGTTATCAGTGCCTCGTTCCGTTGTACGGATTGTTCCAGTTGCCTTATCAAATCAGTTGTCTTGTGCTTGTATTGTTTAATGCTTTTTGCATCACGATGTATGATGATGTAGGAAATTAACAACAATAGAAGAACGAATCCCATTAAACCGCCTACTTGCATAAATGACTTTTCACGCATGGCAACTATTTCGTTTTCCCGGCTTTGCAGTTCGGTTTGTACCTTTTCTTCTATTTGGCAAATCAATTCTTGCAGTTGTCTGTTAAGTTCTGCATTACGAGCTGCAAGGCTGTCGGCTTGTTCCGACAATTGGCGATCCTGCACTTTCTGTTCGCTGATTACGTTTCTATTGACCGAATGAAGGATAGTGGTTGATACTGCTGGAGTTACTTCCTTTTTTTTGCCGAATATGCCTAAGAAACCTTTTCGTTTTGGCTTTTTGGACTGTTCCTGCACACTTTTCTGTACAATAACCGGAATTTGATTGGCTATCTTCTTGTTAATAGATTGTTGTTCATCCATTAACCGGACTATCTGGAACATCTGTCGTTCCTTATCCTCTAAAAGACTGCGCACACTATCGATGCGCTCTGCTGGATAGGTGGCCTTGAAACGGCAGAGCATACTGTCCATTGCCATACGCCGTGCATGGTAATGCTCGATATCTTTATCGTTCCATTCCAGTATTGTTTCACCCAATAGAGAAAAATTTTATCATTTGAATATTGATATTGTTTATTTCTTTTCGGAGCTCGTCTATTTTTTTATTGCCAAGTTCTAATGCTTCTATCTCCTGCCATTCATAGAGGCTATTATATGCCATACATCCGATAAGAATGGAGATAAGTATATATCCCAACCGTATTGCCTTATAGAAATTTCCTGACCGCTCCATTATTTTAATGACATTGATTTTTGGAACATGAATAAAAGTTTATCTTTTTCGTTCATGCGGATATTATCAGAATAACCGTCTTTTGTTATTTGATACCCACATGGCTTAACCATAAAAATGCCTAAGCCCTTAGTGTACGAACTTACTTCTGAGGCATAGTCTTTACTTGTATTTAATGGAACTTTCCCTTTAATATGACACCACTCATTATTACAACTGATGTCTTCAATCTCAGACATCAGTTTTTGCAAATCTGTAATAGCTTTGGAACTCGCTACTTGGGGTATCTGCAACTCAAAACAGAGCATCGGTTCGAGAATGTCCACACCTGACTGTTGCAAAGCCAGCCTGAAGACATAAGGGGTCAGCTGTCTGAAATCAGCAGGTGTACTTACCGGGCTATAATACTCGGCTTGAGTAAAAGTTACTTTCAGATCTGTCACTTCCCATCCATGTAAACCAGATTGGCAAGACATACGAATCCCTTCAAAAACGGCATTTTGAAAAGAATGGTTCAGATAACCATAGGAGATGTCACTTTCGATTTGCAACCCTGCCCCTAACGGTAAGGGTTCAAGAGTCAGCCCTATTGTGGCCCAGTAAGGGTTGGGTGGTACTTCGATCTGAATAATCTTATTGACCTTTTTTATAGGTCGTTCTTTGTAGATAGTCTTGATCTCATCAAAATGGACCTTTACGGAAAATCGTTCTTCCAGCAATGTCTGTATGATTTCCTTTTGGGTCAAACCATATAACGAGATTTCCAATTCATCACTATATGAGTTTATGGAAAAGGACAAAGACGGGTCTTCAATCCACAATGTATTCAGAGCGGATATCACCTTGCTTCTCTCTTCGGGCTTGTCTGGTCGGACAGAAGATTTGAGGGCGGGATGCTGATGAGATAATCCTTGAATCAAACAAGGTTTAGCACCTAAATAATCTCCGATTCGAAAATCTTCTATATCTTCTACAATCGCGATATCATTGGCACCCACTTCATCAACATTTATCTCTCTGCCCTGATAAATAGTCTTTAGATTTTTAATCTTGATGAATTTTTCCGAATCGTTGATTCTTACAACGTCTCGAAGTCTCAGACTTCCGTCAATTATTTTAAGAAAACTTCTTTTATGCCCTTTGGGGTCATGCTCTATCTTATAGAGATAAGCTGAAAGTCTGTTTGAGACTGATGCCGGAGGAAGTATAAAAGAAGAAATGGCGTCCAACAACTCATTGATACCGATATTGAACATTGCTGATCCATGTAGCACCGGATAGACTTTGGCTTTTGCCACAAGAGCGATTATCGTATTCCAATAATCAGCCGGTGAAATTTCGCTATCCGCCAAATATCGTTCTAATATATCGTCGTCATGGTTGCATACAAATTCTTTGTATTCTTCCTTTATATATGTTTGGGAGCAAACCGGATAAACCGATCCATCGACAACAGTTTGCATAAACAGGACATCTTGCGACAGATTTGTTTTTATATCCATATACAAACGCTCCAAATTCACACCGGCACGGTCAATCTTATTGATAAATATAATTGTCGGGATTTGCAGCTTTTGTAAAGTACTGAACAGCAACTTTGTCTGCGCTTGTATGCCTTCCTTTGCGGATAAGATGAGGACTGCTCCATCAAGCATTTTGAATGTCCGCTCCACCTCTGCAATAAAATCCATGTGTCCCGGAGTGTCAATGATATTGCATTTCACACCATTCCAAACAATAGATGTCGTAGAAGCCCGAATAGTAATTCCTCTACGTTTTTCTATATCCATAGAGTCCGTTATGGTGTCACCATTATCCACACGGCCGCACTTTTCCGTTGCTCCACTGGCAAACAGCAGATTCTCGGTTACGGAAGTTTTTCCTGCATCAATGTGAGCAAGAATTCCTAAATTTATAATATTCATTTGGATTAAGCAATAATATACTACAGTAGATGCATTGTCGAAACGCACCTTTTAATACCTCCTCGTAGCATATGAGAACTACAGGATTACTAACTCGTATTAATATGTATATTATTACTGCCGCATAATTGAACGCAAATTTACGAAAAAAAAGTTCCCTGACAAAAGCACAAAGAACTTTTTTAATCTATACGTATTTTTATTTGGTATTATTAATTTGTTATGCGGCAGCTTAAAAGACGACACCAAACCAGAAAAATCATCTTGACAACCACCCGACTTTGAACTACGAAGGATGAAATTTTTCAGGGACAACTTCCAGCATTTCCAAAAAACAGTTTACCCATTGACTTGGAGACAAACAAACAATTTGAGCATTAAGGTTTAAACCGAATTTTTCCGAAATTGACCTGACCTGACTTTTCCTGAAAATCGACTTTAAAGCTGTTTTTACAGATAAATCAGGTTTCTCTAACAGACAGGAAATAAATGCTAAGTATTTGGCTTTAAACTTAAAATCAAAAAATAACTGTTTTCTTTTAATGTTTAACAGGGCTGATTTGACAGTTGGCGGTGGAAAGAAACTTTCAGGACCTACCTCATAGACAAGTTTCAAATCAAAAAAAGTATGATAGAAAACGGTATATGGATTGTAAAGCTTCCTCGAAAATAACTTTTGTGTAGGTTCTAACTGAAGGACAATGGAACCTCCCAGAAAATTTCCAAGACTCTCAAACATCAGGATTTTGAAAATATCGGAAGTAATGCCATAAGGAATATTTGACACCACTTTGAAAGGAAATTTCGGAACTGCAAAATTCCTAAAATCACAACCGACAACTTGAACATTTCGGGCATCAGAAAATAATTTTCGTAAATGTTCAACCAAAGCTGTGTCGTTTTCAATAGCAACAACATTGTTGGCGATTTTTAATAAATGAACAGTAAGAAACCCCTTGCCTGCCCCAATATCTAAAACCGTATCCTGATTACTTATATTTGCTTGTCTTATTGCATCTTTTATTAGCACTTTATCAATAGTAAAGTGCTGACCCGTAAAACGAACGGGCAATTTCTTTTTTGTCATTAGTAAACCCGTTGGCGGAATTAATTTAAGTTGATAAATATGAGTAAAAAGTTGTACATGTCGCTGATTTTTAGTAACTTAGTGGTGATTAAAACATTAAGTTCAAACCATCGTATGTACAACCTTTATGCAAAATTCGTCAAAATACTTGAGATATGCAAGCAATTCTCTGAAAATCTCGTCAATGATTCGGGTAATGTTCCACGTCGTGGTCCTGTTCCCAAGTTTTCGGATTTGGAAGTGGTGGCGCTATCCCTGACGGCAGAGACCGAGAGCATTGATAGTGAGAAGTGGTTGTTCGACTATAAATTGCAAGAATACAAGGACAGCATTCCCAATCTCATATCAAGGAGACAGTTCAATGACCGCAGGAAGAAAACGTCAGGCCTGTGTGAGGAACTGCGCAAGCGGATTGCCATGGAAATGGATGGCGGAGAGGAACAATTCTTTGTTGACTCCAAGCCGATAGAGGTCTGTAGGGTTGCAAGAGGAAAACGTTGCAAGATGGGGCGTGCCGGCAATTTCTCGCAAGCTCCCGACTTCGGCTTCTGTGCTTCGCAGAACACGTATTATTTTGGTTATAAGTTACACGCTCTCTGTGGGTTAAGTGGAGTTATCCATTCCTATGATCTGTCAAAGGCAAGTGTGGCTGACCTCCATTATATGAAGGATGTAAAACATACTTATCACGACTGTAGCATCTATGGTGACAAAGGGTATATTGGAGCTGACGTACAGCTTGACTTGTTCGAAACCGCACACATAAGACTGGAGTGTCCGTATCGGCTCAACCAAAAGGATTGGAAACCGACATTCATTCCGTTTGCAAAGGCAAGAAAGAGGATTGAGACAATATTCTCACAACTTACAGACCAGTTCTTGGTCATCAGGAACTACGCGAAAATAACGAATGGTTTGTTTGCCAGAATCATTGGCAAAAATAGTGCACTTACCATTCTGCAATACGTAAACTTCATTAACGACAAGCCCATTGGCAGAATTAAGTATGCACTAAATTAATTCCGCCAACAGGTTTAGTAACTTCTTACAGGTGAATACTTGAATTCAAATCGTGGAGAAGTGAATAGACAGTATTACCCGACAGAGCAACTATGACAACGTAACGCCTTTACAAAAAAGTCGGTACACGAAACCCATAGACTAATTGTCTTGACCTAAAAGAGATTGGAATTTTCAGGACTGCCTATCACTTAGATAGAAGTCCAAGGTCTGCTGAAATACATAATTCAAAAATTGAAATTGCTTGACTGCAAATTTAGTAACTTTGCTTGACAAATTAACGAGAAAGAAGAGAAAATGAAAACCGACCGCATAACATCACCTATACGCAAGCAGGGCTTTCGTGCTTCGTAGGACAGTTAAGTGGTAAATTTAAAGTTCAGTTCTTCGTAGGAAGTTCAGTGGTTAAAATCCCTGCCTGCGTATAGCTGAGAACCGTTATTTGATGATGAGGGCTATTCATATAAATGTAGGTTAAATTTTTCTGACCATTTCAAACTGTTGTCCTTTTGGGGTAAGTCCTAATGATGACAAGAAACCAGTGACTGATTCACAATCGCAATCAACATTAGTAAATTTGAGTACATCGCTTTGAAAATGACTGACAGCACTTTTAAGCAAGGACTTACCTATTCCTTTACGCCGGTAATCTTTTGCAACTGCGAGGGATGAAATATCGCCTGATGCCGGTTCAAAGATAACAAATCCGACAAGTTCTTCTCTTTCATAAGCTCCCAATATGTCCAAATTGTCGATTCCGCGTTCCAGTGAAGCCCTGTCATTTTGCCATGAAGGATGAAAATCGAACCAGGCCGTTTGGTTAAGGCAGTTTTTTAAATCCGATGGGAGTATGCGACATGCGGTATGGTTTACTTGCAATACAGGAACAATATCGCTCAGTTTGGCAGAGTAGTAGTTGAAATTTCTCTGTGTTTCAAAGCCTAATTTGCGATATATTTTTATTGCTTTGTGATTGTGTTGCAAAACTTCCAGTACATATTGCCGAACTCCTTGTTGATATATCAATTCGAGGCTGAAAGTGAATATTTTTTGGGTTAGGTGTAATCCCCGGAATGAAGGTACGGTTCCCGTCCCTGTGTCATAGGCCGTCAAGATGTTGTTGTACATGCCTGTTCCGTTAAACACAAAAGAAATCAGCCGTCCTTCGAAAAATGCTCCGAAAGATAGTTGTGGATTGTATCCTCGTCGGTCGAGCATGCGTCGCAATTCATCCGCATTCAAAGAGAAATCATAATCTTTGAATGCGGATGAGAATGCCGCATACAAATCTTTGAAAGAAACGGACTCTAAAGAATGAATGATGATTCCCATATCGGACGGTGTTATGTGTTTGGATTTTTATCACTATTCTCTACGGTTAAACCGTGCTGTTTGAGAAAGCTGAGCTTATCCCAATAACCTCTTTGGAAAACGATTTTATCGTTTTGCACATGGAAGAATCCGCATCCTCGCAACCCGAGCGGATCTTTCCATTCCATGATAGCCCATTCTCCATCCTCGAATATATGCTCAACAATACAAACCATTTTTGAGGTTGCAAATTCATTTACAAACATTTTATGGATAGCTGTTTTTCCTATAACCGGGGTGTTTGCGACTTGATGGTTTATGGCATCCTGAGCGTATAAGTTTGCCAAAGCGACTGCATCGGCGGCGTTGAAGCAGTCAATCCATTCTTGTAGTATCTCTTTTGGCGTCATATTTTTCGTATCTTTTATTCTTTAATATTTAATTGTTGCTTTTTCCTCTATAAGTTAGAATTAGACATTTTTTCTAATTCCTTTTGAAATGATCATCAAAAACAAAATTAGTATTTTTTTCTGTTTTACTGATGATTCTGTAGAAATATTCTCGTTCATATTATTGTGTCATAAGGAACGTGTCAAAAAAGCGGTTTCCACATTACAGCTTTATGGTAAAATGAGTTTAACCAACTACATAACGCAATCTGTTGTCGGTACTGTTATCTATTTCCCATTCGTATTCTATTTAGCCCCTTATTGTGGGTATGCAGCAAGTTATCTTATCGAATTCACTCTCTTTGGGAGTCAAATATGGTTGTGCAAATGGTGGCTGACAAAACATAAACAAGGTTAGTTGGAATGTTTTTGGTATAATGTTTATAAACATAAATCAAGAAAGAATAAATAAATTTAATAGAGGCTGCCCAAAAAGAAAGAAATTCTTGCAATCACTCTTCTACAGATACTTGCAGAGGGGATAAGATTTACTTTTAGACCTTTTGGATAGCCCCTATTAATATTTTATATAAAATTCATAATTTTAAATTTTTATCCCTTTCGATCGGTTTTCATCCTTAAACTGAAAACCCGGACGCCCGATAATGATATGATTGGCAATGAAATTGCCAGACGGACTTCGTTTATCCATCGGGCTGCGAATCTGCGGGACATCATCGGTTTGTTGTGGCGATATGCTCCGTACACCTTCCGCATCTGGCTTGATCTCCTGCCCGTTCTTTTCTTTTTCGGTGACTTCCTGCGCGGGCGGCGCAAGCTCCAACTGTATCTTGCGGTCAAGCGCGGCAAGTTCGGACTTCAACTGTTTCAGTTCGTCCTCTTTCTTCCACACCTTGCCCGCTATCTCCTGCAACTGCGGAACCTCCTTTTCCAGCACCTCGTTCTTCGCCTTATACTGGTCGATGATGGACGGAATCCTCTCCAATGCATTCAGGAAATTACGTGCGGCGGCTACCGGGTCAGCCATCGCCAGATGCCCGTTGTTATAGGTGTATTTGTAATTCCCTTCCACCACGAAGCGATTGTCGGTAAATTCCAGCCCCTCTTTGAGTATCCTCTCGCTGACCACCATTATCGGGAAACCGTAAATCTCCCCGACAGGCTTGTACAAACCGCCCGTCGTGGCGTTCTTGGCTATCTCCTGCAAACGCTTTCCAATAACTTTTTCGTCGGTTGAATCCACGCCGTCCACCTTGACAATATTAAGGCGACTACCTTCCTTATCAGTCTGCACAACGGAAAGAAAACGGTTCCAGTCCTCCGTCATGGCTTCGATGACAGCCGTGTTGTTGCGCAGTTCCCCCGTCTTGGCTTCCAGCTTGAACTCCGAATCGCGCTTGCCCTTGTTGAACGACTTGCGTTCCCCTTCAAGCGATGCGATACGCTTCTCCAGTTTCGCCTTGTCCAAAAGGTCGGTATTGCCGGAGAGCAACGCCATGTACTCCGAGAAGTTCATGCCCGATTTCTCGTCCATAGCCCCCTCATCGATGGTACGTGCGCCCATCGCCCCGCTTTTGAGCTGCGAGATGAACGTCTGCTTGCAGTGCAGCAGGTTGAACTTGTAGCTGTCCAACGACTTTTCCACCGCGTAGATGATGACATCCACATTGTTCCCGGCAAAACGCTTGGCAATCTCGTTGCCCGCCCTAACTCCGCGTCCGTCACGCTGTTGCAGGTCGGATGGACGCCACGGCGTATCCAAATGATGGATTGCGACACACCGTTTCTGCGCGTTCACACCCGTTCCGAGCATGGAAGTGGAACCGAACAGCACGCGCACCGTTCCGGCGTTCATGGCGTCTATCACCCCCTTGCGTGCCTTGTCGGTCTTGCACTCCTGAATGAAGCGCACCTCGCTTGCCGGGATGCCGTAGTCCTCCGTCAGCTTCCGCTTTATCTCGCTGTACACGTTCCATCCGTCGCCCGGCTGGTATGTTCCCAGATCCGAGAACACGAACTGCGTGCCTTTCTGCGCGTCGTATTTGTGGTAATACTCCGCAATCGTCTTGGCGCAGTGGGAAGCCTTGTTGTCGGGGTGGTCCTCATAATGCGGGTCTATCATGCGCATGTCGAGAGCCATCTTCCGCGCGTAATCGGTGGCGATAAGCATCTTCGCCTTCTCCTCCGTTTCCGACAGGGGCGGTCTGCCCAGCAGCGTGGCGTCACCCGTCTTGGCGAACTGCATCAGCTGTTTGATGAAATACTCTTGGTCGGGCGTGGGAGGTATGTGATGCAGTATCTCGTTCTTACGCGGACGATCCACACCCACGTCCTCCGCCGTGCGGTAATCGGTAATCTCGTTGTAGAAGGCGGCAAGCTCCGGCACTTTGATGAAATATCGGAAACGCTCCTTCTGAACCACATTGTTCGTCACGTTGAACTCGAAGTCGGTTGTCTTTTTGGCGAAAATTGCCGCCCATGCGTCGAAGCATCGGATATCCTGCCTTTCCAATTCCTTCGGACGCAGATACTTGAAGAGCAGGTACAATTCCGTCAGACTGTTGGAAATGGTTGTGCCGGACAGGAACGTAGCCCCCAAGTCCTTGTCCGTGCGCTCCTGTATAGTTCGTATGGCAAAAAGCATATTCAGGGCTTTCTGGCTTCCTTCCGAGTTTCCCAACCCCGCCACACGGTCATGCCGGGTGTTGAAAGTCAAGTTCTTGAATTGGTGGCTCTCGTCAATGAAGATGTGGTCGATGCCCATCTGCTTGAAGTCCACTACGTCATCCGTGCGGGATTTGATGGCGTGTTCCACTTTCTCCAACTTCGCCACAAGGTTGTGCTTGCGTTTCTCCAATCCTTTCAGCATCGCCCGCGACACGTTCTTGCCCTGCTGCCGCAGCACTTCAAGGTTTTCCTCCACCGTGTCAAGCTCCGCTTGCAGGATGCGCTGTTGCAACTCCGGCGACTGTGGTATCTTGCCGAACTGGTCGTGCGACATGATGACGCAATCGTAGTCGTTGTTCTTGATGTTGTTGAAAAAACGCACGCGGTTGGCAGTCGAGAAATCCTTTTCCGAAGCGTAGAGAATCCTCGCATTAGGATATGCCGCCTGATAAGTGGCTACTATCTCCGCCACGTTCGCCTTCAAGCCGATAATCATCGGCTTGTGCGCCAAGTTCAGACGCTTCATTTCATGCGCTGCAATACACATTATCAGTGTTTTACCTGTTCCAACTTCGTGGTCACAGATCCCGCCTCCGTTCTGTTTTATCATCCAGACGCAATCCTTCTGCGACGGATAAACGCTTTGAATACCCCGGCTTGCCAATCCTTTCAGATTGAGGTCGGGAAACGTCTGGTGCGAACCGTCATACTTCGGTCGCACGAAACAGTTGAACTTGCGGTTGTACATTGTCGTCAGCCGTTCCTTGAACTGCGGCGACTGCTCTTCCAGCCATTCCGAGAACCCGTTACGGATTTCGTCAATCTTGGCGTTGGCGAGCTGTATGCCCTCGCTGTCGCGCACCTTGATGTCATTGCCATGCTCATCCTTGCCGATGGACTTCATCATGTCGGGGCAGGTGTTGTGCAGGGCGTGTTTCAACAGGTGCATACCGTCATAGTTCCGGTAATAGCCCTTCACTAAAAACTCGTCCGTGATTTTCATGGTGCGGTAGCCGCACGCCACCGAATACTCGTCCATGCTTGCGGAGTAGGCGATTTTCACGTCCGTGTCGAAAAGATGGCTCATGTAGGCGGCGTACACGCCCGTCGGAATCCAGCGTTCCCCGAAATTGAAGTCGAGGTCCTCGAAGGCGATGCGCGGCGGCTCGGCTTCTTTCAGAGCCAACAACGCCTGCTTCACTTCCGGCATACGCCCGTTTTCTGGGTTGTCACCCATCCATGCCTTGATGCGCTCCGCCTTCTCTATCACGTTCCCGGCGATGAACCTGTCCTTTATCTCGTAACCGGTTACGAGCGGGTTGTAGAAGATGCGTCCTTTGAGGGCGTCAAGCAATCCCTCTTCCGTGCTGTCGGTTATCTCCCGCATATAGTCGAGATTGACCGTGCCGAACTTGTTGAGCGATGCGGAGAGTGCCTCTTCGGGAGAGCTTACGTTGGCATGGCTCTCCACCGAGAAGGAAACGGGACGCTCGAAGATGTCCGCCTTGACGAACCTGCCGTCTTCCGCACGTTCCAACGAAAGGATGTCGCGCCCGGCGGCATCCATCATCAACAGTTTCACGTTCTGCTTGGCATTGAGGTTGCCGTAGCGCATGACAAACTCATCGTAGCAGGTGTTCAACGCTATGCGTTGTGCAGACCCTTCATCGTGATACTCCGCCTCGTAGCGGTAAAGCCGCTCGTATGAATCACGGAGTGACACATACAACATCGCTTTCTCCTTCTGGTAGCCAGTCAGGTCAAGCGGTTGGAATGTCGCGCCGTAAGGCGTGATGTCCTTCAGGTAGCCGACGGTACGGCGTGACCTGTCAGCCACCAGCGACCCTTCACGCAGGTGCATTTCCGGTGTGCGGTGATAGGGACGCGGCGTAAGGTCGGGGGCTTCCTCCTTCGGCTTTTCCGTTTCAAATTCCGGGAATAGTGAAGCGGTTGCTTTCTCACTTGGGCTATTGTCCGTAATAGGAACGGGAGTTGCCTCCGGCTGTGCTTCGGGTTGTTTTGCTGCTTCCTTTTGCTCCGGTTTGTTATCCGACGAAGGCACAAAGGCAGGATTCATCGTGTCCTTGATACCCGACTTTTTCAGTTGTTCCTGTCTGTGCCGTTCCGCTTCAAGCCGTAGAGCCTTGCGCCGTTCCGGTGTCAGGCTCATCATCGTTTCATAGAAGCCGTTGATGGGTGGATTGGTGTCCCAGTCCAAAGTGGCATAAATATCTTCAGGGTCGCTTTGCTTCCCTGCACTTTCCGGCTTTGCCTTCTTGCTTTCGGTTGCAGGCTTGACGGATTCAACAGGAGGAACTGCCATAATCGGCGGTTTCGGTTTAGGAATAGCACGCTTTGCCTTGTTTTCCTTTTTGGTTGCCTTTTTCTTTTTGGCAGGTTCTTCTATGGGCATACCCCAAAGGTCAAGCAGAGTGAGCTGAACGGCATTTGAATGATTCGTCTGGCGTGGCTCAATCTCCGGCTTCTCGTCTATGGGTTGAACTTTCGGTTTCTCCGCTTCTGTGATAAAAACATTAGCGGTAGAAGTCACCGCTTCTACTTTCGGAGACGGCTGTACTTCCACATTCATACTTTTATCCGTACTTTCCGTTTGCGTCGGATGCAGGCTATGTCTTTCGTAGAGTTCCCTGTTGAGTTGGTGCAGTTCTATTTTCAGATGTTCCCGTAAGTCTTCCGCCAATTGTACGGTATCGCCTCTGTGCATGAGCTTATAGGCAGGCTTTCCGTAAGGGTCGGTACTTTTGGTTAAATCCGTGTGGGAAAGCGAACCGATGCTCCATACATACCCATTTACGGAAGTGCCGATAGGGGTCTGTTCTGTTTGCACAAAAAGTTTCTCATTATAATACAGTTTCCCGTTCTTTCCGCTGTTCTTTTGCAGAATAATCAAATCACTGCCCACCTCCGTACCCGCATTTTCCGTAAAGAGGTTGTTCGGCAGACGGGCAACACCCACCAGATTGGCGTGGTTCATCATATACTCGCGTATGGGCGCATTGGTCGGGGCATCCAACACCCCCTGCGAGGTAATGAACGCCACGATTCCGCCTTCACGCACCGCATCAAGGCTTTTCAGAAAGAAATAGTTGTGTATCGTCTTGGATGCCGACCGTCTTGCCATGTCATGACTGTTGGTAAATTCCGGGTCGAACACCGCCACATCACCAAAGGGGATATTGGATATAGCCAGATCAAAATGGTTCATGAACGGCTTTTCAATTTTCTCGTACCCCTGTATCCTTACTTTCTGGTCGGGATGCAGGTGTTTCAATATCTTGCCCGTCATCAGGTCTTTCTCAAAAGCCATGATGTCCGCGTCCGGCTTGTTCTCTAATACGGCATCCACAAATGCGCCAACGCCTGCCGATGGTTCCAGTACCCGGTCGGGGCGTATGCCGTGTTCATGCAGCACGTCCGCAATAGTGCCTGTTATCTCCGGCGGAGTATAGAAAGCGGTCAGAACGGATTGCTTCATAGCATCCATGTACCGCTTATACTCCGTATCGTCTTTTGTATTCTCCCGTAGTAACTTGTGCAGTTCCACGGTAGGGGCAAACAGTTCGAGGTCGGATTTCGCCCAATGGACGGCATCCGTCAGTTCCTTTGCTGGGTTCAGTATGCACTTCAGTCCACCGAAACCGCAATAACGCTCCAACAAGAGCCTTTCGCGTGCGGTGGGGGTGCGTTGTTCCCTGTCAAGGACGAATGCCGTCCGTATCGCCTCGATGTTGTCCCGCAACCTTTGTTTGCGGTTAAACGCCATATTCCTCTATATAAAGGACGACAGCCCCCGTCAGCTCCGTGTAGAGCAGGTCATAATCGGGCGACAGGGCGAAATTGTCATCCGAAAGGTCATAAATGGAGAATACGTTTCCGACAAGCGGCAGCAGTTTTCGGGTAAAGGATTCACGCTCCGCTTCCGGCACGTCGTCGGCAAACTCGTTCTCTACGACTTCGCGCAGGATGGCGTACTTGGAGTAGCGAAGCCCCTCCGTCAGCGTGCGCATAGCCAATTCCTGCGCACCTGCGGCGGGATAGCCTTCGAGCATTGCCCGTTCATACGTTCCGGCGGCACGGTCGGCGCGTTCACGGATGAAGGCTTCGTCGGTCGCCTGTTCAAATCTGTTTGTTCGGAGATAGTCTAGCAGGTACAGACCGTAGTAGGAAAAGTCGGTCTGCCCCTCGTTTTTCTTCTTGTTGTTCATTACTTTGGAATTTAGTGGATTGGTAAATCATGACCGGGATAATTGTCTGAAAGGAGAAAGAAAAGGCACTCGGTATCCCTCCGAGTGCCACCACTAAATCCAAAGCATGAGTGTAATCCGGTATCGAAGAACAGTTCATTACTCTGAATCAGTGGCAAAGTTACTCATTATTTTCTTCTTCTCGCAGAGGTTGCCTTACTTTTCCTTTCGGGGAACACGAAAGTCGTGTTGTAGTCCCCGTCAAAGGCAACCACGGCATCGAAACTCTTGCCCTGCTTGCTCTTGAAACCTTTGAGCAGTTTCGTGTGTCCGTCGGTGAGCAGGTCTTTGATTTCGTCATCGGTGAGGGTACGGTTTGCCTTCAGGCGGAACACGGGCAGCCCGCACTCCGCGTTGTCGCAGCGGACGACCTTGCCGTAGAACTGCATACTGCCCGTCCCGCACTTGGGACACTTGCAGCCGGAATCCCTGCGGGCGAACAGTTTGTCGCACGAGAGCAGTTCGGAGGTAATCTCCTTTGTGTACGCCTCTATCTCCTTGCGGAAGGTATCGGCGAGCAGTTCCCCGCGCTCGATGCGTGCCAGTTCCTTCTCCCATTCACCCGTCATGGCGACGTCGGCGATGAGCATCGTCTTCACGACCGAGTAGAGGGCAAGCCCTTTTTCGGTGGGTACAAGCGACTTCTTGCAACGTTCCATGTAACCGCGTTTGAAAAGCGTTTCGATGATGGCTGCACGGGTGGCAGGCGTGCCGATGCCGCAATCCTTCAATGCCTGACGCAGCGCGTCGTCCTCTATCTCCTTGCCAGCCGTTTCCATTGCGGACAGCAGGGAGGCTTCGGTATGCAGCGGCTTAGGCTTGGTCTTACCTTCCGTGATGGAGGCGGCTTTCAGTGCCAGCCTATCGTCTTCCTGCCAGCCGGGTATGATGGTCTCCTCTTTCTCTTCCTCGCCATAGACTGCACGCCACCCGACTTGCCTGATAACACTGCCTTTCACCACGAACTCCGCTCCGGCACACTCCGCCGTAACAGTAGCGGTGTCTTTGACGCATTTTTCAGAGAAAGCCTCAATCATGCGTCCGGCAATCATCTGATAGACGGTATTATCTTCTTTGGAGAGGAACAGCGGTTTCTCGCCCGTGACGAGTAGGGCATGGTGGTCTGTTACCTTGCCGCCGTCCACGCTGCGGCGTGTCGGCACTGCCTTCGGATTGACTTTGTCTTTCCATTCGGGCAGGTTGCCGATGAAGGCGAGCAACTTGGGAATTTCCACGAACACGTCTTCGGGGATGTAGCGGCTTCCGGTTCTCGGATAGGTGATAAGTTTCTTCTCGTAGAGCTTCTGCGCGATTTCGAGTGTCTGCTCCGCTGTGAAGCCGTGTTTGGCGTTGGCCTCCTTCTGGAGCGTGGTCAGGTCGTACAGGAGCGGAGTGTCCTCTATCTTCTCCTTGCGCTCCGCTTTCGTGACGGTGGCTGTGCCTGCTTCCTTTACTTTATTATATAATTCCGTCGCAGGCTCTTTCTCTTTCCATTTCTCGGAGGACGAGAATTTCACGGTATCACCGTTGCCTCCGTCTGCGGCGATATGGAGCTGCCAGAACGGTTCTACCGTGAAACGGCGGTTCTCCCAGTAACGTGCGCATACCATCGCCAGCGTAGGTGTCTGTACCCGTCCGACGGAATATGTGCCGTGTCCAGCGGCGATGGAGAGTGCCTGCGTGCCGTTGATGCCCACAAGCCAGTCGGATTCGCTCCGTGCTTTGGCGGCAAGGTAGAGGTTGTCGTATTTGTCGCCCGCTTCGAGGTTGCGCAGTCCCTCACGGATAGCCTTGTCGGTAAGCGAGCTTATCCAAAGGCGCACGAAAGGAGTGGTACATCCGATATAGTGGTAGAGGTAGCGGAAGATAAGCTCACCTTCGCGTCCGGCATCGGTCGCCACGATGATCTGCTCGCTTTCCTTGAAAAGACGGGCGATGATTTTTATCTGCGACACCACGCCGCTGTCGGACTTGTAGCCTTTCTCTGTCTTTTCCTGACGGGGAATGAGCGTGAAGGTTCCGGGGATGACGGGCAGGTTACCACGGACGAAACCACGTATGCCGTAGCCGTCGGGCATGGCAAGCTGGACGAGGTGTCCGAATGCCCATGTCACGGCATAGCCGCCTCCCTCGAAATATCCTTCCTCTCTTTTTGTCGCGCCCACGATGCGGGCGATTTCACGTGCCACGGATGGCTTTTCTGCAATGATTGTCTTCATGTTTTCTTACTTTTTAGTGATACTTTGGATTCTATTTTGGATTTAGTGGTGGACACGGGAGATTACATCTTCATGCCCTTGTTGTTTTTCTTCTGTGGTTTCTCCTGCTGCTGTTGCTGTTTGTCGTCCTTCGGAGCGGTCTGTCCCTTCTGCAACGGCTCTTTCAGGTTCTTGGTCGCCTCGTTGGTCTTGCCCTCGCTGTTCACCGCCACCTGTGTGCGGCTTTCGTTGGAGGGGGCTACCTTCTGTGCGTTGTCAGGATTGGTGTCGTAGCGATAAGGACGACCCTTCTCCGGGTTGAACTTGATATACATCGTGGCATGGAAACCCTGTTTGTCTGTCACGTTCTCCAGCTTTATCGCCTTACCCGCTGCATAATCGGCTTTCTGCTGGTCGGTGAAGTTCATGCCGCTCCATTTGCTGATGGGGCGGATGCTGCCGTCGGCGTTCGTCCACGTGTTGCGGCGTTGCTCTTTCTGTGGGGCTGCGGAATTTTCCATGCCCTGAGCCTGTCCTTGTGTGAGATTGTTCTTGGCTTCCTGCGTCTGGGCAGTACGCGGCGACCTGCCGGTTCCCGGTACGAACTCCACGCCTCGCTGCTCTACATTCACTTGAAGAGTGGTGACGAATTTCCTGCCGTCGTTGCGCTCAATAAGTTTGTCGCGCACGGGCAGCCCGGCACGCAGCATATCCTGTTCCTGTTTGGTGATTTCCGTCTTTCCGATGCGCTCCGGTATGCGCACTTTGTTTGCTGGTATGTCCGTGATTTCATTTGTCTTGCGGTCTATGCTGATGAACGAGGGGATGATTTCACCCGTTTCCTTGTCCACGATGTCCACGACCCTGCCGAGATTGCCCGTTTCGCGCAGGTTCTTACGGTCTTCGTCCGAAAACTTGTGTTCCTTGTACTCGTCGAGTTTCTGCTCCTTGCGGATGAAGTGCGGCACGAGGCTGACATTGCCTTCACCGTCTTTCTTAAAGGAAAGGCGGGCGTCCAGTTCAAAAGCCTCGCCGCCAAACTTGGGCGACACCTTTACCAAGTCGGATTTGCCGTAGTTGAGCATCTTCTGAAGGTCACCGGACTTTTCAAGGTCGTCACGTTTCACGCCCCATTTCTCTTCCAACTCCTGCCAGTTGATTTTGCTCTCGTCGATGGGCTGGTAGCCCCGTCTGCCCTGTGCCTGTTGTTGCGGGCTTTCCTGATTCTGTTCCTGCTTCTTTTCCATTTCTTCCTGTTCTTGTTTTTCTTTGGGCTGCTCTTCCTGCTTTTGTTCCGTCTGCTCCGTCTTTTCGGCGGTCTGTTCTTCCTTCACCTGCTTTTCGTAGCCGGAAGTGTCCACCTTGTGGGGCGCAAGCAGTTCCTTGTTGGCTTCGGGGTCTTTCAGCAGGTCTTTCATCACCTCCATCAGTTTGTCGGCTTGGTCTGCCGCGACACGGTAGAAACCGAAGCGGCTGGGTTCCTTGCACTGCCGGAAGAAGTTTTTGAAGAAGTTGTCCAGCACATCGCCGTGGCGGTCGAATTGCAGGAAACTCTGCGCGTTCTCCGCTTTCGCGGGGGTACGCTTGGGGGAACCGTCGGCATCCAGCCCGGCTACCACGCTGATTTCGCCCGTCTTCTCGTCACGGACTATCAGCACGTCCTTTTCACTTTTTTTCTTTGCCATTTGAAAAATGTTTTAATGGGTTATTTTTGAAAGAAATTATGGATACGAGCCTTGTAGAAGGCTATATCTTCTTTTTTGAAGTCCTTTACGTGTCCGGAAAGGAACGTCAGCACGTCCTCCTCGCTGTAATAGGTCTTTTTGCCGAGCGTCTTATACGGCAACGCGCCGATGCTGCGGTAGCGTTGTAGGGTGCGCTTGCTGATCTGGAGCAGCATACAGAGGTCTTGGTTGTCGAACATCCTGATACGTTCCATCGGGTTTGGGGTTTTGCCGGACGGTTGCAAGGAGAGCAGCAGTTCGTCCTGACGGTCGAGCCGTTCAACCAGTTTCTGCATCCAGCTCTCGAAATTGTTTCGGGTAAGCAGTTCCATACGTCACGTCCTCCTTCCTTTGGGTTTGCCGCCTCCCGTGCGCAGCGTATGGTTGCGTTTCATTTCCGTCGGTGTCGCCGCGTCTTCCATGACGGTGCAGTCCGCAAGCAGGCGGTCGATTTCAGACTGGCGGTAGCGGCACTTGCCGCGCAGCACCACATAGCCGATGCGATGCTCGCTGCGCATACGCTGGAGGGTGCGGGTACTCACATTCAGCAGGTGCGCCGCCTCACGGGTGGTGAGCAACCTGTCTGCGGATTTTTCCTTTCTTTCGCCGGAAACGGCACGCACGTGTGCCGCTATCTCGGCTATCTGTTCCGTCAATGCGGTGAAGACGGAACTTTCCATCGTTATTACTTTCATATTCAGTCCTTTCTTTTGGTTTCTGCGGCAAAATCCGGCAATAAACAAAAGGGGCTTTAACAGCTCACTACGTGTCTCACGTAAGATTTTTATCGGAAATGGCTCCGTAACCCGGACAGATGGCGCAACATACAGCCTTTCAGTGGGAAACGATATGCGTTCATGAGGATGGCGTTACCTTTGCGGCAAACCAGAAATGTTTTGAATATGGAAATTGTATCTATCGAGAAAAAGACCTTCGAGATGATGTTGGCGTCCTTCAATGCCCTCTCGGAGAAGGTTGCCGCCCTGAAGCGCAAGAACGACGGAGGGCGGCTGGAAAGATGGCTCACGGGCGAGGAAGTCTGCGGGCAGTTGAGAATCAGCCCGCGCACGTTGCAGACGTTACGCGACAAACGGCTTATCGGCTACTCGCAGATAAACCGCAGGTTCTATTACAAGCAGGAAGAAGTCAAGAGGCTGATTCCGCTTATCGGTACGCTCTATCCCGGCGGCAGATAATCTTGTTATTCACCCACTGAATCCAAAGTCATGATGAACGAGAACAACAATGTTTTTACACTGGAGGACGAGCCGCTTGCCACCGTGGTGCAGAATATGCGCAAAGGCTCTAAATGGCTCTCCGCATTTTTGGAAAACTACCGTCCGCCGCTGGACGGGGAACGTTACCTGACGGACAGGGAGGTGGCGGAGTTGCTCCGTGTGAGCCGCCGTACCTTGCAGGAATACCGCAACAACAGGGTGTTGCCCTTCATCCTTTTAGGAGGAAAAGTGCTTTACCCCGAATCGGGATTGCGTGAACTGCTGGAGGCGAATTACCGCAAGCCAATAGAATAAAGGAAGCATGAAAACGAACAAAAAGGAAACGGACAACTCAAATTAGGCTGTCCGTTTCCTTTTTGTTGGCACGTATGCGTGTTCAGCAATACCCGGCTTTCCCGTTCTGTATGAACATCACGTATGCCTGTCGCTTTTCTTTCGAGAGAGCTTTACACACCAGCCACGTGCGGAACACGTGCGTGCAGTAGGTGTTCAATCTGAAAGCGACGGGGATGATGATCTCAAGCGAGTAAACATCCGCATACAGACCGTTTTCAAGTTGAATGTAGCGGCATACCTCGTAGTCACTCAACACGTCCGCTTTGAGGATGGCTTTAATGGCGGCGTTCACTGCCGGGACACCTGTGTGGAACAGTCCGGCGATTTCTCCGGCGGTCATCCATACATCGTTACCGGTTACGCTGACCGCCTTGTCCTCAATGATGATTATGTCACGTTTCATGGCTTCTCTGTTTTAGATGGTACAACCTGCAAATTCCTCGATTTGGTTCAATCTCGCGGCAAGGTTCTCCATGTCTTGATTGAGCTTCTCTTTGGTTATTTTCGCGTATATCTGCGTTGTCTTTATGCTCTTGTGTCCCAGCATGGAACTGACCGTTTCGATAGGTACGCCGTTGGAGAGGAACACCGTCGTGGCGGCCGTATGGCGGCTTTGATGCCATGTAATATGCTTGGTGATACCGCAACGCTTGGCGACGGTCCGGATTCCGGCAAGGCACGTGTTATAGTGGGGTACGGGGAATATCCTGCCGTCCCCGCACAGCCCACGGTATTTGTCGATGATGCGCTTCGCTATGTCGAGCATACGGATGTTGGACACCACACCCGTCTTCTGGCGGTTGATGTTTATCCACTCGTGTTCATCAAAGTAGGTGCGGATATTCTCTTCCGTCAGGTTGCGCATATCGGCGAACGACAAGCCCGTGAAGGCGCAGAATAGGTATAAATCACGATACAGTTCTTGCTTCGCATTCTTCAGCTTGCCTTCCATCAGCAGGCGGATTTCATCTTTCGTCAGAAAGCTGCGGGTCGTTTCCTCCTTCTTGATTTCATACTCACGGAACGGGTCGCGCGTGAGCCACTCATTGTTGATGGCGATGAACACCATCGTCCGAAGCGGGCAGACATACAGCCACACGGTATTGGTGCAGCAGTGTTTGTCCGTGCGCAGGAACATTTCAAAATCGGAAATGAAAGCGGGTGTAAGCTCTTTCAGGGCAATGTCCTTCACATGGTAGCGGATGGTGAGAAACTCTTGCAGGTGCTTGTAAACGATCTTGTACTTGTTAAACGTGCCTTTGGCTTTCATGCCTGCCTCCACCTGCTTGGCATAGTCCTCGTTGTGTTGCCGGAACACCTGCAACAGCGTGTGGTAGCGGTGTTCCAGTCCGAGAAAGGCGTTTTTCACCTTTTCCGCAGTGACGAAGTTGTCACGCTCCATGATTTCCTGATAGTGCTTGTTGATGCGTACGCGCATCTTGTCGAGCATACGGTTCGTTTCGAGTGCAGCCGTGCTTCTGCCCGTGACACGTCCTCCTTTGGTGTCCCACAGCTTGGGATCGACGGTCAGTTTGCAGCTGAACTGTGTTTGGCTTCCGTCCACCGTGATACGTCCCATGACGGGTACTGTCCCGTCCTTTTTCACTACCTGACGTTTGAGGTAGTAGATAACTGAAAATGTACTCTTCATCGTCCTTAATTTTTTTAGGTTCAAAATTAGTCGGTGAAGAATCCTTCGTCGGTACGCAAAACACGGAGGAACGGCGCAATCTTTTTCCGTAACCGGATTTATTGCGTGAGTTGTCAGTAACTCACTATATCACAATGTCTTGTTTTACCATTCTTACCCATTTCGTCACTTATATGGTGTGGTTACGAACAAGTAACGTAGCGACGTCTTGATTTGGCTTTTGCAAGGATTGTGGTGGCGTTGGAGAGAATCGGCAGCTTAAATGAAACCTCTGTAAATCAATTCTATTACTTCATTCTTCCGTATTCCACTTTTTTGTAGTAACTTTGTGTTAGTATTATCATATTATATATATGGTGAAAGACGAATAGGTATATTCCACTTATTTCGATCTGCCAAGGTTGGTTTTTGAGCTAAATGTTTAGCTTATTCGGGTGTTTTTCGAACTGATTTAGAAGATTATTCCTTCATTTTAATTAATTTACATTAGTGAATTAATTAAATCACAATAGTCAATTAATTAATTCATATAGGTAAATTGATTAATTCATATAGGTGATTTAATTAATATGTAGAATGATTTTGATGAATTTGTAGTGATTACTTGTTTAATAAACAGTTGATTAGATAAAGTGAAACGAGGATTGGTGTATAGAAATAATTGACAATTCCCGTTTTTTGAGTTTTAAAGATGATTTCTTTCTGACGGGCATCCACCGTAAGAGAGGAATGTTGTACCTTTGTATCATTAATGAATAGGAAGATTAAGAGGTATGGATCCATTAGAAATTATCAAGAAATATTATCCGGAAAAGTCGGAGGCTTATCATATCTTGACGGTGCATAGCCGGAGTGTGGCGGATAAAGCCCTGGAAATAGCCCGGATGCATCCGGAGTTGAATTTGGATTTGACTTTTATTGAAGAGGCTGCCATGCTGCATGATATTGGTATATTTAAGTGTGATGCCGAGGGAATCGACTGTCATGGTCAGGCTCCGTATATCTGTCATGGGTATTTAGGTGCGGAATTAATGCGTGCAGAAGGATATCCGAAGCATGCGCTGGTGTGCGAACGGCATACGGGAACCGGGCTTTCCCTGAAGATGATTGAAGAACAGAACTTGCCGGTTCCGCATCGGGATATGCGTCCGGTATCGTGGGAAGAGCAGATCATTTGTTTTGCCGACAAGTTTTTCAGTAAGACGAAATTGGATAAGGAAAAGTCTCCCGAGAAAATCCGGAAGAGTCTTTCTAAATATGGAGAGGAAACTGTTTCACAATTTGACGCGTGGTGTAAACTCTTTTTAGGGGAATAATTGGGTTTCACTCCGTATTTTATTATACCTTTGCCAACTGTAATTGATTACGGTGAATTTTTAAGTGAATGAAATATAGAGTTCTATTAACCCTACTTGTCTATATCTTAGGAAGCTGGGGCTTGTTTGCCCAACGAAAGACTTCTCCTTCTTATACGTCAGAGCAGGCGGTTGCTGATACGACCTTGCGGGTTGATTCGGCAGCACAGGACTCTATTGCTTTGGCCGATTCTACTCGAAGAACGGGTTTGGAGGCTCCGGTTGAGTATAAAGCCAACGACTCAATTGTGATGACGGCCGGGAATATGGCTTATTTATACGGTGAAGGTGATGTAAAGTATCAGCAGATTCAGTTGCAGGCCGAAAATATCGAGATGAACATGGACAGCAGTTTGGTGTATGCCAAGTTCGGATTGGATTCAATAGGCGACGAGTTTGGTTATCCGTTGTTTATTGATGGTAACGACCAGTATGAATCAAAGACGATGCGTTATAACTTTAAAACCAAGAAAGGATATATCACCGACGTGATTACTCAACAGGGTGAAGGTTATGTTACGGCCGGGAGAACTAAAAAGACGGAAACCGATGCGTTGAATATGGTTGGTGGCCGTTATACTACGTGTGATGAGCATGAGCATCCGCATTTCTATATTCAGATGACGAAGGCAAAGGTCCGTCCGAAGAAAAACATCGTGACTGGTCCGGTTTATTTGGTTATTGAAGACGTTCCTTTGTATCCATTAGGACTTCCATTCTGTTTCTTCCCGTTTTCAAGTACGTATTCTTCCGGTATTCTGATGCCTACTTTTGGTGATGAATCAGCGCGAGGTTTTTACTTGCGCGACGGCGGTTACTATTTTGCCTTGAGTGATTATATGGATCTGGCGCTGACAGGCGAGATTTATACGAAAGGTTCATGGGGATTGTCTGCCAAGTCTAACTATCGGAAAAGATACAAGTACTCTGGTAGTTTTATGGCTTCCTATCTGGTTTCGAAGTACGGCGATAAGGGGTTGCCCGATTACAGCAAGTCAAAAGACTTCAAAATTACCTGGACACATTCGCAGGATTCCAAGGCGAATCCTTACCGTTCATTCTCGGCCAGTGTCAATTTCTCGACGAGCAGTTACGACCGTAACCAGATGATGGGATTGTATAATGCGAATGCGACGAGCAACACCAAGAGTTCCAGCGTGAACATTACTCAGCGTTTCCCTAATAATCCTTTGTCTATTTCGGCTAACATGTCGATCAACCAGACATCTCGAGATTCTTCTATATCGGTAACTTTGCCGGATGTTTCGTTAACATTAAGTCGTATATATCCTTTCAAGCGGAAACATGCCGTAGGAAAAGAGCGCTGGTATGAAAAGATATCCATGTCGTATACCGGTTATTTGCGAAATAGTATCAATACGAAGGAAAATCTTCTGTTTAAGTCGAATCTGGTGAAAGACTGGCGAAATGCCATGCAGCATAAAATACCTGTCAGTGCGACGTTTACGCTCTTTAAGTATTTGAATATTTCACCTTCATTCAATTATACGGAGAACTGGTATACTCACAAAGTGGAGCAGGCGTATGACATACAGAAAGGAGCAATGGCTCCGGTTGATACGACATACGGCTTCTATCGGACGTACGAATATGATGCTTCTGTTTCAGCTTCAACTACTTTATATGGATTCTTCAAGCCGCTTCCTTTCTTTGGCGGTAAGAAAATAGAAATGATTCGTCACCGTTTCGAGCCGTCTATCAGCTTGAGTGCACGACCGGACTTTGGTAATTCCAAATATGGATTCTGGGAAGATTATGTTTATACGAATGCACAAGGCGAAGATGTTCATGTACAATATTCGCCTTTCGCCAATCAGATCTTTTCACCGCCTTCTTCGGGTAAATCGGGGTCAATCAATTTCTCCCTCAATAATAACTTGGAAATGAAAGTCCGTTCGGATAAAGATTCAACCGGGTTTAAAAAGATCAGTCTGATTGATAAGTTGTCGTTGGGTATGAGTTATAATATGGCGGCCGACTCGTTCAAATGGAGTGACTTGTCGGTTGGTTTGCGTCTGAAGTTGTCAAAGAATTATACCTTGAACTTGAACGGAACTTTTGATACGTATACGTACGGATACAACGAACAGACTGGGCGCGCTTACAAAGTCGATGTCCCGCGCTGGCAGGCAGGAAAGGGTATCGGGCGTTTGCGTCAGACAGGAACAAGCTTTTCATATACCTTTAATAATGATACCTTCAAGAAATGGTTCGGTGGTGGTGATGATTCGAAGAAGAAAGGTGAGGGTGATGCATCAACAGATGCAACGAATGCCGATAATCCGGATTTAAACGGACCGGAAGACGGAGAGAAGAAAGGTTCCCGCTTGTTAGGTAAGAAGAAAGAAGACGGTGAATATGATTCGGACGGATATTATATGGCGAAAGTTCCTTGGAGCTTGTCATTCAATTACAGCATGAGCCTGGGCTATAGTAGTGAATTTGATCCGAAAAAGATGGAATACAAGTATGCCTTGACGCATGCGTTGAGTTTTAATGGTAATATCCAGCCGACGAAAAACTGGAGCTTTAATTTCAATGCGACCTATGATTTTGATACGCATAAGGTTTCCTATATGACGTGTAATATAACTCGTAACATGCACTGTTTCCAGATGACGGCCAGCTTTATTCCCATTGGTCCGTATAAGTCGTATACATTCTCTATTGCCGTCAGCTCGTCCTTACTGAAAGACTTGAAGTACAACCAGAGCAGCAGCTATCGTGAAGGTCAGCAGTGGTATTAAAGCCGACCTTCACAGAAATTATATGGGGAACAATCTGAGTTACCAGTCAATCGGTTCTTGTCCGGTCGCAATCAGGTAGTCGTTGGCCTTACTGAAATGCTTGTTTCCAAAGAAGCCACGATAGGCTGAAAGCGGTGACGGATGTGCTGATTTCAAGACAAGATTGCGGCTGCTGTCGATGAAGGCTCCTTTCTTTTGGGCATACGAACCCCACAGAATATAAACCAAATGATTCCGAGATTCTGCTAGTTTATGAATGACAGCGTCGGTAAAAGTTTCCCAGCCTTTGTTCTGATGTGATCCCGCTTGGTGAGCTCTCACGGTAAGTGTGGCGTTGAGTAATAATACGCCCTGGTCGGCCCATCGGAGCAAATTGCCACTGGTCGGCATGGGTTTACCCAAATCGCTTTCTATTTCTTTGAATATATTGACTAAGGAAGGCGGGTAAGGAACACCGTCTTGTACAGAAAAGCAGAGACCGTGTGCCTGTCCGGGTTCATGATAAGGATCCTGTCCGAGAATGACTACTTTTACTTTATCAAACGGACAATGTTGAAAGGCATTGAAGATATACGGTCCGGGCGGATAAACCTGCGTTGTTTTATACTCTTGCCGTACGAAATCAGTCAATGTCTTGAAATAAGGCTTCTCAAATTCGTCAGCCAATTGTTCTTTCCAGCTTTGTTCAATCTTTACATCCATATTTATAGTCGTCAGAAGTCAGGAGCCGGAAGCAACCTGACTTCCAACGCTAACTTCTATCATATTAAGTTAATACCTGCTTCACGTGCTTCCCGGCGCATGTCTTCAGGCCAGATGCTTGCCTGGATTTCTCCGATATGCGCTTTGCGGAGATAAAACATACAAAGCCGGCTTTGTCCGATACCGCCGCCGATACTTTGCGGTAATTCTCCGTTGAGCAGACGCTGATGGAAGAACAGATGCTTGCGGTCTTCTGTTCCGGTCAGTTCCAATTGCCGGAGCAGAGCTTCCTTATTCACACGAATTCCCATTGAAGAAAGTTCGAGGGCACGGTTCAATACATTGTCCCATACCAGCAAGTCTCCATTCAGTCCGACATGACCGTCCGGTAAAACCGTCGACCAGTCATCATAGTCCGGAGCACGTCCGTCGTGCTTTTCCCCATTACTCAATTTAGATCCGATACCGATGATAAATACAGCACCATATTCCTTGGTAATGGCATCTTCACGTTCTTTAGGCGTAAAGGTAGGATATTTTTGCAAAAGATCCTCGGCATAGATGAAATGAATTTTCTGAGGTAGTACCGGTTTGATTTCAGAAAACATCTCATAAACGAGATATTCCGTACGGACGAGAGCCGCATAGATACGTTCTACGATTTCTTTTAGGAAATCAATGTTGCGTTCTTCGGGTTTCATCACACGTTCCCAATCCCATTGATCGACATAGAGAGAATGCATGTTGCCTAACTCTTCATCCGAGCGGATAGCATTCATATCCGTATAAATGCCATAACCTTCTTCGATGTGATAATCAGCTAAAGTCAGTCGTTTCCACTTAGCCAATGAATGAACGATTTCCGCTTTAGCATCTCCTAAATCTTTAATAGGAAAGGTAACAGCCCTTTCGACACCATTCAGGTCGTCGTTAATACCCATGCCTTTCAGTACGAATAACGGCGCTGTTACACGACGCAGACGCAGTTCTGAGGACAGGTTTTGCTGAAAAAACTCTTTAATCGCCTTAATCCCCATTTCCGTCTGAGGCAAATTTAATATTGCCTTATATTTTGCCGGTTTGATTAAATAACTCATATATTTATTCGTTTTATGAATCTGTAATTTTATGATGTGCGGCAAAGGTAATGAATTATGTGAAATTATCAATAGTATTAGTCTGTTTTATTGCAAAATGATAGTTATTCATGTTTATGGTCTTTCAAAATATCAATCTGATAAAAATATGCCCGGATAATTTGTTTTCTACATTTATTCTTTATACTTTTGCGCTGTCTTTGGCTCGGTAGCTTAGCTGAATAGAGCGTCAGATTCCGGTTCTGAAGGTCGTGGGTTTGAATCCCACCCGAGTCACTTTCTTTAATATTCTTATATATAGTATGTGGGCGATTCTGAAAAAGGGTCGCTTTTTTTGTACAATTCGTTTCATAGCGATAGATTTAAATCTTTGTATATCATGGAAAGACAAACATTGCCTAAACGGTTGGAGTCGCTGGATGCACTTCGTGGCTTGGATTTATTTTTTCTGGTGGCTTTCGGGCCGTTAATCCGTTCTTTGATCCGGGCTGCCGATGTTCCCTGGTTAAATTCTTGTGCCTGGTTGTTCAAACATCAGTTCTGGACGGGCTTTTCTCCTTGGGATCTGATTATGCCCTTGTTCCTTTTTATGTCGGGTATTACCATACCGTTTGCTTATTCCCGGTATAAAACCAACCCAGATAAAAAGCCGCTGGTTCGGCGTTTGGTAAAACGCGTGTTGTTGCTTTGGCTTTTCGGAATGATTGTACAAGGAAACTTGCGGGCATTGGATCCAGATCATATTTACTTTTATACGAATACGCTGCAGACAATCGCTGTCGGTTATCTGGTGTCTGCTCTTCTTTATTTATATACTTCCCGGCGTACCCAGATTATTGTCTCTTTTGTCTTATTGCTGCTTTATTGGGCCGCTATGCAATTTATTAAAGTCGGTTCTTATGGAGGTGGTGATTATACGCCTGATGGTAATTTATGTGAGTGGATTGACCGGACTGTCATGGGGCGGTTTCGTGATTCTGCAGAAGTAAAAGACGGAGTTGTCGTCTTTGCAGAAGGGTATTATTATACTTGGATTTTAAGCAGTTTGAATTTTGTTGTGACGGTAATGTCTGGAATGTTTGCCGGGTATATAGCCAAGAGTCATGAGCTGGCAGAAAAGAAAAAGGTACAGCTATTCTTAGGTATTGGAATTGCCTTGGTTGTACTGGGCTGGGCATGGAACGAAATTCTTCCGGTGATCAAAACAATCTGGACGAGTTCGATGGTATTTGTCAGTAGCGGTTATTGCTTCTTGCTGATGGGCCTATTCTACTATTGGATTGACTATAAAGGTCATCATAAACATCTGACCTGGCTGAAAGTCTATGGAATGAATTCGATTGTAGCTTATATGCTGGCCGAAACGATTCATTTCAACTGTATCGGCGAGTCGTTGTTGTTCGGTTTTGAACAATATTTGGGGACATATTATTCCTTTTTAATCGTCTTTAGCGAAGCCGCCGTTGTCTTTTTTATCCTGTGGGTGATGTATAAGCAGCGGATATTTTTAAAGGTATAGTATATGTTAAACCGCTTATTGGTTTTCATTTGGATATAGAATGAATCTTTTAACTATAAATTCCTTCTAAATTTTTATGAAAAGCAGGTGAATTCATGATAAAGCATAAAAACAAAATCTTAACTTTGCCAAAAGTAACAAGAAATGATCGTATCATGCATGTAGAAGAAAAATTTATGGCCCGTTGTCTGGAACTGGCACGCCACGGAGCAGGACGTACGGCTCCTAATCCTATGGTTGGTGCTGTTGTGGTGCATAACGGAGTCATTGTGGGTGAGGGCTATCACCGGTGTTGTGGAGAAGCCCATGCGGAGGTGAATGCGATTGCTTCGGTTCGAGATGAGGCAGTCTTGCGTGATTCTACCATTTATGTCAGTTTGGAACCCTGTTCCCATTGTGGAAAAACACCTCCTTGCGCAGAATTGATAATCCGTAAAGGAATTCCCCGTGTGGTGGTCGGATGTATGGATCCATTTCCGGAAGTATCGGGTAGAGGCGTCCGTATGTTGAGAGATGCCGGTATCGAAGTTGTGACTGGAGTTCTGGAAGAAGAATGTCGTGCTTTGAATGAGGTCTTTATGACTTTTCAGACAGAAAAACGTCCTTTTGTCACACTGAAATGGGCCGAGAGTGCCGATGGTTTTTTGGATCGGTTGCGAGAATCAGCAGATGTTCCACCGGTCGTGTTTTCTAATCCGATAACATCCGCACGAGTTCATAAGCTGCGTGCTGAATCTGCTGCTATTTTAGTTGGAACGCGTACAGCACTTTTGGATAATCCTTCTTTAACCGTTCGTCGTTGGGGTGGTAAATCTC
Organism: Parabacteroides sp. AD58; assembly: GCF_023744375.2. NCBI lineage: Bacteria > Pseudomonadati > Bacteroidota > Bacteroidia > Bacteroidales > Tannerellaceae > Parabacteroides > Parabacteroides absconsus. Next base: position 2,098,602 of record NZ_CP146284.1, on the reverse strand, counting down.
CCGTGCGTTTAGTGATTGATCGGGAGGGAAAAATTCCGGCGACCTATCATTTGCTGGATAATTCTGTTCCTACACTTGTCTTTACAACAATGAGAAAGGAGAAAATCGGACAGACAGAATTCATTCCATTGGATTTCCGAATCTCCATTGTGCATCAGATCCTTCAATGTTTATTTGAACGTCAGTTGAATTCATTAATGGTAGAAGGTGGATCTATTGTGTTGCAACAGTTCCTCGATTCCGGTTATTGGGATCAAGCTATTGTAGAGCAGTCTCCGTTAGTCTTAGAAACAGGGGTGAAAGCACCGGTCTTCCCTTTTGGGCAACAGAGTTTTGAGTCTTTTGGAGGACATGTTTTCCGACATTATATACACCATCGGGAATAATTGAACCTAAAATATTATAAATATTATCGTTTTATAGGTGGAAAGAAAAAAATGTTTCTACTTTTGTGCCTTTATATGAACAAACTATGTTTTTGATGAAAAGTAAAATATTTTTATTGATAACAGGTTGCTTCGCTGTTTTGTTGTCTTCCTGTTTAGGTGATTCTGGGTATGATTCGTATTATGAGGTTGATAAGAATTGCCAAATTACAGAATTTTCATTGAGTTCTGATTCCGTATCAGGACTTTCGGATGTTAAGTTTACGATCGATCAATTAAATGGACGTATTATGAACTTGGATTCGATGCCTTTTGGTACAGTGATTAAGAAAGTAATATGTACGGTTAAATACGGTTCTTATGTAACAAAATTGGACGTTGTTCAGGAAGCAACAGGAGATACCATAGAATGGAACGCTGAGGATTCTTTAGATTTCTCCAAACCGGTAAAGTTTATTACTACTTCGTATGACGGGATGACTAAGCGTATCTATCATGCTCAGGTCAATATCCATCAGGTGGTTCCCGATTCTATGGTTTGGAGTCAATATACAACAGCCATGTTACCGGCCAGAGCTGTCAATCAGAAAGTGATTTCATTCAGTGATGGAGTTACTGATTATTATTATATGTATGTACAGCCTTCGGCTAATGCGGCATATCAACTCTATCGCTCAAAGCAGTCGGATGCTTCAAATTGGCAAGAAATGTCATTGACAGGTCTCCCGGAAGGAAAGGCTGTCTTTTCTCAGATCGCAACTTTTAATCATTTATATTATGTTATAACGAATGACGGAGCTCTTTATTCATCGAATGATGCTGCTAATTGGCAGATTGTTGAGGGTTCTCCAAAGCTCAAAGCTCTTTTGGGCAGTGTAGATGAGAGTACGAATCAGCCCGCTGTTTTATCGGTGATTATGGAAGATGAAAATGGACTTGTCTTTGCAGCCATGGATGGTAATGGTGAGTGGAAAAAAGGAGAAACGGTTCCGTCTCATTTCCCGGTCGAAGGATTTTCGTCTGCTTCTATCTATTTAATGTATACGAATCGTATTATCCTTGTAGGAGGCAAATCGGCAAACGGACAATTGCAGAATGCCTCGTGGGCAACCATGAATGCTTTGGATTGGGCAGAACAGACAGATTCTTATGGTAATTATTTTACGAAACGACAAGGAACAATGATGGCTTATTATGATGATATGTTCTATTTAATAGGTGGAATAGATGAATCTGGAAAGCCACAGAAAGATATTTATCGTTCATCAGATTATGGTGTAACTTGGAATTATATTGATACATTGGTTGTTCTTCCTGCAGCATATCAGGCCCGAGGCTTTGCTTCCATGTTGGTTGATAAAGATAATTATCTGATGATTTTTGGAGGAAAGTCAACGATCAACGGTCAAGATTTAAACGATATTTGGAAAGGTCGTATCAATCGTTTGGGATTTGAACGGCAGTAAAAACTTATCGCTTGTATAATTTATAAAAAGATTTAGCGTTAGAAAAGAAATAGGTTTAATGCAATGATATTGTTTTTATGAATACTTTTCTTTTTCGGCGTGTCTTTTATTTGGTATTTTTGCTTGTCGGTAGTTGTTGGGCCGGCAGAGCACAAGAATATAAATATGAAATCGGCGGTATGGTAGGTGGTTCCTATTATATGGGCGATTTAAATAAAAATGCGTTCTTTAAAGGATTGAATCCTTCATTAGGTGTAGTTTTTCGTTATACACCTAATTTCCGTTGGGCAGTAAAAACGGATTTGCTGTGGGGACGAGTTTCTGGAAGTACTGATGGTATGGAAAATTTTTTTCCTAATGGTGCTACAGCTTCATTTGATCGGAATTTCTTTGAATTAGGCGGTCAGATGGAATTTAACTTTATGCCTTATAGTGATAAGTTTGCCTATCTGAATACGAAGCGATTCTCTCCTTATGTATTTATGGGCTTGGGTGTAACGGTCGCTCCCGGAAATCAGACCTTTGCTAGTTTGAATATTCCGTTGGGAATAGGAGTCAAGTATAAGATCATTAACCGGCTGAATTTAGGATGCGAATTTTCTTTCCGTAAATTGTTTGGAGATTCGTTTGATGTGACAGACGGTAATAATGGTTTTCTGAATAATCCTTATGGAGTAGCCAGTAGCGCATTCAAGAATAAAGATTGGTATTCATTGCTGATGTTTTCAGTTACGTGGGATTTTGGACCGCGTTGTCAGCCTTGTAATAACCGGTTTAGTAACGGTGTTTATTAAGATTTAAGAAGCATGTCGTTAGAAGAAAAGATTGACAAAAATCACTTGCCGCAACATGTGGCAATTATTATGGACGGTAATGGGCGATGGGCGAAGGCCCGTGGCTTTGAACGCTATATGGGACATCAGGAAGGTGTGGTTTCTGTACGTAAGGTTGTTGAAGCTGCATCTGATTTGGGGATCAAATACCTCACGATGTATACGTTCTCAACAGAAAACTGGAACCGGCCGATCGAAGAAGTTCATGCTCTGATGACGCTTATGGTAGCTGCCATTAAACGTGAAACGCCCGATTTGATGAAAAACAATGTAAGACTGGATGCTATTGGCGATTTATCGCGATTGCCGGAAGAAGCCCGTAATACTTTACAAGAATGTATTGAAGAAACTTCTGTCAATACGGGAACAACGGTTATATTGGCATTGAGTTATTCGTCCCGTTGGGAAATAACGGAGGCTGTTCGGCAAATTGCAGATAAGGTCCGTAAGGGAGACTTAGATATATCGGAAATAACAGAAAGTACCGTATCCGATTATCTGACTACCCGAAATATCCCAGATCCGGATTTATTAATTCGTACGGGTGGTGAACAACGTTTAAGTAATTTCCTGTTATGGCAGCTTTCATATGCTGAGTTTTACTTTACGAATGTTTACTGGCCGGACTTTAGGAAAGAAGAGTTGTTTGAGGCAATATTGTATTACCAGCAGCGTGAACGACGCTTTGGTAAAACAAGTGAGCAATTAATTTTATAAACAATAGCTGTTAATATGTACAAAGGAATAGTGCTGTTTTTCCTTTTCTTGAGTGTCACCTTCGGTGTGTTGGCTCAAGAGAATGGAAGTGATACTGCGAAGGTTGAGAAACCGGCAGATTTGCCGGTGATTTCTTACTCGTTAACGCCGAAGAAGTATAAGATTGCGGATATCAAGGTAACGGGTGTGAAGAATTATGATGATTTTGTGCTGATCGGATTTTCCGGTTTATCAGTAGGTGATGAGATTTCTGTGCCGGGAGATGAGGTAACAGCTGCTGTCAAAGCTTTCTGGAAACATGGGTTGTTTTCGGATGTGAAGATTTTAGCGAATAAGATTGAAGGTGATTCAATCTGGCTGGAATATCAGTTAAAACAGCGTCCGCGTATTTCGGAAGTTAATTATCATGGTATCAAGAAAGGTGAACGGGAAGACCTGGAAGCTAAATTAGGCTTGAAGAAAGGATTCCAGATTACACCGAATGTTTTGGACCGTGCCAAGATTCTTATAGAAAAGTTCTTTGATGGAAAAGGATTTAAGAATGTGGATGTAAATATCCAGCAAAAGGATGATATTGCTCATGAGGGCGAAGTTATTTTGGATATTTATATTGACAAGAATGAAAAGACCAAGATTCATCGCATCTATTTTGAGGGGAATAATGCATTGACAGCTCATCAATTGAAAAAAGCCATGAAAAAGACGAATGAAAAATTCAGTCTTTTCAATGACTGGAAAACGAGTATCTTGGAAATGTTCAGCACGAAGAAATTTACTACAGAAGAATATGAAAATGATAAAAAGAATTTAATCTCTAAATACAATGAATTTGGATATCGAGATGCCGTTCTTTTGGCAGACAGCGTTGTGAATTTTGATGAAAAGAAAGTTGATATATTCTTGAAGGTTGATGAAGGAGAAAAATACTATTTGAAAGATATTCGTTTTGTAGGTAACACAAAGTATTCTACAGACTACTTGATGGCGGTTTTGGGAATGAAAGCTGGCGAGGTGTATAACCAGAAGAAATTGTCTGACCGTTTAAGTATGGATGAGGATGCGGTTTCGAATATTTACTTTAATAATGGTTACTTGTTCTTTAATGCGGATCCGGTAGAAGTGGAAGTGGAAAACGACTCTATCGCTTTGGAAATTCGTATTCAGGAAGGTCCGCAGGCTACGATTAATCGTGTCATCATTAACGGTAATGACCGGTTGTATGAAGATATAGTTCGACGTGAGTTGCGTACGAAACCGGGTAAGTTGTTCAGTCGTGAGGATTTGATGCGTTCTGTTCGTGAAATTGCTCAAATGGGACACTTCGATCCGGAAAACATGAATCCGCGTCCTATTCCAGATCCGGAAAACGGAACAGTAGATATTGAGTATAATTTGGTGTCCAAAGCGAATGACCAGATTGAGTTCTCTGCCGGTTGGGGACAAACCGGTGTGATTGGTAAGCTGAGTTTGAAGTTTACGAACTTCTCTATGAGGAATTTCCTGAATCCGAAATCCTATAAAGGTATCATTCCCCAAGGTGAAGGTCAGACGTTGACATTAAGTGGTCAGACGAATGGACGTTATTATCAGGCATATAGTATTTCTTTCTTGGATCCTTGGTTTGGTGGTAAACGACCGAATACACTATCTGTGAGTGCTTATTTCTCAAAGCAGACGGATATCAGTACATCTTACTTGAATAATATGTATAGTGGATATAATCCATATTATTATGGTGGCTATCCTTATTATGGTGGCTATGGTGGTTATTATGGTGGCTATTATCCAGGTTATGGGTATGGATATGGATATAATACGGGAAGCTATGAATTGGCCTTAAACCCGGATAAGTCTATTATGATGTTCGGTTTGGCTGCCGGATATGGTAAGCGTTTGAACTGGCCGGATGACTTCTTCCAGTTTATGGCGACGCTGAACTATCAGGTGTATATGATGCACGATTGGGACTACTTCCTGGTTAATAACGGAACTTGCCATAATGTCAATTTGGAATTGTTGTTACAGCGTAACTCTATTGATAATCCGTTGTATACACGTAGCGGTTCACAGTTCTCATTCTCTGTAGCAGCAACACCACCATTCTCTTTGTTTGACGGCAAAGATTATGCTTCTATGAGCGATCAGGATCCGGAGAAGTTTAAGATGATTGAATACCATAAGTGGAAGTTCAAGGCAAAAGTGTTCTCGCCATTGGCTCCGCTGACTGTAAAACGTACACCGGTATTGATGACGCGTGCAGAATTTGGTTTCTTGGGAACTTATAACAAGCATAAACGTTCTCCGTTCGAAACCTTCTATATGGGTGGTGATGGTATGACAGGTTATTCAAGTACGTATGCTACCGAAACGATTGGTTTGCGTGGTTATGAGAATGGTAGTATTGCCGGTAATGGAGGCTATAGTTCGTATGGTTATGCATATACTCGTTTGTCAATGGAATTACGTTATCCGTTTATTTTGGAGCCGTCTTCAACTATTTACGGATTGGTATTTGTTGAGGCAGGTAATGCCTGGACCGATATGAGTAACTATAATCCGTTTGACTTGAAGCGTTCGGCAGGTGTCGGTGTTCGTATCTTCTTGCCGATGATCGGTCTGATGGGTATTGACTGGGCATACGGTTTCGATGAGCCTAATTATGGATCATCTGGTAAGCGTAGCGGAAGTAACTTCCACTTCATTATCGGTCAGGAATTCTAATCTGCCGGTATCTTGTTGAATTAAAATAGTCTATAAAATAATGTAAAATATAGCCGAGTGTTTAAAACCTCGGCTATATTTGTAGTCTATAGTTTAGTAATTATAAAAACTGAAGATGTATGAAGAAGCTTTTTTTGATAAGTTGTTTGTTGGTTGTATGTGCCTGGATGGCTAATGCCCAAAAGTATGCTTTGATTGATATGGAATATATCCTGAAAAATATTCCAGCTTATGAAATGACGAACGAACAGTTAAGTCAGGTTTCAAAGAAGTGGCAGAATGAAGTGGATGCTTTACAGCAAGAAGCACAGAATATGTATAAGACTTATCAGAGTGATCTGGTTTTCCTTTCAGCCGAGATGAAAACGAAACGTGAGGAAGAAATAGTGAAGAAGGAGCAGGAAGCTCAGGATTTGAAGCGGAAATATTTTGGAGCAGATGGAGAATTGTATAAGAAACGTGAGAGCTTAATGAAGCCAATTCAGGATGAAATCTATAATGCCGTGAAAGAAATATCGGAAGATAAAGGATATCAGTTGGTAATAGACCGGGCTTCCGCTATGAGTATTATATTTGCTTCACCCAAGATTGATATCAGTAATGAAGTGCTTGTAAAGTTAGGATATTCAAAATAATTGCGTAACTTTGTGCGCCTTATAGTGGCTCGTAACGCGATAAATATTAATAAACTATTATAATCGAAAAAAATGAAGAAACTTATTGCTTTATTGTTAATGATCCTGCCTTTTGCAGGAGTCGTAAATGCTCAGGAAGTTAAAATTGCTTTTGTAAATACACAGGAAGTGTTCATGGCAATGCCGGAAGTTGCTGATATGCAGAAGAAGATGGATGACTTGAATGCTAAGTATAAGAAAGAGTTGGAGACAATGCAGAGTGAATTTCAGAAGAAATATTCAGACTTTGTAGCTCAGCAGGATTCTTTGACGGAGAATATCAAAGTAAGAAGAATGCAGGATATTCAGGATATGCAGCAGCGTATGGATAACTTCGTTCAGGTGGCTCAGCAGGATGTAAACAAGCAGCAGCAAGATTTGGTCGCTCCGATTCAACAGAAGATGGCTGATGCTATTAAAGCAGTAGGTGCTGAACAGGGTTATACTTATATCATCGATCCGCAAGTGTTGCTTTATACAGGCCCGAATGCCATTGACGCAACACCGATGGTAAAGACTAAATTAGGATTGAAATAACTTATTTGGTGATTAATAAATAAAAAGAGGGTTGTACTTTTTGAGGTACGCCCTCTTTTTTCGTTATGGAAACAATGTATTCTTCATTACCTGGTCCGATTGGTATCTTTGATTCTGGTTATGGTGGCTTGACTGTCTTTGACAAGATTCGGGAGCGTATGCCGGAATATGATTATATATATTTAGGGGATAATGCCCGGGCTCCGTATGGCCCTCGTTCCTTTGATGTCGTGTACCGTTTTACACGACAGGCTGTCATGAAGTTATTTGCCGAAGGCTGTCAGTTGGTCATTCTGGCTTGTAATACGGCTTCGGCAAAGGCTTTACGAACCATTCAGCAGCGGGATTTACCAGTGTGGGATGAAACTCGTCGTGTCTTGGGTGTTATCCGGCCAACAGTCGAGCTGATGGATCGGATTAGCCGTAGCAAACATGTGGGTGTGGTAGGAACAGCTGGTACGATTGCGTCCGGTTCCTATCAGATCGAGATTGCCAAGATGTTTCCTCATATCCAGGTTTCTTCAGAAGCCTGTCCGATGTGGGTTCCTTTGGTTGAGAATAATGAATTTGCTTCACCCGGAGCTGATTATTTCGTCCGGAAGTATCTGGATGAATTGTTCCGGAAAGATCCTTTGATTGATACCTTGATCTTGGGTTGTACCCATTATCCGTTGCTGATTGACAAGATCCGACAGTATATTCCGGAAGGAGTCACTTTGCTTCCTCAAGGTGAATACGTTGCCAGCAGCTTGGAAGATTATTTGCATCGGCATCCGGAGATGGACCAAAAGCTGACTAAAGGTGGTACTTGCCGGTTCTTGACAACCGAGTCTGCTGAAAAGTTTTCGGAAGCTGCGTCAGTCTTCCTGAGTCGTCCGATTGAGGTAGAGCAGGTTGTGATTGATTGAACAGTGGTTATGCCGATAAAAGCAAATGATGTTTCTGATCGATTCTCGGGAGAATCAGATTTGAAACTGACGAGAATCGATTACGAAACTAATAGGAATCATTCGTGTTGCTTTTTATTATAGCATTTTCATGCCTTGGCTGGTTGGTAGTAAAGCCAAGAAATGAATTCTCACTCATTTAATAACAGCTTTTTAATTTTAAAGAACAATTCCGTATTTTCCAGAATGCCTTGGAAGTTTTCAGCTCCGGTTCCGTAGGAAAATACGGGAATCATGGTTCCGGTGTGAATCATTCCCGGCATTGTCCATTTAGCTGTTACTTCTTGTTTCTGCATATCTCCATCGGTTAAAGTCATGCCTGATGCTTCCGGTCCACCAACAACCAGGACCACTGTGTTTTTATTTTTCTCGGCGAAATCAAGTGCCACCCCGATAGCTTTATCGAAGTTTATGGTTTCTAATCCGACTAATTTCGTATTTCCAGCATGAGATGCCCGATCTATAAACATATCGCCTACCAGCAGAAAGAAGTTCTTCTTCTGTTGTTCTAATATGTTCAGAGCTGAGTAAACAGATGTAGCCAGAGTGTTTCCTCGGTTGAGACTGTCGGCTATTACCGTATCTGGAAGGAATCCGGCTAATCTTCCGCTTTTTGTATTCTGTATTTCAGGAATGGATTTCGCTATCCGATAGTTCTTCGCTTCTAACTCTTTCAATAAATTCCTTTTGTCTTTGCGGTTTGAAAAATAGCTTATTCCTCCTCCAATAAAGACATCCGGTTTTTGCTGGAGATAGGCTAAAGCAATTTCTTCTCGTTGCATCCTGTTTTTAGTGTGTGCGATAAAAGGGGCAATGCTTCCTTCCATGAGCGTATTGGCTGACACGATACCGCTTGCAATTCCTTTTTCTTTCGCATATTCAATGATTGATTTTAGGGGCTTGTCGTTGTTATCCATTGCAACGGCTCCTTTGTCTGTTTTTACACCTGTTGCTATGGCCGTTCCATGAGATGGTCCGTCGCCTACAAAACTCGTAAGGGCATTTGTCTGAACAATACCTATAGAAGACATTCTTTTAATATGCAACGGTGTATGACTCATAATCATCCCTGTCTGCCATTGGGCCAAACTCATGCCGTCACCTATGAATAGAATAATGTTGATACCTTTCTTTGCTCCAGGAATAGAATCCGCTTTCAACATTGCCGGGGAAAAAAGAATACTGAAAGCTATACATAAAATTTTAAACAGACCTATATGTTTCATACTATTAATTATAAGTGGTGTACAAAAATAGGCATAGTCGCCTTGGCAATGACTACCAATTTAGTTTGATTCTATGCCATTTTGATAATATAGGTCTGTCAATTTATGAAAAAGAAAAATATCTTGTCTACTTTATCAATAGTACTAAATAAGGACTTAAAAGTGTCTATTGTATCGTTTTCCCGAAAGGAGTCAAAGCTAAAGCGGCCATTTTGAAATGTTGCCGTCCGAACGGAATGCCGATAATCGTGATGCAAAGCAACAGGCCAAAGGCAAAATGGGTCAGACAAATCCAGAATCCGCCTATAAATATCCAGATAATATTCATCAGCAGACACAGGCATCCACAAGAACTTCCGTTGTCGACGACCGTTTTCCCGAATGGCCATAATGCTAAAATTCCCAGTTTAAGCGTTTGAAGCCCGAATGGAATACCGATGATAGTCACCATAAGCAGCAGACTGGAAATAAGGTATTCGATGGCTGTCAGTAGTCCTCCAAAAATAAGCCAGATAATGTTTCCAATTGTTTTCATTTATTTCTTCCCGTTTGATGGTTTATGAATCTGTATTGAATCGGCAATATGTTTAATCTCAAGTATCGTATCTGTATACTGTTGATGCAGGCTGTCTAATTCGGCAAGGTATCTGTCCTTGATCAGCATAAAGCTGTCTCGCAATTCAGGCTTGACAGGCAGCGACGGCGGTGCGTCCATGGCTAATGGATTGATGGCTTCTCCGTTTTTATAAACCCGGAAATCGAGGTGAGGTCCTGTTGACAATCCAGTTGATCCGACATAGCCGATCACTTCACCTTGCTGCACATGACTGCCTACGGCTAATCCTTTGGCATATCGGCTCAAGTGCATGTACGATGTTGTATACATGGAGTTATGTTTTATCTTTACCGTATGTCCTCCGCCATTCATATAGCCTTTGGCAATGACTGTGCCGGCACCGATCGTCTTGACTGGTGTTCCGACTGGAGCCGCATAGTCTACTCCGTGGTGAGCACGGTAACGCTTCAGGATCGGATGGAAGCGGGCGTTACTGAAACGGGAAGTAATACGGAAGAAGTCGAGCGGTGCTTTCAAGAATGCCTTCCGCAGGCTGTTTCCTTCCGGATCGAAATATTCAAACACGCTGTCCTGCGTAAAAGGGATTGCAGTAAAGGCTTTTCCCTGATGCGTGAAGATGGCTGCATCAATCGATGTAATTTCTAGTGCGATGGTATCATCAATGAAGGCTTCATGATAGATTACCTGGAAAGAATCTCCTTCTTTTACATCGAAGAAGTCAATCTGCCAGGCATATACATCCGCTATCTTTAATGCCAGAAGCGGAGATGCTCCTCCGTCTCTGATTACATTCCAGAGTGAAGATGTAATAGTACCTTCAATATATTTCCGTTTCAGGGTAATATCTTTCGTATATTCGTATGCCCGGATCGTATCGCCTGTCAGATCGATAACCGCATAATCTGTCAGCGATTTGGCAAAGGCAATATATCGGATAGTAGCCATTGAATCCAATGTTGTTAATGTGCAGAAATGCATGCCAGCTTTCAGTTTAGTCGGGTCGAGTACATGGGCCGAAGCGCGTGTGATGCTGTCTGCCTTTAAGGCCGAAAAGCCTAAGCGGGAAAAGATAATTGCCGGATTGTCTCCTTGCCGGATTTCATATCGGTTTACGTCCATCGAATCAATGCAGACACCATATTCATAAACATGTTGCAGACTGTCAACCCATTCGCTGTCGACTTCTTCTTCTACTTGTTTTTTAGGTTGGCAACTATTGGTGACAATCAGGGATAAAATGCCTGTTATAATAAAAATGAGGGTAAATTGTTTGTTCATATACTTTATTTTCAACTGAAAACAGTTCATCCGAACAAATATAGGGAATAAAATCAAGTCCTGCAAACTCATTTCCTCATATTTATTGTTTACATTTGTTCTTCATCTATGGATCTTATGGGCATGAAGCGGATAATATACCTTCTATCTTTTATATATAGTTGTCTGTTGGTAACACCTTTGCAGGCCAGATTGCTGATGGATAAATGTAATTTGCCGGACTTGTCGAACAGTGCTATTTTATGTATGCACCAGGACCGTGATCATTATGTATGGTTTGGCACTTACGATGGTTTGAACTTGTATAATGGAGCCGATTCGTATGTGTTCCGTTTTGAACAGAATAATGCAAATTCATTATGCAGTAATATTATCCATAAGATTACAGACGCTGAAGCGGGTTATTTGTGGATATCAACTTCTTTGGGAATTAATAAGTTCTCGTTGGATAAACGAACCGTGGTAGAGTCTTATCCGGGCTATCTGGAATGTTCTTTGCTGGCAACAGACCGGAAGGGAAATACGTTGGCGGTCTGTAAAGAGGGGTTTATTTCGGGATATTCTTTGACCAGTGAAGGTTTCCGGGATTTGCCAAATGAAGAGATTGGTCCTTCGACAGTACGTTATTTGTTCTCGGAAGGAGAAAATACCTTCGTGATGGTCTTGTCGGCAGGTAAATTAAGAAGACTTAAAACGGACTTTTCTGAACAGAATTTTCGGGTGAATTATAGCGACCGGGATATACATTCACGGGCAATTGTGTATGCTACGGTTGAAGAACAGATTCTTTATCTGGTCGATGATCAGGAAGAGTTGTACCAATATGATTTGAGAACCGGCGTGAAACAAAAACTGGCAGCGCTGAAGGGTATGACTCAAAAGTATGGATCTGTTATCAATATCTTGTCTTATGATGGACGGATTTTTGTCTGTTTCCGCGAAGGCTATTTTGTGGATGCTGCTACGTCGCAAGTATGCCTGCAGACGGGCTTTGGCGTATTCTGTGTGATGAAAGACCTGAAGCAGGACTTGCTTTGGATCGGAACGGATGGAAATGGAGTACATGTCTATTATGATAAATCGCAAATATTTGGCTCTTTGCAGATGAGCCAGTTTCCTGTGAATATATATAATCCGATTCGAGGTCTGTTTACGGATCCATATAGAAATCTTTGGATTGGAACTAAAGGCGATGGCCTTTATCGGATTTCGGGGTATGATACGATTGTCGGACAGATCCCGCTTTCATCGGTTATCAAATATACCACGAACGACGGCTTGCCCAGTAATCGGGTTTATTGTTTTGCTCCCAGTCAGGATACGACTCTTTTCTGGATCGGATCAGACGGCAAGGGCATTTCGTATTATTCTTATACGGATCGGAAAATACATACACTTACGCAAGCAAAGGCAGGTACTGACATTAAGCATGTGCATGCCATTGTGGAAATCAACGATTCAACCCTTTGGTTGGCAACGACCAGTGTCGGTTTGCTGGAAGTCCGTTTGTCTCGTAAAGCTTCCCAGTTGGGAATACGGTCCATAACGTCTTATCTGCCCAAACACGGGACGAACAGCTGTAATGAGTTCCAGTCACTTTATTATGATGGTGATTCTCTGTTATATGCCGGGTCGCGTGGAGGCTATGGAGTATTGTGTATGAATGTAAATACGAAGACTTATCGGTTTGCCCGGAAGAACTTTGAAGATCATTCAGCCATCGGTGATGTCCTTTCTATTTGCCGTTCTTCGGATTCCTTGTTTTATATTGGGGCCAGTTCCGGAATGAGTCTGTTGGGCTTGCAGGGTAACCAGGCAACTTATCTGCATCATTACAACCAGAAGGACGGAATTGTGAATGATATGATTCATGGTATATTGGAAGGCCCTGACCACAGTATCTGGATGAGTACAAATAAAGGACTTACCCAATATAATCCGGCGAATAAGTTCTTTCACAGTTATACGGCTCCGACTTTAGATATTGTAGAATTCTCAGATGATTCTTATTGCAAATGTCCGTTTACCAGTCGCCTGTTCTTTGGTGGTGTGAATGGGCTGGTCTGGATAAATCCCCAATTTGTATCTCAGACTCAGTCGGATATGGATCTGCATTTCTTTGAAGCGCGGATAGAAGATCAATACGTCTCTTTAGATAGTGCCATGAGGCAAAAGGGACTTGTCGTACCTCATGATGCGCGTGAGGTGCAAATTACATTTGCTGTTCCTGATTATGTGAACAGCGGAAATTATGAATATGCCTATTGTGTGGCAGGATTCAGTACCGAATGGAATGAACTGCGGAGGGAAAATAAGATTACACTATCGTGGTTGCCGCCGGGAAAATATGCATTGAAAGTACGTTACCGTTTAGGCGTATCAGACTATGCAGACAAAGAATACATTTTGCCTATTACGGTTTTGCCACCTTGGTATCTGACCATATATGCCAAAATCCTGTATTTCCTTTTGGGTATTCTCTTGTTATTCTCCCTCCAGGTTTTGTATCGCAGGCAGTTGCGCCGAAAGCAGCAGGCTCTTTTGCAGACGATGGATGAGAAGCAAAAGCAAAAGCTCTATGAGGCAAAGCTCAATTTCTTTACCCATATTACACATGAATTGTGTACGCCGCTGACCTTGATTACGGGTGTGGATGATTATTTGCAGAAGTATACTTCGCAAAAGAAGGATTCAAAACTGCAGTTCTATAGTCGGATTCTGCGGGAGAATGTACTTGAATTGAATCATCTGATACAGGAAATCCTGGATTTTCGTAAGGTTGATGATGATGGATTTAAAGATGTGAAGTTCGCTCCGGCGTCAATTACCGGTTTTCTGCAGCATGAATGCGGACGTTTTGAAGCGATGATCCAACAGCGGAAGATACATTTTAGTTTATCTGTCGCCGATAATCTGATGTGGACAACTGATATTTTGCTGGTAAAGAAGATCTTTTCCAATCTTTTATCGAATGCCTTCAAATATACGCCCGAAGGAGGAGAAATCCGGGTCTCAGCCGCAATTGAAGAGGAATGTCTGGTCTTTCGGGTTTATAATACCGGAAAAGGCATTCCGCAGGAAGAGAAAGAACATGTTTTTGACCGGTATTATCTTTTGAAAGATGAAGATGCTGAGGCTGCCACATCCATGCGGATGCGTACCGGACTTGGGCTTTTTATCTGTTACAATCTGGTACAATTACTGAAAGGCTATATTCGAATTGAAAGCGAAGAAGGCCGGTTTGCTGAATTTATTGTTTCCCTGCCTGCACATCCGGTAGAGGAAAATGTCCTGCCGGAAGAAGCAGAAAAGGAAGAAGTTCCTCTTCCTCGGGAAACCAAGCAGAAAGAGCTGGTCCTGGTTGTCGATGATCATAAAGATATTACATGGATGATTTCGGATGTGTTGTCGCCTGATTATCGGGTTCAGGTAGCTTACTCTGCGGCTTCTGCCTTGGAATTACTTAAACAGGAAACGCCCGTATTATTGATTACAGATATTATGATGCCGGGCATGAATGGGCTGGATTTGATCTCTACCTTGAAACAGGATAAGTATTTATCTCATATCCCTGTGATTATTGTATCGGCTATGATTTCGGAAAGAGACCAGGCCGAGGGGTTGAACCGGGGCGCTGATGCTTATCTGACAAAACCTTTTTCAGCTGTTGTTCTGAAATCGACGGTCGACCGTCTTGTCACAAACCGGGAAACCATGAAAGAATATTATTATTCACCCGAAAGTGCTTTCCAGTTTTCCGGCGGACAGCTGATACATCAGGAAGATAAAGAATTCTTGGAAAAGGTGACAGAGATCATCAAAGCCAACATGAATCAGGAAGGATTGAGGCCTGAATTCATTGCCGAACAGTTACACATGAATACCCGTTCGCTTTATCGCCGCTTTAAGAAAATATCAGATATGACACCTTCTGATTACATCAAAGACTGTAAGTTGTCTTATGCGGCCCAGTTGCTTGTAACGACCAATATGAGCGTTCAGGAAATCCTGTATGCCATTGGTAATACGAATAAGTCTTATTTCTACAAGGAGTTTGCCCGCAAATATCAGGTAACGCCAAAGGATTATCGGAACATGAATCAAAAGACTGACAGTGAATGAGGTGTCGAATCTGTCATAAAATGTAGCAAAAAATGCACAATGGTAGATTTTGATACTATCATGGTCGTTTGTGTTCCTCGTTCTCTTTGAAAAAGCTTTTAATATTGCCGTCGAAACGATTTATAATTTCGTGAGCAATATGATGAGATATTCAAAATTGATTTATTCATTGATCGCTGCCGCTTGTTCTGTCGTGGCTGTCGCACAGTCGTCGGTCATTGAACGGGTGAATCCTATTATTGGAACGAACGGTATGGGACATACTTTCCCCGGAGCCTGTGTTCCTTTCGGATTGGTACAGTTAAGCCCGGATACGGATACGATTCCTCATAATGTGGATGGAAAATACCAGCCGCGTGCCTATGAATACTGTGCCGGATATCAATATAAAGACAGCAGTATTGTCGGTTTCAGCCATACTCATTTCAGTGGAACGGGACATTCGGATTTAGGCGATATCTTAATTATGCCTACAACCGGAGCATTGAAACTGAATCCGGGAACGGCAACTAATCCAGATGGTGGTTATCGTTCGCGTTATTCACACGATACCGAAGTTTCGAAGCCCGGATACTATGAAGTCCTGTTGAGTGATTATGGCATCAAGGCTCAGCTGACGACAACAAAACGGGTGGGAGTTCATAAATATACCTATCCGTCGCAGGCAAAAGAACAGCGTATTGTCCTGGACTTGATTCATGGAATTTATAATTATGACGGAAAAGTTCTTTGGGCCAGTTTGCGGGTAGAAAATGATACGTTACTGACCGGTTACCGGATTACGAACGGTTGGGCTCGCACCAATTATACCTATTTTGCTATCTCGTTCTCCAAACCCATTGTTCATTACGGTTGTGAAGAAAAGGCCAAGGTGAACTATCGGGGCGGTTATGGAAAATTCAATATGAAAGAGAATTTCCCGGATATAGGAGGCCGGAAGATCGTCGCTTATTTCGAATTCGATCCGAAAGTTTCTCAAGACTTGGAAGTAAAGGTCGCTTTGTCGGGAGTCAGTACGGCCGGTGCTTTGAAGAACTTACAGGCAGAGGCTGCTTCTGCCGACTTCGATGAATTGGCCAGCCGGGCTTCGGATACCTGGAACAAGGCACTTTCAGTGATCGAGGCAGATGGAAATGATGATCAGCTGGCTATGTTATATACTTCATTGTATCATACGATGATCAATCCGTGCGTCTATATGGATGTCGACGGTCAGTACCGTGGCATTGATCAGAATATCCATACGGCTGATGGCTTTACCAATTATACCGTTTTTTCTGTCTGGGATACTTATCGGGCTTTGCATCCGTTGTTCAATGTCATCAACCGGCAAGTCAATACGGATATTGCTAAGTCGATGCTGAAACATGCTGAACAGAGTGTGCATAAGATATTGCCTATCTGGAGCCACATGGCGAATGAAAACTGGTGTATGATCGGGTATCATTCCGTGTCGGTATTGGCTGATGCAATCGCCAAAGGGCTTCCGATTGACAAAGAAGAGGCTTTGGCTGCGATGATCAGCAGTTCTACGATACCTTATCTGGATGGAATCAAGGAATATATGGAGAAAGGTTATGTTCCGTTAGAGCGGAACGCCAGTGCGGGTTCGCTGACATTGGAATATGCTTACGACGACTGGACAATTTATCAGACAGCTCTTCGTGCCGGAAATCAGCAGGTGGCTGAAACATACAAGAAACGGGCTGCTAATTACAATCAGGTGTTTGATCCGTCAATCGGTTATGCCCGTCCGAAAATGAATGATGGTTCTTTCAAGAAAGACTTTAATCTGCTGAGTACGCACGGTGAAGGCTTTATCGAAGGAAATGCGTTGAACTATTCATTCTACGTGCCGCAGGATGTCAATGGTCTGATTCGGGATATGGGCGGTGAGAAATCATTCATTGCCAAGCTGGATTCTTTGTTTACGATGCATTTGCCGGAAGAGTTCTTTGCTCAGACAGAAGATGTCACCAAAGAAGGTCTGTTAGGCGGTTATGTACAGGGCAACGAACCGAGTCATCATATTCCGTTCCTCTATGCATGGACTTCCAATCCTTGGAAAACACAGTATTGGCAGCGTGAGATTATGAACAAGATGTACCGGAATAATATAGACGGATTATGCGGTAATGATGACTGCGGACAGATGTCTGCCTGGTATATTTTCTCGGCTTTAGGTTTTTATCCGGTTTGTCCGGGAACCGATCAGTACGTGTTGGGCGCTCCTTATCTGCCTTCTATCAAACTGAATCTGGAAAATGGAAAGACATTTGAAGTGAAGGCTCCGAAGGTGAGCGACAAGAACCGTTATGTCAAGTCGGTGAAGTTGAATGGTAAGCCGTATGCAAAAGGCTATATTACTCAGCAAGACATTATGGACGGTGGCGTTCTTGAATTCGAAATGAGTTCGAAACCGAACAAGAAGCGTTTGTTTACAGGCGACAATCAGCCGTATTCATTGACGCAGGCCGAATAAAATGTGATCATGCGTGTGTTGTTAATCTATAATATAAGGTAAATGAAGGGGCATTTTTTAATATCCTGTTTCTTTAGTTTGGCTTGTTGCTGTTGCTTCTCCTGTCGACCGGTTGAATCGGGGGAGACCAAAGAAGTAACTTCTGCAACTTGGGATGATTATGATGTCGGTCAGATTGATTTCCAGGTATTGTCGCCGGATACACGGGGTGCTGCGATTTATAAGGCAATTGTTCCGGATCCGAAAGCGTATATTACCGAACAGGCCCGTAAAGTTTTGGCTACATTGTACTTTTCGCCGGAAGACAGCATTCCGGATATCAAATGTATCCATTATAAGTTGCGTGAATATGATGGGATTTCGGCAAAAGACGGAGCACCACCAGCTATCACGATCGAATATAGTACGAAATGGATTGAGAAGAGCTTTGGCGAAGGCGATACCGCAAAGGTCGATTATGAGACACGAGGTGTTTTGTATCATGAGCTGACTCATGGGTTCCAGTTAGAGCCGCAGGGAATCGGAAGTTATGGAACCAATAAAACCTTTTGGGCGATGATTGAAGGGGTGGCTGATGCCGTCCGTTTGCTGAATGGTTGCTTTACTCCTGAGGATCGGCCTAAAGGCGGTCATTATATGGACGGTTATCGTACGACCGGTTTCTTTTTAGCTTGGTTGACCGAAAATAAAGATAAAGATTTTCTTCGTAAATTCAATCGGAGTACATTGGAGGTTGTTCCCTGGTCGTTCGAGGGTGGCATTCAGTATGCTTTGGGCAATGATCAGCATGTCGATGATCTTTGGAAAGAATATATGAAGGCGATGGGCGATGAAATTTAACACGGATTTTATGGCCTCATGCAGAAGCATTATGTGTAAGTAAATGATATAGAATAAGGAAAATCTGATAAAACCTGGCTATGGAGCAGTTGTGTTAATTATATATATAAATTAGTTGCGTGTTATTCATCCGGCTGTTTCTTTTCATGGTCTTTATGGCTTATGAAAAGGAACAGCTTTTTTATTGCTTCGGGTGAATGATATTCTTGCCTTTGTCCCGGATGATAGTTTCAAAAGAGCTTGTAGAAAGTTGCAAAGTTCGGCAAGAAAAAATTAGTTCACGTCGAGAATTACTTAGTTCCCGGCGTGAACTACTTAATCCACGTCGTGAACTAAGTAAACCACGCCGTGAACTAAAGAATTGCTGTCTGGATTTAAAAGTTTATCGGGAGACTTTTGACAGAAATCAACTAATGGTTTCCTAAAAGAGGAAATTAAGAATTACATGAACTTTGGCTGCCTGTCTCTTTGTATCTTTGCAGCTTGAACTCCAAACTGTTTTTTGCATGAAGATGAAACGCTTACAATATCCGAACGGATTACGAGGCAAGTTGTTGAAACTGACCGGTCCGATTTTCCTTGAAACCTTATTGATTCTGACATTGGGCGTAGTCGATACGTTGATGTTGAGTCATTATTCTGATAATGCGGTGGCGGCTGCCGGGGTTGTCAACCAGCTGTTGAACATGGTTTTCCTGTTGTTTAATGTGACAGCCGTTGGAACCTCTGTGATGTGTGCCTTGTATTTCGGGGCAAAAGATACCAAGAGTTTTACACAGGTAGTCGGTGTTTCTTTGCTTTTCAATTCAGTTATCGGGATTATCATCAGTTTGCTGCTGACTTTTGGCGGGAAACAGATGCTGGTCTGGATGGATATTCGTCCGAATCTGATGCCCATGGCTGTAACCTATATGCAGATTGTCGGTGGTTTCGGCTTCTTCCAGGCCATCAGCTTTACGGTTTCTGCAGTGTTGCGTGCGGCCAACAAGCCCAATTACGCCATGCAGGTGACATTCCTAATTAATATCTTCAATATCATTGGTAACTATTCATTGATTTACGGGCACTTCGGTTTCCCGGAAATGGGAATACAGGGCGCTGCCATCTCTACGTCTGTTTGTCGGGGATTGGGAATGCTCTTCCTGTTCTTCGTCTTGTTTAAGCGGTTGATTCACCGGATGCCATTGGCTTATTTCCGACCCTTCCCCTTCGATAAGCTTCGGGATGTCCTGAAAGTGGGAATGCCTTCGGCTGCCGAGCAGATTTCTTACGATGCGGCTCAGGTTTGCGTGGTCTATTTCATCAATATGTTAGGAAATGAAGTATTGACGGCCCGGGTTTATATCATGAACATTGTGATTATCGGTTATATATTCTCTTTAGCCATGGCCAGTGCGACTTCCGTTTGTACCGGTAATCTGGTAGGAGCCGGCAAGAAACAGGCGGCCTACATCTTAAGTTGGTATGCCTGGAGGCGCTCGTTGATGATCACCTTCGTTGCCAGTATGGGAGTTTACCTGTGTGGTCGTTTTCTGTTGGGATGTTTTACCGAGAATGAATCGATTATCGAGATAGCCATGAGCGCTCTGCTGATCGATGTATTCCTGGAACACGGACGGGCTACGGTACTGATGTTCCTTTTCTGCCTTCGTTCGGTAGGCGATGTCGTTGTTCCTGTCTTGATAGAAATTGTCTGCATGTGGGTTTTTGCCGTTTCATTCGGCTATTTCATGGGTATTGCTTTAGGATTAGGCCTTGCCGGCATTTGGGTTGGTTTGGCTTTGGATGAAAGTTCCCGCGGAGTTGTCCTGGCCCTTCGCTGGCGAACCCAGAAATGGAAGCAGCGGAATTTGATTCGATAAGCAAGGACTAAAATATTAATTAGAGTTAAATATAAGGAAGCGGGTGAACATCTGACCCGCTTTTCCCGTCTTTATAGGTGAATGAATTTTGATAACACAAATAGAAGAGAGATTATGAAAAAGTTTTTTATGTTTGCTTTGATGGTCCCGGCATTTATCGGATCATTGATTTCATGTTCAAATGCCAAAATGACGGCTCAACAGTTAGAAGGAAAATGGAATATTGTAGAAGTAAAAGGTGAAAAAGTAACAGCAGAAAATACTCCTTTCATGGAATTCGACATGAAAGAAAACAAACTGCACGGCAATGCAGGATGTAATATTTTCAATACATCGGTAACAGTAGATGAAAAGGATGCTTCAGCTCTTTCCATCGCTCAGGGAATGACTACGATGATGGCCTGCCCGGATATGGATACAGAGACAAAGATTCTGCAGTCTTTTGAATCAGTGAAAGGCGTAAAAGCCGGTGCAAACGCCAACGAAGCTCAGTTGGTGGATGGCGAAGGAAATGTGGTATTTCTG
This sequence comes from Parabacteroides sp. AD58, assembly GCF_023744375.2. Taxonomy (NCBI): domain Bacteria; kingdom Pseudomonadati; phylum Bacteroidota; class Bacteroidia; order Bacteroidales; family Tannerellaceae; genus Parabacteroides; species Parabacteroides absconsus. The sequence goes on along the minus strand of NZ_CP146284.1, from coordinate 2,077,409 downwards.
TTGAAGAAATAAATTAAGTTGACAAGTTGACGAGGAAACAAGTTGACAAGGCATGTTTTCATGTCTCCTCGTCAACTTGTTCTCTCGTTTCCTAATTTACTCGTTATAATCCGGATAAAGTAAATACTTTTTACGCATTTCTTTATAAGCCTTCAACTCCTCTTGCCAGGAAGCCTTTATTTCCTCTTCCGAAAGTCCGTCGATGATCTGCTGACGGAGCTTGTCAGTCCCAGCCAACAGGTCAAACCATTTGGCACGCGAGAAGAAAAAGTCGGCATTCTTTCCCGTCTTCTGGTAAAAGTCTATGACAAAACGCAGGGTCAAACCTCCTTCAAAAGGATATTCCTGTAAATTGATCCCGTAACAGAGCTTGTCTTTCTGCAACGGATTGGTATCGAAGCCCGGCAGTGAAACGGGAGTAAACGTATAGTCTCCATATTTCTTATCCGGATAACCGATCATCTGAAAAGGATGATAGGTTCCACGTCCAATACTGAACGGTGTCGCTTCGAAGAAGCAGAGTGACGGATAAAGCCGGATAGCCTGATCGTTGGGCAAATTGGGCGAAGGCTTGATCGGTAACCAGTACGGATCACCATGTTTCCAGTTCTCGATCTTGACAATATGCAGGTTGCAGGATTTCTTTCCGGTCTTCAACCAGCCTTCTTCGTTGATCATCCAGGCTAATTCACCAACTGTCAGGCCATGCAATAAAGGAATCGGATCCACTCCGACAAACGACTTGAATTTATCTTGCCGGATTGGTCCGTCTACAAAGTCATTCGGGTTCGGACGATCCAATACAATGAACTGTTTCTTGTTTTCAGCGCATGATTCCATCACATAATGCATCGTACTGATATATGTATAGAAACGGGTTCCTACATCCTGGATGTCAAAGACAACAACATCTATATCTTTCAGCTGCGAAGCCGTCGGACTTTTATGCTTCCCGTAAATCGAAACAATCGGAACACCTGTTTTGATGTCTTTACTGTCCTTAACTTTTTCGCCGGCATCAGCAGTTCCCCTGAAGCCATGCTCGGGCGCAAACACACATCTGACGTCAATTCCACGTTCAAGCAAGACGTCTAGTAAGTGTTGCTGCTGTTCGCCCAGGCAAGAAGTCTGATTAACCACTAGTCCGATCCGCTTGTCTTTCAGTAACCGAGTCACTACTTCAATCCGTTCAGCGCCGACTATTAATGGCTCATTATCGGTAGCCTGGCAGAAATTCTGTACATTGCAGAGCAGCAAGATTATACATATAAGTATTTGTAGCCTTGTCATATTATAATAAGTATGGTGTTATTACGAAGTCCGTTGTTATCTGTTATGGCAAAGATAACATCAACCGGTAACTTTACCTAATTTAAGACCGACAAAGTAAGTGCATCTTGAATTTATTTATAGGAAAAATTTTTTGAACCTGGATTTATTTTTACATTTGTTGGTGGATTTTTTTTATTTAAGTCATATTAAAATCAGAATCTATTACCAGGCTAATTGATAAGTTGTGTATTTATGAATAAGTATGTGTTATGTTTAATTATGTGGGGATTTTTCTGTTTTCCCTCTATGTGGGCGCAAAGCAAGTATTATGCGAATAGTCAAGTGTGGTTACAGAAGGCTGAAGCTTGTAAGTCTCCTCTTGTTTATAAAGACCATTATCCAATAAGAATTGTGAAGTCTATTAAAGACGAAAAGGCTTATCAAGGCTGGAGGATGGAAGATGCAGGAAACGTCTCTACTCTTTTTCATGAGTCTTTGAAGAAACACTCTGGAATAATTTTAGATTTTGGAGAACATCTGACAGGTTATTTTTCTTTTACATTAAAAATGCTACAGGAAAACATTGCAGCAGATGCTCCGGTTCGTCTGAAATTTACGTTTGCGGAGGTCCCGGCAGAATTAAACACTCCATTTGATCCATATCCTGGTAGTTTATCCAGGGCTTGGTTACAGGATGAGGTAATAACCTTGAACCAAGTACCGGTTCAGGCTCAGATTCCAAGAAGGGTCTCTTTCCGATATCTTAAAATAGATGTTTTGGGAGCTTCTTCATTTGACTTTACTTTTGATAAATTAGTGATGAAAGCTCAAAGTTCGGTACTCTTACAGCCTTCTGTTTTAGCGAATACGACTGATCCTTTGATCCAGAAGATCAATAATGTGGGATTGAGTACATTAAAAGAATGTATGCAGACGGTTTATGAAGATGGCCCGAAGCGCGATCGACGTTTATGGATAGGAGATCTTTACTTGGAAGCTTTGGCGAATGCTTGCTCTTTTAAGAATCATGATTTGACAAAACGTTGTCTGTATTTATTGGCAGCACTTTCTAATGATGAAGGACTTTTGCATGCAACAATCTTGGAAGAGCCGGAACCTCATCCACAATATGGTCAGTATTGTTTGGACTATGCGCTTATTTATAATGTAGCTTTGTTAGAATATGTCAAAACTACTAGAGATTTGGCGACTGGCAATGATTTATGGCCAGTAGTTGTACGTCAGATTGAGATGGCACTTCGGCAGTTTAGTCCTGATATGATATATGATATGCAAAAACCCCCTTTGTATTGGCTGGTGTTTGATTGGAAAGATGGATATGACAGACAAGCTTCTATGCAAGGACTGACGATTTGGTCTATTCAGAATAGTTATGAATTAGCAAAATTGTTAGGAAAAGAGAAAGATGTTTCTTCATGGTTAGTTCTAATAAAGAAAATGAAAAAAGCAGCTCGGGCATGTTTTTATAATAAAAAGACTGGTCTGGTAGAAAGTGGAGCGGAAAGGCAAATTTCATATTTATCACAAGTTTGGATGATCTTGTCTGAAACTCTTACTCAGAAAGAAGGTAGGAGAGCCTTGAGCTCGGTTATGGCTATGTCTGAAGCTTGTTATCCAGGATCTCCTTACGCATATCATTATGTATTAGAAGCTCTGTTGAAATGTAATATGAATAAGGAGGCAAGGGAGCTGTTGATAAATTATTGGGGAAATATGGTAGAGAAAGGCGCTGATACATTTTGGGAAGTCTTTGATCCTAAGGATGATTTTATATCACCTTATAATTTTTATCCAATTAACAGTTATTGTCATGCATGGAGTAGTACTCCTGTGTATTTTATTAATAAGTATCCGGACGTTTTCCAGTCTGGTTTAAAATAAGTTCTCGACGGGCTTAAAACAATAAGGATGGAAGAAAGGACATTTTGCGTTATTTCTCTTATCTTTGTAAGATAATCATATTGCTTAAATCAAACATCATGAAAAATCTTATCATTGTGTCAGCGGCTTGTTTGGCTTTGGTGGGCTGTACAGGAACGAAAGAAGCGCAAAAAGAAGATGCGCCATTAAAGAAAATCAGTCAAGTGGACTTTTCGCATGTGAAAATAGAGGATGGGTTTTGGTCTCCTCGGCTGAGTAAACATATAACGGCTACGTTGCCGGTTTGTATTGATCAGATTGAGAATCAGACAGGGCGTATCCGTAATTTTGAGAATGCAGCGAAAGGAGAAGGGGAACATTCGGGTATTTTCTTCGACGATTCGGATGTATACAAAGCGTTGGAGGGTATCGCTTATAGCTTGATTAACAATCCGAATCCGGAATTGGAAAAGAAAGCGGATGAATGGATAGACAAAATGGCAGCGGCTCAGCAACCGGATGGATATATCAACACATATTATACGTTGACGGGCTTGGATAAGCGCTGGACGAATATGGATATGCATGAAATGTATTGTGCTGGTCACATGATGGAGGCAGCTGTCGCTTATTATCAGGCTACGGGAAAAAGGAAGTTGCTGGATGTGAGTATCCGAATGGCTGATCATATGATGAGTGTTTTTGGTCCGGGAAAACGGCATTGGGTACCAGGACATGAAGAAATTGAACTGGCTTTGGTGAAGTTATATCAGACAACAGGAGAAGTGAAATATCTGGACTTTGCCAACTGGTTGCTGGAAGAAAGAGGCCATGGTTATGGAAGTAAAGGAGATGGTGGAGACTGGAATCCTGAATATTATCAGGATGTAGTGCCGGTGCGGGATTTGGAAAGTATCTCTGGGCATGCAGTCCGTTGTATGTATCTGTATTGTGGTATGGCAGATGTAGCTGCTTTGAAGCAGGATACAGGTTATGTAGAGGCGATGAACCGTTTATGGGATGATGTCGTATTGCGGAATATGTACGTTACTGGCGGTATCGGATCTTCTCGTCATAATGAAGGTTTTACTGAAGATTATGATTTACCGAATCTGGACGCTTATTGTGAAACATGTGCTTCTGTGGGTATGGTGTATTGGAACCAGCGCATGAATCAGTTTACGGGTGATTCCAAATATGTGGATGTACTGGAACGTTCGATGTATAATGGCGCTTTGGCTGGTGTTTCATTGAGTGGCGACCGTTTCTTCTATGTGAATCCGTTGGAGTCGAAAGGCGATCATCATCGGCAGGCTTGGTATGGATGTGCCTGCTGTCCGAGTCAGATTTCCCGTTTCTTACCTTCTATCGGAAATTATATTTATGGTGTTTCCAACGACGCTTTGTGGGTGAATTTGTTCATTGGTAATACGACGAAGGTGAAAGTGAGTGATCAGGATGTGACGATCCAGCAGAAGACTAATTATCCGTGGGATGGAAAAGTCGAGCTGAAGGTATCAGCTGCACAGGCATTGGATAAAGAACTGCGTATCCGTATTCCGGGTTGGTGTAAAGATTATCAGTTGTCTGTAAAAGGTCAGGTTGTAAAACCTTCGGTAGATAAAGGCTATGCGGTGATTAAGGATTGGAAACCGGGTGATGTGATTTCTTTGGAAATGGAAATGCCAGTAGAGAAGGTCGCTGCTGATCCACGTGTAAAGCAAGATGTTGGTAAGCGAGCTATTCAGCGTGGACCATTAGTTTACTGTTTGGAAGAAGTAGATAATCAGAAGAATTTTGATCAGTTACAATTAGAAGCTGGAACCACTTTCGAAGTGGTAGATGCTCCGGAACTGCTGGGTGGTGTTAAACTGATTAAGGCTCAATCAGGGAAACAACAGATGACTTTTATTCCGTATTATGCATGGGATAATAGAGAGGCAGGTAAAATGAAAGTGTGGATTGACTATCAGGAATAATATTACTGGATTTAACCATGAAGAAAAGAATGACATTATTGGCAGCTTCTCTGGCGGTGTTTGCCTGTTCTTCGGTACAGGCTGAGGAAATAGGTTTCTCTGGAAACTACCAGAATAATCGTCAGCCTTTGCTGCAGAAAGAATATATAGAGTTGCCTTTGGGGACAATCCGGGCGGAAGGCTGGATGGAAGATCAGTTACTTCGGATGAAGAATGGTATGACAGGACATCTCGACCAAGTCTATGAACAGGTAATGGGCAAGCGTAATGGCTGGCTTGGCGGCGATGGTGATGTTTGGGAACGAGGACCGTATTGGATTGACGGTTTGTTGCCTTTGGCTTATATTTTGGATGATGAAGAACTGAAGAAGAAAGTACAACCATGGATTGAATGGTCGTTGGCTTCACAAAAGGAAGACGGATATTTTGGTCCGGATACCGATCGCTCGTACGAACCCGGCTTACAGCGGGATAATGCACACGATTGGTGGCCCAAGATGGTAATGCTGAAAATTATGCAACAGTATTATTCGGCTACTGGAGATAAACGGGTAATTCAGTTACTGACTAATTACTTTAAGTACCAGCTGAAGACTTTACCGGAAAGTCCATTAGGGCATTGGACCTTTTGGGGAGAACAACGCGGTGGTGATAATTTGATGGTGGTGTATTGGTTATATAATATTACCGGTGAAAAGTTCCTGTTAGAGTTAGGAGAGCTGATTCATAAGCAGACTTTTAATTGGACGGATATCTTTCTGCACCAGGATCATTTGAGTCGGCAGCTAAGTCTGCATTGTGTGAATTTGGGACAGGGCTTTAAAGAGCCGGTTGTATATTATCAGCAGAATAAGGATCCGCAGCAGGTTATGGCTGTAAAACAGGCCGTGAAACAGATCCGTAATACGATCGGATTACCGACAGGTTTGTGGGGTGGCGATGAATTGCTTCGTTTTGGCAAGCCGACAGCCGGTTCGGAGTTGTGTACGGCTGTTGAGATGATGTTTTCCTTGGAAGAAATGTTGGAAATAACGGGAGATGTTGAATGGGCCGATTATTTGGAGCGAGTAACTTATAATGTATTGCCAACGCAGATTACCGATGATTATTCGGCCCGTCAGTATTATCAGCAGTTTAATCAGGTAAATGTGACGCGTGATTATCGGGAGTTCTCAACACCACATGAAGATACGGATATTCTCTTTGGAGTATTGACAGGTTATCCTTGCTGTACATCTAATTTACATCAGGGCTGGCCTAAGTTTGTACAGAATTTATGGTATGCAACAGCCGATAATGGTATCGCAGCTTTAGTTTATGGCCCGTCTCAAGTTACGGCAAAAGTGGCAGACGGTGTAGGAGTGAGGATTCAGGAAGAAACGGCCTATCCGTTTGATGAGGCTATTCATTTCCGGGTATCATTTACAGATAAATCGGTGAAAGAGGCTTTCTTCCCCTTCCATTTCCGTGTGCCTGGTTGGTGTCAGCGACCGGTAGTTAAATTGAATGGTAAAGTCATTGATGTGGATTTGTTTCCGGGAGAAGTTGCTCGGGTAAACCGGACTTGGAAAGCCGGCGATTGCCTGACTTTGGAATTGCCGATGGAAGTGGCTGTCAGCCGTTGGTATGATGGTGGCGCTGTGGTAGAACGCGGTCCATTGTTATACGCATTGAAGATGCAGGAGAAATGGGAAAAGAAATCATTTGAGGCCGATAAAGTGGTAACTTATGGTCCTTGGTATTATGAGGTGACGTCAGATACACCTTGGAATTATGCGTTGTCTGAAGCTTCATTTGCTCCTGAACGGATTCAGCAAAGTTTCATTGTCGAGAAACGTCCGTCGATAACCGGTTATCCATGGAATGTGGAGAATGCTCCGATTTCGATCAAGACTCAAGCCAAACGGGTTAAGAATTGGACATTAGTACGTGGCTCGGCAGGACCTGTCGCTTATTATACGCAGATTGAAAATGATACGGAAGGAGAAGAAACTATCGAACTGATTCCGTATGGTTGTACGACCTTGCGTATTGCAGAATTCCCGGTTCGATGGTAATTCCATTTAGATGAAGGTATAAGCAAGAAAAGGAGTCTCGAAATGATTTCGAAACTTCTTTTCTTGTTAAATATGAAGAAACAGCGTTTTCACTAGTGTGACCAACAGGATCAGACCGATTCCGCTACAGAAGAGAATCAATAAATTCTTTACTGTTTGTCGTGAAGGTTTTGTCTCTTGATGGGTATAATTGGCATAATATTCTTTGAAGAAGCAATAAAGAGCGGGTACGGAAGCACTTGAAAGTAAAAAGTCTTCTGGGATATTGAAATAATAGGTTTTTGTCAATCCTATTATCGACCAGTGAGTCAGGCATAGAATCAGGAAAAGATTGATTTTCTCTGAGAAAAGTAGCATGATTCCCAGTGTGAAGACTACTACAGAACAAGGCATAACTGGTGACGTTATCATAGGAAACGAAAGTCCGCGTAATAAAGAAATAACCGGGTATATGAATGGCATGGCGAGTAAAAGATACGCCAGTTTATCATACTTATGTGTACGATTAAAGGTTGTATAGCCTGTTTTTAAATCCCAGATCCAGACAAGTGCCAGCAAGGCCCAAATCAATGCCATGACGCCACTATAGGCACGTATGCCACAATCAAAATAGTAATAAGCAATGGATATCCACAAATAAACACCGGCAAAATATAATTTCATACTGTATTTTACCCAAGTACGTGGATGATAAAAGAGCAAGATGCTTAAAATAATTCCAATCCCAACGATGATTAGTTGGTATATCCAGCTCCAGCTGTTATAATGTGCTATGGTTTGCCAAAATATTTCCATATATTGTTATTCCTCCTCTCCTGGTTTGCGTCGGGTTAAAGAAAAAGCTCTTTTCGAGAATAAAAAGTGGGGTAAGGTAGCTCCTGCAGCTAATAATGAAATTACAGTTGTTGTAACGATGGTATTCGAGAAGAACATGCTCATGTATTTCATCTTTTCTTGAGGATCGTCCATGGTTTGTAAGAACATGATTAAAGAAAAGATCATATTGTAAGCAAATTTCCCAGGTACCATCGGTAACAATGCTGGGATATAAAGTACTGTCATCGGACAAAATACTTTTTTCCCTAACCAAAGACTTCCAAAACCGATGACTAAAGAGCCTAAAAGGGAAGATGTTGCAATATCCCATCCTAAATAAGTCATCAGGCAGAAACGGCAGGCATGACCTACGGCTGCTAAAATAGCAATGTAGCGAAATGAACGCAAAGGAGGATCAGAGATAGCTCCAAATCCAACTCCAGCAACGGCAGCGAAAAGACCATCAAGTAGAATATCCACGAGTATCATAGTAAACTGTTTTTAACCAACATTAAAGTGAATGACATGCCGATGGCAATACATATAATTAATAGAAATGCACTGATCAAACGTGAACAGCCAATAATAGTTTCACCTTCTACTATGTCTATAATTCCGTTAATTAAAGGAACTCCAGGGATTAGGTATAGAACACTGGTTGCCAAGGCAATTTCTGATGTTGTATCAAAAATTAAAGAGGTAGAAGCACATAGAGAAGCTACAAACGAACTGACTGCAAAAACTACATAGTGATTGATATGATTAGCCTGCATACGTTGGCGGAGGAACATGCCTGTAATTGTTGCAGACAAGACAATCCCCATTGATAACCAGTCGCCTCCAAATAGTCTGCAAAAAGATGCATTGGCTAATCCGACCAAAATTAAAACGAACATAGGATCCATCTTTGGAGCAGATACAATTTCGTCATATTTGCGGCGAACTTCTTCTAAAGGTAGATGGCGATCGTATGTTTCCCAACTTAAGGCACTTAGTTCTGCATTGTGTTCAAAACTGATGGGTAATGCTGGGATGTCAACTACTTCACTATATGTTTCTCCCGTTTCATTGTGCGTGGCAGAAATCACGATTGTCTTTTGTGAAATATTTAATTTAATATCGGTATTGAACGCTTTGCCAATGCGTTTAGAGCTGCGTTTCACACGCGATGTATGAACTCCACACCCCATCATGTGTGCTGCATATTCGGCGATGAACTTTGCTACAGACAACAGAGATTCATTTCTTTCCATAAAATATATTGTAATAGATGATAACCTAAAGCCGTTAATATTTCCTTCAAAGAAAAATCTTCGTATAAAACGGGTGCAAAGGTACAAAAAACTCTGTAACAATGAGTAGAAACACTCAGTTTTCAATCATTAGAAGAAAAAATAAGCCAAAGAAGTTGTATACTATTTAATTCTTTCTATCTTTGTAATGAAATAATCGGTTCCGTGGTAAATCCTTCATTTACTCGGATTAAAAGGGAATCAGGTGTGAGTCCTGAACAGTCCCGCTGCTGTGAAGCTCCGATATACATCTTGAAATACCTCGTTGCCACTGGTTTTTAGCCGGGAAGGCTTCAAGATGGGAGTCAGTCAGAAGACCTGCCGTTACTCTTTATTACTGTTTTAACTCGTGGGATTAGTAAAACAGTGTAGTATATATTCTTTGCATATAAATGCTTCTTCGGCAAAAGACTGTCCTTTTGGCGAAAGTAAATATATCTGTTTCAGGTAAGCTTCTTATGAGGCATTATCTGCAGTAGAAATTAGTAAGACCTATATTAGTTGTTAGTAATGTTTTTCTTTTTAAGCTAAGCGCTGAGGAGCCTTCGTCGAAGTGATTCGCCGGAGGCTTTTTATTTATGTATAAGTTTAGATAGTAGAATCATTATTCTCAACTAAAAACAAAGAAACCCGGTTTGTCTTCACAGATAACCGGGTTCTTTAGTCATTGTGTAAATAGTTTAGCATTTATATATAGGGAGTGTGTGTATAAAGCAATTTAAGCGTAGCCTTTCAGCATTCCATAGAAATACAGAGGCTTTAGTACATATACTTTAAGTAACCATGCAGCCCATTGTTCTTTCGACATATCCAACATCGAGAATGGAAATGATATCTGCGGATTCTTGTCATAATCAAATTCGCACAGCAATACATGTCCATAATCTGTTACAATCGGGCAAGCTGCATAGCCGTTGTATTTTTCTGTTGGTTCTTTTCCTTCCATTAGAGCAATCAGGTTCTTGGCTGCAATTGGTACTTGTACACGTGTAGCAGCCGAAGTCTTGCTTGTTGGCGTTCCTGCAACATCACCTACTGCGATGATATTCGGATATTTCTGATGAACCAATGTCTCTTTATCAACCATTGCCCAGCCATCAGCCGCCAAGTTTCCGTCAGGGAAACCTAATCCTGCTTCTTTTACAAAGTCAGGAGCTGACATAGGTGGAAGAAAATGCAGAAAATCGTAATCTTCAACAAATGGAGTTACTTTCTTTTCTCCGTCAATGGTTTCTATTCTTTCGAAATGTACCTGCTTCGCCGCTGTGTCTATTCCTTTAACACGCGTATTTGTTTGAATCGGTATATTTCGTTCTTTGTATATTTCAATCAGACGCGGTGTAAAATAAGGTACATCATAAAGAGCCTTTTCTGCTGTAAAGTAGTCCAGCTGAATATGATCTCGCTGGTTATGCTTTCTTGCGTAATGTTCTGTCAGCAGACAGATCTTTTTAGGTGCGCCTCCACACTTATGTTTTGTATATGTGTCCGTGTAAATACCACGTCCTCCTTTTGCCGTAAACTCTTGTAATGCTTTCCAAGTTTTTTGAGCTCCTTGAAAGTCGTAAATGCAATGCGCATTACCAACTCCCAACTGGTCATAGCTGAAACCTTCTACTTTGTCCCAGTTTAATTGAATACCTGGAGCCAATACTAAGAAGTCATAAGGAATTTTTCCGTTTTTCGCTGTCGTAACTTGATTCCATACAGGATCAACTGCGATGACTGCATCTTTTACCCAGTTGATTCCGCTCGGCATACAGTCTTCTTGTTTCTTCCATACATCCTCAGGTTTATATACGCCTGAAGCAATCAAGGTAAAACCAGGTTGATAGAACTGTCGGTCGCTCGGGTCTATCAATGTGATATTCGGCTCGTCTAACCATCTCTTGAGTCGGGCAGCCATACTGATGCCAGCAGCTCCACCTCCAACAATAACGATTTTCCCTTTAGCTTTACTTGAAAAAGCCTTTGCGTGCTGCGTGTCGATTAATGAAAATAATCCAGCAGCTGCCATTATCTTGAAGAACTTTCTTCGATTGATACCTTTTTTCTCGAAGAGTTCTATTTGTTTCCGAATAATTGTTGATTCATCCATGCTCAATGTTCTCCTTATTTATTAGTTTAAGATTTGCTGCAAAGGAACCAGATTTCTCGGTTTTGTACAAATAAATGACTACAACATGGATTGCGCAGGAAGAAAAATGAGAAATGATGTATTCATCATTACTTTCTCATATATTATTAATATATTATAAATCAGAGGTTTTTATATGTGTATAATATAGATTAATATTTTCTTGAGAAAATGCTAATTCATAGTTTTAGCAAGAACTCAACTAGGTTAATATCGTTGTTTAACTCGAGTCTTTTTCGTAATCTATAGCGGCGGAGTTCTACGGCGCGGACAGAAATATTCAGCAACGAGGCAATTTCTTTTGTCGACAAGTTCATCCGTAGCAGACAACATATCCGAAGGTCTCCGGGAGTCAAGTCCGGATACTTCTGCTGTAAACGGTTGATGAAGTTCTGATGTGCGCTGTTAAAATAAGAATCGAATAATAACCAGTCTTCTTGGTCATTCAGGGCGTCTTCCATTAGTGCCCGAAGTTTATTGTACAGTTTATTCGGATAGCGATCTCCCAAACTTTCCTTTTGTTGGTTCAGTTCGTCCAAAAATGTCTGAATGGCCTTGTTCCGTCGGACAAGTGCTGATGTTTGCAGGGTAAGTTCATTGTTCTTGTTTTGCAATTCGGTTTCCAGCATTTGATTTTTCATTTGTTCTACCCGCTGCTGTTCTTGTTCTTCTTCACGTTGCTTTTGGATCAGTTCTTCCCGTTTGAGCTTTTTTAGGTGATAGTGGAGAACAAGCTGTATAATGATCCAAATGAGGATGACATATATACAATAGGCCCATACCGTGTTGTACCAGGCTGGCAGTACTTTTATTTGTAGCATTATTTCCGGGAAAGGACCTTTGGTTACGTATTTGCGGATGTGAAGTGTGTAAGTCCCTTCCGGTAATTGCGAGAACGCAATTTTTCCGTCTTTTTGCCATTCGGACCAATCAGTAGAGATTCCTTCCAGCAAGTAGGAAAATTGGTGATTGGGTGTAAATACAGTAGTTGAAACAAATAAATTGACTTCCTGAAACCGATGCGGCAATGTGATTTCCTGGGTATCGGGATATAAATAATGTATACCGTGTGAGTCGCTGTATCGGATTGAATGAAACATTGGCATTGTCAGTTGCATATTTTGCTTCATGATTTGTCGGATGTCGACTAATAGAGTTCCCTGCATGGCCGAAACTACATACATCGAGTCGTTTAATATGAAGAAATGCGGACTTCGTGTTGTCAGATTCATCTGATAGTTGTCAAAAAGAATACGGCATTTCTGAGTTGTCGTATTGAATTCATTTTGGAATAGTGCGGCTTCGTTCCCTTTTACGATCCAATACATGTTTTCGGGTAATGGATATATGTATTGGGCTTTATTAAAATAGCCAAGAGCTTCCGGTTCGTAGAATAAATTCTCTACTGGCTGTGTAATAATTGAGGGTTGTTTGTCCAAATGAGGTAAAGCCTCTTTTTCTGATATCGGAGTGAAGGAATATTGTGTTCCTAACTCCTTACGGAAATATCCTAAGTTTGTCTTTATATATAAGAAATCTTCATTACTGCCTACTTGTTCTAACTTTCCGATCTGGCTTCGTGTGCCCAAGCGGCTTACGGGTGGATTGATGTTTACTTGCGTTATTCCATTGTCCAGAGCCAGCCATATCTGGTCTATATCTTGTACGCAAATATCGTGAATCATATTATCCTGGAGCGAATTACTCATACTCAGATGATGGAGTACTTGCCCAGCCGAATCTGTAACAAACAGTCCATTGGACGAAGAAACAAATTTATATGTATTCGTTCCCGCGTATATTTGAGGTCCGGCCTTTTCAATCTCGTCTGGTACAGGAAAAGGCTGGAGCTGTCTGAAATCATGAAAAATGGAGTCCGGTAGGTTTTCTGATATAGGAGTGTATTCCATGATCATTTCTTTATTGTAAAGCCAGAAACCATTGGTTTTTTCTCCCCGGCTGTATAAGGTGTCATTCCGCATTCCTATTTGGAACAAGGCTTCCTGATCTTTTGTCTGATATAAATGCCAGGTGTTTCCGTCGAACTCAAGCAGTCCGGAATTATTGGCCACATATAAGGTCCCTTCTGCTGAAACGTATACATCCCAATTCTGACAGCTGGCATGATAATCATTGATCGTATAGTTTTGTACTAAAACATATGGATTTTCAAAAGCATTTTTAGCTTGGGTAGAGAAACAGATTATTCCAGTTAACAGAATATATAACAGAAGTTGATATGTATGGTGTTGTTTCATGTGGCAAATATATAAAATAAAAGAAGGTGTGTCAAAAAGCACACCTTCTTTTTTAGCACAAAGCCCCGACTTTCACAAGCTGGGGCTTTGTTATTACCTAAAGATTTTGTATCTTTAAGCATAAAGATTTACACATATGACAAAGATACATTTTCGTCCATACACTCCCAACCAAACGGTACTTTTTCCGCAAAGAATCGATGAAGATATTGCAGAAAACGATCCTGTACGCATGGTTGACGCTTTGGTTGAAAGCCTGAATCTTGAAGGTTTCAGGAAGTTATACAAAGAATACGGCCGTAGTCCTTACCATCCCAAGATGATGCTAAAGGTTATCTTGTATGCCTATATGAACAATATATACTCCTGCCGGAAAATAGAAAAGCATCTTCGTCGTGATATCCATTACATATGGTTAGCCGGTTATGAGAAACCGGACTTCATTACTATCAACCGTTTCCGTAACCGGGTGAAGAAGGAAATTAACGAAGTGTTTACCCAAACCGTACTTCTGCTTTCATCCAAAGGTTTCATCAGTCTGAATGTGGAATATATTGACGGAACAAAGATTGAGTCCAAGGCCAACAAATATACTTTTGTATGGCGGAAGAGCGTTGAGCGAAACCGTGAACGACTGATGAAGAAAATCAGTGTTTTGTTAAGCCAAATAGATGACGTCATCGCTCAGGAAAAAGCTTCGGAAAACAACGAGGAAATTGAGTTTTCCCCTTCCATGCTGACAGAAATGGCAGGAGAATTACGCAATGCCCTTGAACAGGCTTCAGAACCATCCACGAAAGAGCAGAAATCTGCACTGAGAAAGAAACGCAGGCAGCTGAAAGAACTGGAAGCACATAGAGATAAGCTTCAGGAATACAATAACCATCTGGACAATCTTCAGGACCGCAACTCTTATTCCAAGACAGACAAAGAGGCCACCTTTATGAGAATGAAGGAGGATGCCATGCGCAACGGTCAGACAAAACCCGGATATAATCTTCAGATTGCTACGGAAAATCAATTCATTATCGATTATTCTCTTTTCCCGAATCCGACTGACACCTTGACGATGATTCCCTTCCTGAAGTCCTTTGCCGACAGATACGGCCAGTTGGCTCATACGGTGGTTGCTGATTCCGGTTACGGATCAGAAGAGAATTACCACTTTATGTCGGAAAACGGGATGGAAGCATACGTCAAATACAATTATTTCCACATGGAGCAGCGGCCAAGATTTAAACCGAATCCTTTTAAAGCCGAAAACTTTTTCTACAATGAAGAACAGGATTACTGTGTCTGTCCAATGGGACAAAAGATGCAGAGGGCAGGCACCAGGCATACGAAAACCGAATCCGGATATGTAGTCGAATATGCCAGGTATAGGGCTGTCAGATGCGAAGGATGTCCGTTAAGATGTCTGTGTTTTAAAGCTAAAGGAAACAGGACGATAGAACTGAATCACCGACTCTGGATATACAAACAGAAAGCCCGGGAACTTCTCTGTTCCGAAGAAGGGCTGAAACACAGAGGGCAAAGGTGCATAGAACCGGAAGCTGTATTTGGACAGATAAAATTCAACATGAACTACAAGCGCTTCCGTCATTTTGGAAAGGACAAGGTTCTCATGGACTTTTCCTTCCTGGCCATCGCCTTCAATATAAAAAAGATGTGTACCAAGATGAATAAAGAGGGTATAAATTGGCCAATTAAACACCTTTACGGCCTTATTACCGCTCATTTAAGCTATTGGGAACAAAATAATCGAGATTATCTTCAGAATATCGCTGCCTGAAAAAGTTAACTACGCTCTTATCGTTGATAAAGAAAAGAGGGTGAATCGCGTATTACGACACACCCTCTAGTTTGTCTGATTTTATAGTTTCGAAGGGCTTATTTATATTCTTGCCAACTCTTAATTTGGATGTCTTCCTCCTTCATTTCACAGAATGCATTGATAAAGGCACTTGCCAGGCGAGCATTGGTGATCAATGGTATGTTGTGATCAATTGCGGCACGACGGATCTTATATCCATTTGTCAATTCGCGTTTGCTGTGATCCTTCGGTATGTTGACAACCAGCTCGAAGATGTGTTTTGTAAACATCTCCATAATATTCAATTCTCCATGTTCATCAGGCCAGCATACTGCTGTTGCTTTAATGCCATTATCATTTAGGAATTTGGCAGTTCCTGCAGTTGCAAAGATCGTGTAACCTTTACTGTCGAGTACTCGGCAGGGTTCCAGTAAATCGACTTTACTTTTGGCTGCACCAGATGAAACTAAGATATTTTTCTTTGGAATACGGTTTCCTACGGCTATCATGGCTGAAAGCAGGGCTTCATTGAAGTCATCGCCCAGGCAGCCAACTTCTCCGGTTGAACTCATGTCAACGCCTAATACCGGATCGGCATTGTGCAGGCGGGCAAACGAGAACTGAGAGGCCTTTACTCCAATCCAGTCAATGTCAAATGCACTTTTGTCTGGTTTGGTATAATCTGCATCCAGCATGATACGTGTAGCTGTCTCGATGAAATTACGTTTCAGCACTTTAGAAACGAACGGGAAACTACGGGAGGCACGCAAGTTACATTCGATGACCTTAACGTAGTTGTTCTTAGCCAGGAATTGAATATTGAACGGTCCGCTGATATTCAGTTCCTTTGCAATTGTCTTTGCTACTTTCTTGATTCGACGGGCTGTTTCAAAGTAGATCTTCTGAGCCGGGAATACTAAAGTCGCGTCTCCTGAGTGGACACCTGCAAATTCAATATGTTCAGAAATGGCATACTCTACAACTTCTCCATTTTTAGCGACGGCATCGAATTCGATTTCTTTAGCTCCCTGCAGGAACTCTGATACGACAACCGGGTATTCTTTGGATACTTTGGCTGCCAGTCCTAAGAATTCGATCATTTGTTCTTTGTTGTGACAGACATTCATGGCTGCACCTGATAAGACATAAGACGGACGAATCAGAATCGGAAATCCGACCTTAGCGATGAAATCGTCAATTTCTTCCATACTGGTCAGCTCTGCCCAACGAGGCTGATCGATACCTAATGAATCAAGCATAGCAGAGAATTTATGACGATTTTCTGCCCGGTCGATTGATAAAGGTGATGTGCCTAAAATAGGAACATGCTGGCGATGCAGTTTCATGGCCAGGTTATTCGGAATTTGTCCGCCAACTGAAACAACTACTCCTTTAGGCATTTCCAGATCAATGATATCGAGAACACGTTCGTACGATAATTCATCGAAGTACAGACGGTCACACATATCATAATCGGTAGAAACTGTTTCCGGGTTATAATTGATCATGACAGCTTTGTAGCCTAATTTGCGTGCGGTTAAAGCCGTATTGACTGAACACCAGTCGAATTCAACGGAGGAGCCGATACGGTAAGCTCCTGAACCCAAGATAACAACATTCTTTTCTGTCGGGTAATATGGAATGTCGTGTGGCGTTCCGTCGTAAGTCATGTACAGGTAGTTGGTCAATTCCGGATTTTCAGAAGCGACTGTATTGATACGTTTTACCGTTGGCAAAATACCCAACTTCTTACGAAGGTTGCGGACCCGGATGTTTTCTTTTTCCATGTTGCCTGAAGGGTTTTCTACATAACGGGCAATTTGGAAATCAGAGAATCCTAATCGTTTGGCCTCTTTTAATACATCGGCCGGAAGATCTTCAATCTTGGTATATAATTTCAGAACCTGTGTGTAATCAACGATATTCTTTAATTTATTCAGGAACCACGGATTAATCTTGGTCAGTTCGTAGATACGGTCAACAGTATAGCCTTTTTCTAATGCCTGGGCCACAGCAAAGATTCTCAAATCTGTCGGATTGGCTAATTCATCGTCCAGGTTCTCAAATTCCAGACCGTTGTTCCCGACAAAGCCGTGCATGCCTTGTCCGATCATACGCAGACCTTTCTGCATGATTTCTTCGAAGCTTTTTCCGATCGACATGATTTCACCTACTGATTTCATGCTGGAACCGATCTGACGGCTTACTCCAACAAATTTTGTCAAGTCCCAACGCGGAATCTTTACGATCATATAATCTACTTCCGGAGCTTTATAGGCAGAATTGGGCGTACCCATTTCTCCAATTTCATCCAGACCGTAACCTAATGCCAATTTTGCTGCTACGAAGGCTAATGGATATCCGGAGGCTTTAGATGCCAAGGCAGAAGAACGGCTCAGACGGGCATTCACTTCAATTACACGATAATCGTGTGTATCTGAGTTGAAGGCATATTGAATATTACATTCCCCGACGATTCCTAAATGACGGATGGTTTGTCTTGACAAATCTTGTAACCAGGTCAATTCTTCCTCGTTCAGCGAACAGGTTGGAGCAACAACGATACTCTCGCCTGTATGTACACCCAGCGGATCGACGTTTTCCATACTTACTACCGTAAAGCAATGGTCATTCTTATCGCGGATCACTTCAAATTCTATTTCTTTCCAGCCTTTCAAGGATTCTTCTACCAGGATTTGAGGAGAGTAAGCAAATGCACTTTCAGCTAATTCGCGGAGTTCTGCTTCATTCTGGCAAATACCACTTCCCATACCGCCTAAAGCGTATGCTGAGCGGATCATGATCGGGTAACCAATCTTGTTGGCTGCCTGAATGGCATCCTCCATGTTTTCTACTGCCTGGCTGACCGGGGTTTTGATATCTATTTCTGTCAGTTTCTTTACAAACAGATCGCGGTCTTCCGTATACATAATAGCTTCAACGGAGGTCCCCAATACCTGTACTCCGTATTTAGCTAAAGTTCCGTTTGTATACAGCTCAGTACCGCAATTTAAGGCTGTCTGTCCGCCAAAAGCAAGTAAAATCCCATCCGGTTGTTCTTTTTTGATCACTTCTTCTACAAAATAAGGAGTAATAGGCAAGAAATAAACTTTGTCTGCTACTCCTTCTGACGTTTGGATGGTTGCAATATTCGGATTCAGCAATACTGTACTGATACCTTCTTCTCTCAGAGCCTTTAGTGCTTGAGATCCAGAATAGTCAAACTCGCCTGCCTGCCCGATTTTCAGAGCACCGGAACCCAGGACAATTACTTTTTTGACGTTGTTTTTTGACATAATGACTTCGTATTTATGAATGTTATTTATTTGAATTCGCTAATAGATATGGGGGAATGAATAGGTAAAAAAAATGCGCTGACAATTATTTGTCACCGCATAATCTTTATTTTAAAATGGAAATCAATGAACTGTTCCGACCAAAAGCCGGATATTACATATATATTCTCCATGTGTTTTTCAAGTCCCATACGATTGTTTTGTCTCTTGTTATCCCTTAATTGGGACAAAGATAAAAATACTTCCGATATATTTCAAGCTTATTCTTATTTTTCTTCCTCAAAAGCTTCTTTCGCTTTTTGAGCGGCTTCTTTCAAGTTTTCCAGAGAGTTTTTAATTCCTGCTTTTGCCTTCAATGCTGTATAAGTCGTTTGGCATTTGGCAATTTCGATCTTTTCTTCAGCAGTGAGTTCTTCGGCATATTTCTTATAGATGCTGCCTGTAAAATTGTCAAACTTTTTATCGGCTTTTTTCCAGTCTTTATCGGTGTATTTATCGGCATGATCTTCTACTTCTTGAACGAATTGGCTGAAATCCTGTATATACGATTCTTTATTTTCGCAAGATGCCAATGTCAGGATAGCAAATGCTGTTATAATAATCTTTCCTATTCTTTTCATACGATTGTTTTGTTAGATTAAACTTGCTTTTATTTCTGTTGAAGCAAATATAAGAATTAATTTCAGGATTTCCATGTGACTTGGAGATGATTTCACTGTATGAAATGAAAGAAACATCTGGTTTGTGCCGAAAGTGAAAATGTTTCTCGTGAGGATTAAAAATGTTTCTCGTTAGTTTCATGGTTGATTCTCGTATATTTCTCCGCCGATTATTTAATTAAATGTGTATCTTTGTCCGCAGTGATTAAAAATATAGAATAAAATTGTGAATATGGAAACAGTAGTTAGTGGTATTCGTCCGACCGGGAATCTCCATTTAGGAAATTATTTCGGAGCAGTAAAAGGGTTTCTGCAGATGCAGAATGAGTATAATTGCTTG
The DNA here is from genome assembly GCF_023744375.2 of Parabacteroides sp. AD58. Taxonomy (NCBI): domain Bacteria; kingdom Pseudomonadati; phylum Bacteroidota; class Bacteroidia; order Bacteroidales; family Tannerellaceae; genus Parabacteroides; species Parabacteroides absconsus. Next base: position 2,057,609 of record NZ_CP146284.1, on the reverse strand, counting down.
TTTTTCATCGCAGATTGGCACTCTCTAACAACGCATCCGCATCCTGAAAATATCCGGAACAGCGTACGAACCATTTTATCCGAGTATCTGGCTTGTGGCATTGATCCGGAGAAAGCGACCATTTACGTGCAAAGTGATGTGCCGGAAGTTGTGGAGCTTTATCTGTATCTGAATATGAATGCTGGTATCGGTGAGCTGATGCGTACAGCCTCTTTTAAGGATAAGGCCCGTCAGCAACTGCATATTGACCGGGTGCATACGAGTGAGGGTGATGTTGAACGTGAGATTTTTAATGAAGGGAACAAACATAGTGTCAGTGCTGGTTTGTTGACATATCCGACATTGATGGCAGCCGATATTATTATTCACAAGGCCGTGAAGGTTCCGGTTGGAAAAGATCAGGAACAGAACATGGAGATGGCTCGTCGTTTTGCCCGTCGTTTCAATATGACTTATGGAGTTGATTTCTTCCCGGAACCCGCCTCTTTTTATTATTCACATAAAGCGGTAAAAGTTCCCGGATTGGATGGCTCAGGAAAAATGGGTAAGAGTGAAGGTAATGCCATTTATCTGATTGATGATGAAAAGACAATTAAGAAAAAGGTGATGAAGGCGGTTACTGATGCCGGACCAACAGAACCCAACAGCGTTAAGCCGGAACCGATTGCTAATCTGTTTACGATGATGGAGATTGTTTCCTCGAAAGATACTTATGATTATTTCAATGAGAAATATAACAACTGCGAGATTCGTTATGGCGATATGAAAAAGCAGTTGGCCGAGGACATCAATAATTTCTGTGCTCCGATCCGTGAACGTATTCTGGATATCCGTTCAAATGAAGAGTTTATGGCTAAGGTGGTTCGTCAGGGTGCTGAAAAAGCCCGCGAGAGCGCAGCAAAGACGTTGAATGAAGTACGTCAGATTATCGGTTTCAGACCGTATTGATTTTTACTTGCAGATAACGGGTTGATAAGGATCTTTCAATGTTTCTTGTCAACTCGTTCTTGTTTTTAATAGGTGAGTATGGAGAAAATCGCTATGGATTTCGAGCAGGAATTTAAGGTGCTGTATCGTCCGTTATGCCTTTTTGCCTTGCAGTATATACCGCGGATCGAAGACGCGGAAGATATCGTGCAACAGGCTTTTACGGATGTTTGGGAAAAATTATGTGAAGGCGTTTCAATATTGAATATGAAAGCCTATATGTATCAGACCGTAAAAAACCGCTCGTTACTCTTGTTGACACGGGAAAAGGAAGAGTTGCTGGATGGCAATATCCCGGATGAAGCAGACGATTCGTCTGAAGAACAAATCCGGATAGCAGAGAGAGATGCTCGTTTGTGGACGGCTATTGATAAACTTCCTCCGGAAAGACGGAAAATATTCTTGCTGTCCAAGCGTGATGGTTTGAAGTATCAGGAGATAGCAGACGAATTACATATTTCTGTAAAGACTGTTGAAAACCAGATTTCCAAAGCGTTGAAGTCTTTACGGGATACAGCCATAAAAATATATACATTTTTCTTTGGATAAGAATAGGGGTTTTTCGCGTTTCCTTGTCTTGTAAGTGAAAACCGGATAGCGGGGAGACGTTGAGAGGTTGTTGTAGAGTGGAGAGAGAATTGAGGTTGAGCAGATAAACTGTATCCGGTATTCCGGTTTTCCTTTTATTTATATAATGTATTTGCATGAATCAGGAGAGACATAAAACCGAATGGGAAGAGCGTATCCGGTTTGTTGCCCGGTATTATCGTGAGAATGTGTTTGATCCGGAGATAGGTTGGAAAAAATTTGCGGCAGAACGGAATATCCGAAGCCGCGTCCGGATACCTGTCTGGATTTGGCAGATAGCAGCGGTTTGCTTGCTGGCCATTGGATATGGTATTTATCGGATGATTGAGCAGAATCAACCCGAGTGGGTAGTTATTACGGCTTCGTCTACCCGTGGAAAAGAAGTCTTTTTACCCGATAGTTCTCGGGTTTCATTGGCTGCTTTGGCCGAGTTGCGGTATGATGCAAAGCAATTTGGAAAAGATAACCGGCAGGTAGAGTTGAAGGGAAAAGCCTTTTATCAAGTGAAACATCGGGAAGACCTTCCATTTCGCGTACAGACACATTTGGGAAATGTGGTCGTTTTAGGAACATCCTTTTTAGTTCGAGAATTGAAGACGGCGATGGAAGTACAAGTCTTGCAGGGTCGTGTTCGGATGGAAGCTGGAAAGAAGAAATCGGTCTTATTGGAAGCCGGAATGTCCGGGCTGTATTCGGAGACGAATGGAAGTATTCAAGTTCGGCAAGAGGCCGACGAAAATTGTTTGTCGTGGAAAACAGGCGAATTGGTTTTCCGAGAAACACCTTTGCCCAAGGTCATCCATGATATAGAGGTTTGCTATGAAGTTAAGTTGACGGATTTGTCTAGAGCTTCGGATTCGTTGCGGTTGTCAGCAACATTCAAGAAGAAACCGATAGAAGAAGTGCTGTTGATTATTAATCAGACATTAGATACTCATTTAGTAATAGAGAAAAGCAGACAGTAAATTATGCTCAGGATTCGGACGCTTATAATTCTATGGTTAGTAAGTCTATGCTGGAATCGGGGAATAGCTACGGAACCGGTGATTACGTTTTCGGTACGTAACATGCCGATTGAGCAGGTTTTGTTATTGCTTGAGAAGCAGACCAGTCTGCAGGTCTCTTTTGAATCATCGTTGTTGGGACAAATGAGGCCTGTCACGTTATCGGTGAAGAAGCAAACCTTGTCGGTCTGTTTATACGAATTGTTTCAAGGTTATGATATAGAATGGCAAGTGACAGATAGCTATTTGGTCCTTAAACGTAGGCGATTTGTTGATTATTCCCCGAAAGATTCGATCAAGATGGTTTCATTGCAGGAGTTTGTGGTGGAGGCAGACAGTTTGAAGCGCTCGTTGGCTTTGACGGATGAACCGGGAAAAGAATTATTGTCTGGTAATCAGATTCGCCGTTTACCGGTTTTTATGGGACAACCGGATTTGATCAAGAGTTTACAGCATCTTCCGGGTGTCGCAACTGGTACGGAAGGAATTTCAGGTATGTATGTGCGGGGCGGGAATAATGATGAGAATTTGTTCTTGATTGACGGAATGCCGGTGTATCAGATTAACCATTTGGGCGGATTGTTCTCGGCATTTAACTCGGATGTCATTGATAAGCTGGACTTTTATAAAGGATTCTTCCCGGCACGCTACGAAGGCCGTCTGTCGTCGGTTACGGATATTCAGACGAAAAGCGGGAATATGCAGTCTTGGCATGGCGGATTCAACATTGGCTTGATACAAGGCTTGCTGAATCTGGAAGGGCCTTTGGTGAAAGATAAACTTTCGGTTCATGTCTCTGTACGACGGACATGGGCTGATTTGCTGGCTATCCCGACATTGGCTATTATCAGTAAGATTAATAAAGAAACGCATACCGGACGTTATTCCTTTCATGATATCAATGCCCGGATGGATTACCGGCATTCAGATCGGAGCCTTTGGTCGTTGAGTGTCTTCTCGGGAGATGATGTGTTCAGCCTTACGAATAAAGTAAATAATAATTATGCGAACGTTAAGGAAAGCAACCATTATAAGGTTCGTTGGGGAAATCTGGCGGCTTCGTTGAACTGGCGCTATCGGTTGTCTGATCATTTTCATACCTTATTGACAGCTTCTTATACCCGATACCGGAGTAAATTGCGTTATTCAGACGAAACTTTCTCATATGGGGATGATGAGAGGGAAAGGAACTCGGTTGTTTCTTCGATGGTTTCCGGAATTGATGATGGGCGGATTACAGCCCGGTTCGAATATACTCCGTCTTCGATACATCGGTTTCAGGGCGGAGTCTCTACTCGTTTGCAGGCTTTTCGTCCGGAATATGAGGAGCTGAATCAGGTAGAAGAATCGGGACCTATACAGATGAGACAGAAGAATGTACAGCGGATGCTGGGAAATGAAACCGTCCTTTTCGTAGAAGATCGTTTTACTCTTTCAGAAGCCTTACGGATTGATGCCGGAATTTCGTTGTCTTCTTTCTATCTGGATCGTACCTGGTATTGGTCTTTACAGCCTCGTTTGTCGCTTCGTTATTTATGGAACGAACAGATGTCTGCTAAATTAGCTTATTCGCGGATGCATCAGGCGGTCCATCTGTTACCGGCTTCTTATCTGGAGCTGCCGACAGATATCTGGCTACCCAGTTGTAGTGGCGTGAAGCCTTCGGTATCCGACCAAGTTTCTGCGGGCGTTTATTTCTCTCCGAATCGGAATTATAGCTTTTCCATGGAAGGTTATTTCAAGTATATCCAGCATCTGGCCGATTTCAAACCTTGGGTAAACCGGTATCCAGACGGTATGGAATGGCAGGAAAAGCTGACTGAAGGTATCGGACGGGCGTATGGTTTGGAATGGATGGCCCGGAAAGAAACAGGCAAGTTAACCGGGTGGATTGGCTATACCTTGTCCTGGTCGGAACGGAAATTTTCGGCATATAATATGGGGTGTTATTTCCCTTCTCGTTATGATAACCGGCATAAGCTGAATATAGTCGCTTCTTATCGGTTTAACGAAAAAGTAGAATTGAATGCTTCGTGGTTTTATTCGTCGGGCAACTGGATGACCATTGTCCCTGACAGTCATCAGGATTGGGCTTATCTGTATCGGAACAATTATCAGTTGCCTCCCAATCATCGGTTGGACTTGGGCTTGAATATTTATCGGAAAAGAAAGAACGGACGGATGGGAATCTGGAATATCAGTATTTATAATGCCTATTGCCGGAAGAATCCGACGATTGCCTGGGCTGAACGGAGTAAAGGAACTTGGGTAAAGGTTCGCCAGTTGTCTTTATTCCCGATTATTCCTTCTTTTTCTTATACTTATAAATTCTGACGCTTATGAAGTCACGGTTATATCTGGTTTGTTTTGTTTGTCTGTTTGTGTTTTCAGCTTGCTGGAAAGATGTTTGGGAAAATATAGACATAGAAAATCCGGTTCTGAAGATTCATACGATGCTCGTACCTGATTCGGTGATAAAGCTTAGATTGAATGCGACAAGCTATTTGAATGGCATGTCGTTTAGGGAACTGAATCAACAGTCGGAAGTTGGTTTATGGGTAAACGATGAATTTAAAGAATCTCTTCGTGTGGAACATGATGCAGAATGGGAGTATTTCTATTTTATTTCCGATTATCATTTGCGGGAAACCGACCGTGTCAGGCTGGAGGCACGTTGTGCAGGTTATCCGGATGCTTGGGCTGAAACTGAAATTCCTTCGATGGTTCCGATTGATACATTTATTTCGGTCCTGCACAAAGATACGGTAACTAAGCGGATATGGGCCTCTTGCGAATTTCAGTTTACCGACGTACCGGCCGAAAAGAATTATTATGCTTTTTCTATTTACCCGTATTTTGACTATCCTGATTCATTGCTTGAAAATAACTATCCTGTTTATAACTATTATCCATCTCATCTTTATCTCACGGATGATCCTGTCTTTAAATATATTCCTACAACCATTGAATATTTGTTAGGTGAAGAAGAAGAGAAAGGAACGGCTCTTTTCTTTGATGATAGTACCATCGATGGGGAAAAACATTCTATACGATTCTCTTTAGACTTTACAAGTCCTTATGGCGGAGGTCTGTATGATGAAGGGCAATTCCCGGATACGCTCAAGTTAGTTCTTAATTTTTGTTCGGAATCGCTTAGCGGATATTATAGTTCTATTTCAGAATGGGCATCCAGAGGCATGTTAGTCGGCAATTTGACGGACGTAGGTTTGGCCGATCCGGTTTCAGCGTATAGCAATGTGCATCAAGGCATAGGACTTGTGTGGGGACAAGCCGTATCTGTTTGGGAGAATACGGTGACTTTCTCGAAAGATTCCGTGCCAGAATAAGCCGTTTGTTTAAGTTTAGAATCCGAACCGGACGCGTGAACCTGCACTCCCGAAAGGATAAAACAGAAACTGTGGCTCCATCCGGTTATTGAAATGATTATGCTGATAGTTTACTCCGATGCCGAATCCGAAATCATCAGATACTTTAAATTCCATCGACCCGCCAACATTAGTTCGATTCATCCAGGGATTAGCCACCATGAATGGATCTGCCTTATTGTCTCCAAAGAAAGCGTACGAACCCCAAGCCCGCATAGCCATCCAATCGTTTATTTCATACTTGGCAGAAATATTGACACCGCCCCAATAACTCGGGTTGGGCGTATAAGGCGTGTAGTACCTTCCGGCAAAGCCTCCGGTTGTTACTGTAAATGAACCCGCACGGTGACTGACGGCCATGCTGGCTATGTTGATTCCTCCCAATGCAGGCCACGTTTCTTGCACGCCATTAACTAAAAAAGCCGTATTCGGACCTATCGGTTTAACCTGCCATTCGTCATAATCCAAGGCCATTGGGTTGATTTGCCATAACATCGGGGTATATGGGTTGAAAAATGGGCGATAGGCGTCGGAAAGAACATTCATGTTCGCCGGACGGTCTACATCGTGCAGGTACGAATAATCGGCAAAGATAAATTCAACCCGGCTGAAGGAGGTAAATTCACGATACGCTTCGGCATATTTTTCCTGCAGACGCCGGTTCTGTTCCGAAACGGAAGTGTAACTTTTATAGGTAGCTTCCGGCACTTTGATCTCATAAGTGGTTTCAGAAGGAATGGCGAAGAGTTTCCCTTCTTTATCGACGATGAACTTCAATGTCGACTGCGCATGGGTGAAACCTAAGTAACTCATACATAAACCTATTATCAGACAACACTTCTTCATAATCCTTCCTTTTTCTACAAATGTATGGAATATAATCGGGCTTTCTGGTCTTTTTTGTTCGAAAGTTCCCTATTTTTTGTTAAACACTCGTTGGCTTTTAGCTTTACGATATCTGTCAAAAAGCTTTACCATATCTGTCGAAAGGCTTTATCACTTCTATCAAAAAGCTTTTTGACAGATGTCAAACAATTAAAAACTAACGAGGTTTTGATTACAAGCTCGTAGGAAATGCAGAAGCTCTTAAAGATAAAAAATGAAAAATGAAGAGATTTTTTGAGGTAATACGTTTGGACTTTACAATTTTTTTGTACATTTGCCCATTAGAAAAGCACATTTATTAAAAATAAAGATTTATGGAAGTTAAGAAATCGCCGAAAGCGGACTTGGAAGGCGGCATTGGCATGAGTATCCTGATGGGTATGATTGTCGGTTTGGCTGTCTTATTCGTAGGCTTCGAATGGAGTACTAAGGATGTCCAGGTTGTGACTGCAGACGAAGGTGTTGCAGACATTATCGCTGAAGAAGAAATTGAAATTACGAGACCGGAGAACACGCCTCCTCCACCACCTCCACCACCAGCACCGGCTGTTACCGAAGTGTTGAATGTTGTGGATGATGATGTTGAATTGGAACAGCAAGATATCATTTCATCTGAAGATGATGCATCAGCTGCTCAGACTGAGACATTCGTTGCACCGGTAGTTGAAGAAGAAGAAGAAGAATCTGCACAGCAGATCTTTACCGTTGTAGAAAAGCAGCCGGAATTCCCGGGTGGTACTGCAGAATTGTTCAAGTATTTGAGCAAGGCTATCAAGTATCCGGTAATTGCACAGGAAAACGGTATTCAGGGTCGTGTAGTTTGTTCTTTCGTTGTAAACCGAGATGGTTCTATTGTAGATATCCAGGTTATGCGTGGTGTTGACCCGTCATTGGATAAAGAAGCAGTTCGTGTGATCAGCGAAATGCCTAAATGGAAACCAGGTGAACAGCGTGGTAAACCAGTACGTGTAAGATTTATCTTGCCGGTACAGTTCCGTTTGCAATAATTTAATTGTTTGGATAGAAAAAAGGCTGCACTTTTGGGTTGCGACCTTTTTTCATAAATGGGAAGTTGGAGCTTGCAGGTTGGTGAGTGGCCAAGTGAAGCCTTAGCCGGATTAAGTATAGTGGTCGTAGATTCAAAAAAACGCTGAATCGGGAAATCGGGTGGCTGACTTATAAGCTTGAAAACTGAATGGCTCAAAAAATAAATACGTGATGCTGTCATTTGAAGAAATAAGAAAAAAAGTAGAGCAGGCGGTCAGTGGACTGCGTTTTGAGTATCCGCCCAAAAGTCTGTATGACCCGATTGAGTACACCTTGGCTTTGGGTGGAAAACGTATCCGTCCGGCGTTGGTCCTGATGGCTTATAACTTGTATAAAGAACAGGTTGAGGCAGCTTTGGTTCCAGCTGTAGGGTTGGAAGTGTTTCATAACTTTACTTTGTTGCATGACGACCTGATGGATGAAGCCGACAAACGGCGGAACAAACCGACGGTGCATAAAGTATGGAATGCAAACACAGCCATTCTTTCGGGCGATGCCATGCTGATAGCGGCCTACGAATTGATTGGTAAAACGGATGCTGCCCATTTGAAACCGGTATTCGATTTGTTTACGCAGACAGCCCTTGAAATCTGTGGTGGACAGCAATACGATATGGAGTTTGAAACACGTACGGATGTAACGGAAGAAGAGTATATCGAAATGATCCGTCTGAAAACGGCGGTGTTGTTGGCTTGTGCCTTGAAGATGGGGGCTATTTTGGCTGATGCGCCTGCTGAAGACGCCGAACATCTGTATCAGTTTGGTATTCATATCGGACTGGCGTTCCAGTTGCAGGATGATCTGTTGGATGTTTACGGTAACACGGAGACCTTTGGGAAAAACATCGGTGGCGATATCTTATGTGATAAGAAGACCTTTTTGCTGATTAATGCATTCCGGCGGGCCGATGACCGTCAGCGTTCTGAACTGGACAGGTGGATAGGAACAAAGCCTGAACATCCGGAAGAAAAGATTGCTGCAGTTACCTATATATATAATGAATTGCATTTAAAGGAACTCTCAGAGCAGAAAATTGAAGATTATTTTGCCCGTGCGATGGAACATTTGGATGCTGTACAGGTACAGCCGGAGAAGAAAGCTGTATTGAAGCAACTAAGTGAACGATTAATGAACCGACAGTCATAATATGAAACTGATCGATACGCATAATCATATTTATCTGGAAGAATTTGATCCGGAACAGGACGCTTTGATTCGGGAAGCACAGGAGTCGGGCATTGAGGCCTTGCTGCTGCCGAACGTCGATTTGGAAACAATAGACCGGATGCATGCTATTTGTGATCGTTACCCTGATTACCTTTATCCAATGATGGGATTGCATCCAACCAGTGTGATGGCTGATTATGCAGCTGATCTGAAGACGGTAGAGTCGTGGTTTGGAAAGCGATCGTATTGTGCCGTGGGCGAAATAGGAATCGATTTGTACTGGGACAAGACTTATCGGGCGCAGCAGATAGAGGTATTCGAAGAACAGTTGCGCTGGAGTCTGGATTTGGATCTCCCGGTAGCTATTCATATGCGGGAAGCGTTTGCCGATGTTATGAATTCTATTTATAAAATAGGACCGGATAAGCTGAGAGGCGTGTTTCATAGTTTTACCGGGACTCTTGCAGATCTGGAAGAAGTCAAGAAGCTGCCTGGTTTCAAGATTGGTATTAACGGAGTGGTAACCTTTAAGAACTCTAAATTAGGAGACGTACTTCAGGCTACAGATCTGTCTCATATCGTATTGGAAACAGATGCTCCTTATTTGGCTCCGGTTCCGTTTCGGGGGAAAAGAAACGAGCCGGTTTATATTTGGAAAACGGCCGAGAAATTAGCACAAATTTATCAAACCACAGTAGAAAACGTGGTTACGCTGACTCGAACCAATGCAATTGCCCTGTTTAAAAATGTAAACAAAATAATATAGTTGTATAATTTACATTTTACTTAAAATTTCTTTCCTTTAAATTGTGCATATATCAATAGAAAAAGTTTAGATTTGTGCACTGAAACGTTTGTAATTGGGAAAAAATTCGTAATTTGCACTCGTTTTAGAGAAAGATGAGTCTCAAGGAGAGATGCTCGAGCGGTTGAAGAGGCACGCCTGGAAAGCGTGTATACGCCTAAAGCGTATCGCGGGTTCGAATCCCGCTCTCTCCGCAAGTCGGAGAACAATAAAACGTGAAAAATGAAATAAACAAATATGAGAATTATTAATCTTAAAAATTAAACACACAATGAAAAAGTATTTTGCAAAAGCATTCTTGGGCTTGTGTGCCCTTGGAACTTCTACAGTAGCATTTGCTCAGGATGCAGCAGCTCCAGCTGTTGAATCAGGTATGCATCAGGCGTTGAAAACAAAGTTTATTGAAGGTGGTGCCGACTTCATGAGTTTGGTTGCTATCGCATTGATCTTTGGTTTGGCATTCTGCTTGGAAAGAATTATCTATTTGAACTTGGCTGAAACAAATTCAAGCAAGTTATTGAAGGGAATCGAAGACGCACTTGACAAAGGTGATGTAGAAGCTGCAAAGGCTATTGCTCGTGACACAAGAGGTCCTATCGCCTCTATCGCTTATCAGGGTTTGATGAGAATCGACCAGGGTGTTGATGTGGTTGAAAGATCTATCGTATCTTACGGTGGTGTACAAGGTGGTCTGTTGGAAAAGAACCTGTCATGGGTAACATTGTTTATCGCAATGGCTCCGTCATTAGGATTCTTGGGAACAGTTGTTGGTATGATCATGGCGTTCGATAAAATCGAACAGGTTGGTGATATCAGCCCGACCGTTGTAGCAGGTGGTATGAAAGTTGCCTTGATCACAACAGTAGGTGGTTTGATCGTTGCCTTGATTCTTCAGATTTTCTACAACTATCTGTTGAGTAAATTGGAATCTCTGTTGAACCAGATGGAAGATGCATCAATCACATTGATCGACTTGGTTATCAAATACAACCTGAAATTTAAAAAATAATTTGACTTATGGCAGTAACTAAAATACGTAAAATATCCAGTTGGACGCTGTTGATCAGTTCGATCATCAGTATCATTGTACTGGTTATGTTCTACACAGGAGGCGTAGTTGATCCTGCTGCAGAAATGAAGGAGCCGATCTATACCGAGCTTCTGTTGAACTGGACTTATGTATTGTTCTTCGCAACAATTGCTTGTACTGTGCTGTTGGCTTTGTGGCAGTTTGCCGGAGCCTTGAAACATGATGCAAAGTCAGCGTTGATGTCATTTGTGGTTTTAGTATTGTTCGTTGCTATGTTAGGTATAACTTATTCAATTGGCGATGCTACACCGTTGGCAGGTTTGAATGCTGATTCTCAGGTTTACAATACTGCATTCTGGTTGAAGGTAACAGATATGTGGATTTATTCTACTTATATCTTGATCGCTTTGATCCTGATTGTAGCTGTATTGGGAAGTGTTAAGAAAATAATGAACAAGTAAATAGGTTAACAGAAAAGTAAAATGGGTAAGAAAAGAAAGACACCGGGTATCAATGGTTCTTCTTCAGCCGATATTGCTTTCATGTTGCTTATCTTCTTCCTTATTACAACATCAATGGATACAGACCAAGGTTTGGCAAGACGTTTGCCGCCTCCTGTACCTAAAGATCAGAAGAATGATACTGATGTTGATATCAAGAAACGTAACTTGCTGGTTGTATTGGTAAGTAGTACGAACCAGGTACTTTGCGGTAATGAAGTGATTGATGTCAAACAATTGAAAGATAAGGTTAAGGAATTCATTGATAATCCGTACAATGATGCCAACAAACCTGAAAAGATTGAAGTGGACGTTCCATACTTTGGTAAAACAATGGTTACAAAAAATCATGTAATTTCATTGCAGAACGACCGTGGAACTTCATATCAGGCATATATCGACGTACAGAATGAGCTGGCTGCAGCTTACAATGAGTTGCGTGATGATATTTCAAAGAAGAAATTCGGTAAAGCCTTCATGGATCTGAATGAAGATGAACAAAAAGCTGTACAGCAAATTTATCCGCAGAAGATCTCTGAAGCTGAACCTAAAAACTATGGAGGTAAGTAACGATGGGAAAGTTTAGTAAAGCAGGCGGACGTGAAATGCCTGAATTGAACACGTCATCATTACCTGACTTGGTGTTTGCATTCTTGTTCTTCATCATGATGGTTACATCAATGCGTGAAGTAACTTTGAAAGTGCAATTCAAGGCTCCTCAGGCTACCGAGCTTCAGAAATTGGAAAAGAAATCATTGGTTACTTTCATCTATGTTGGTAAGCCGACTCCTGACTTGCAGAAACAATTTGGTTCTGAAACTCGTATTCAGTTGAACGACAAGTATGCTGAAGTTTCGGAGATTCAGAATTACATTGCTCAGGAGAAGTCAAGTATGAAAGAGGAAGATCAGCCGTTTATGACTGTTTCTATCAAAGCTGATAAAGACACAAAAATGGGTGTGATTACGGATGTTAAGCAAGCACTTCGTGAAGCGTATGCTTTGAAGATTAGTTATTCAGCTGCTAAGCGTATTGAGTAATTAAAGCTTGATTGATAAATACATAAGAATCCCTTGATCCGCAAACGGATCAAGGGATTTTTTTGTGTCTATTTAATTCGATCTAACAATACAAAATATTTTCTTGTATAATGCTTGAAAAGTATAAGAATATAGCTATATTTGTATTAAAATGTAAGTTTGCATAATTTAAATCGTATTTATTATGGCACACCATCAGTTAGATGAACTCGATGAGAAGATATTAAAACTTATTATAGGCAATGCAAGAATGCCGTTTTTGGAAGTAGCTCGTGAATGTAATGTATCAGGCGCTGCTATTCACCAGCGTATTCAGAAGCTTACTAATTTAGGCGTTATCAAAGGTTCTGAATTTATTGTCGATAACACGAAAGTGGGCTATGAGACTTGTGCGTATATAGGATTGTATTTGAATTCTCCGGGCCAATTCCCTACGGTTACGGAGGCATTAAAGCAGATTCCTGAAGTTGTAGAATGCCATTATACCACTGGTCAGTATGATCTATTCATAAAGATATATGCAAAGAATAACCAACATTTGCTGAGCATCATTCATAATAAGTTGCAACCGCTCGGTCTGGCACGAACGGAATCATTAATTTCTTTTAAGGAAGCTTTCAAGCGTCAGTTGCCGATTGACTTGAGTGAAGATGATGAATAGTAGGGAAGAATTAGCTATCTGTAAGGCTGAATTGTATGACTTGGATTCAGTTATGCCTATCTTTGATTGCGCTCGCCAATTTATGATTCAGACTGGAAATCCTACACAATGGGCTGATGGTTATCCGGAACGTTCTTTTATGGAAAATGAAATAGCAGCAGGTCATTGTTATGTATTTGTTGATGACTTAGGAAAACCTGTTGCGACATTCTGTTATATCGAAGGTGATGATCCGACTTATCATGTGATAGAAGGTGGGAAGTGGCTGAATGATGCTCCTTACGCCGTTTTACACCGGCTGGCATCGGATGGAAGTCATTCAGGTATTGCTGATTTATGTTTAAACTGGTGTTTTACTCAGACTTCTAATTTACGGGTAGATACGCATCAGGATAATAAGGTATTGCAACATATACTGTTGAAGCATGGTTTCAAGTATTGTGGAATTATTTATGTGCGTAACCATTCACCTCGTTTAGCCTATCAGATAATTCTTTGAAAGTAATCGTATAAAAGAAAACGACATCGGTCTTTTGTCTGTAGCAATTAGGACCGATGTCGTTTTTTTATCTGCTTGAGAACGTCAAGTTTCTCTTTTGTTCTCAGAGTGAGTTCAGCAGTGAGTCTGCTTTGGTTACAACTTCTTGCCAAGGAAGCTGACTGTCGTTAATGTCTTTTGTCCGGATTTCTTCCAGAACATTTTCTAACTCACCCAAATTAACCCCTTCTTTTCGCAGGATTCTTACTTTTTCGGCTACTTCAATACCATCAATAAGCCGTTCGAACCGGATAGAAGAACGATAGTAAGGATAGACTAAGTATGTATCTCCTGAGCTCCAATTACCGAAGCGTGAATCATATTGCGGATCTTCCGGCCATGAGTTGTAAGCCCAGCGAAGCATTCCGTCGTAATCGCAGGCCAGGCCGTACCAGCCTAATAATTCGGCTTCGTAAGGATGTGAGAATGTAAACGTGTTCGGGTAGAACGGGCCACAGCAAACATAGAATGTTGTGTTAAATCCATTGGCGCGGCGGGCAATAATGTCTTCGTGATCGGCTTTTTGTCCTTGCGATACGCATACATCACGCATCATCTTATACTTCTTATAAGATTTGTGATTGTCGGCAATGGCAATGCCCATTTCCGGAGCACACTTTTCCAAAACTTTCACGGCTGCATCCATTTGTTCCGGAGAGCGTTCATCCATGGCTATATTGGTAATGCCCAGCCAGCCTTTTTCATCCAAATGCTTCTTGAAGTCTGCCAGGAACGGTTCCCACATCTGGGTAAATTCAGGTTTCCCTGGCGTGGCTACAACTGTAACCTTTTTATTCTCGGCTTCATCGAAGTAATCCAGTTCACAATTCCATGGAACCATCGAATAGCAGTTGATCATACGATTGATGCCTATAGAAAGCATCATTTCTACCCAGCGGTCAAATATTTGATAGTCGTAACTCCAGGAACCGTCTTTGTGACGTGTCCATGTAATCATGTCTTCATAGGCATCGTAGCACTGATGATTCCAAGGATCTTTGTTAAGCGTGGCCGTAATGACTTTCTGGCCAGCTTTCGCCAAAGGTATCATCGTCTTCTTTAATGCTTCAAAATGTTCGTCACTCCACATCTTTAATCCTTCTGCACGGGCTACAGCGGCCGGATGCTGCCATAAATCCAAATGGTAATTCCATTGATCGGGTGTGGGTAAGACATGATCGATTACCTTTAGCTGGATGGGAAACGTGAATTTCTCTTTTTCCTGGTCTGTTACCGTAATCGTAGATGTATAAGTTCCTGCAACTGCGTCTTGTGGTACTTGAATGGTAATCCAGACCGGACGAGTCGTTTTTGGGGCCATATCAAAGCGGGATAATGAATCCAGCATATCCGGCATCAATACACTGGGGCCACCTTTCTTGAAGTCGGGTGAATTGATGTCTGCCAGCGTATATCTCACAAAGCGTGCTTGGGCGATCGAAGCCGGTAAAGAAGCTTTATCTGCTTTGAATTCTCCAATCTGGCAGGTTACACCGTTTGATCCTCCAGCCGACCATAATAACAGTTGGGCCGAAGCCTTTTCACCTCGCCAGGCTGTGAGTTGACAAGGTTTGTTTTCCAGATTCTGAGGAATTTCACTGCGTGAATAACGCCAGTCGATACTTCCCCAGGCAACATTAAGTTTCTTGCCTGCCTGATTCCATTGCTGTTCAGCTTCTGTACTAATAGCTACCGGATCTTCTGCTTCCTGAAAAGTTGTAACAGGAACGTACTTTTGTTCCTGGCAACCGAACAGGGCTAAGGCCAGGAATGCGAATGTTGTGTTTTTCAATTCCATAATTATTTATTCTTGTTTAGCAAAGATATTGTTTAAGAGATATTCTATCTACATATATCCAATAAAATTTCTCGTCGGAAAGAAAATTCAGTAAAAATAAAAAGGTGCATCAAACGTTTTGTCCTATTGGACTTCACTAAACGTTTTGACGCACCTTATATTCTCTACAAAATTCTTACTTAGAATTCCGCATTGTTCGGAGTACGCGGGAACGGAATCACATCGCGGATGTTAGCCATACCCGTAACGAACAGTAACAAGCGTTCGAATCCAAGGCCAAATCCTGAATGAGGAACCGTACCGAACCGGCGAGTATCCAGATACCACCACATATCTTTCATCGGGATATGCAATTCCTGAATGCGGTTGTACAGTTTGTCATAATCAGCTTCACGTTCTGAACCACCGATGATTTCACCAATCTTCGGGAACAGTACATCCATAGCACGAACAGTCTTTCCGTCTTCATTCTGCTTCATGTAGAATGCCTTGATTTCTTTCGGGTAATCAGTCAGGATTACCGGACGTTTGAAATGATCTTCTACCAGGAAGCGTTCGTGTTCAGAAGCTAAGTCAACGCCCCAGTAAACTGGGAATTCAAATTTGTGACCTTTGGCAACGGCAT
This sequence comes from Parabacteroides sp. AD58, assembly GCF_023744375.2. Taxonomy (NCBI): domain Bacteria; kingdom Pseudomonadati; phylum Bacteroidota; class Bacteroidia; order Bacteroidales; family Tannerellaceae; genus Parabacteroides; species Parabacteroides absconsus. The sequence goes on along the minus strand of NZ_CP146284.1, from coordinate 2,041,548 downwards.
CTTCCAGAATCTTGATACCTTCAGTATAAGGCAAGCGGACGAATTCGTCTTTCAGAACGCCCTGAAGACGTTCAATCAGGCCTTTGTCGAACATATCGTTCAGGAATTTGATATCGTCCATGCAGTTGTCGAGAGCCCATTGTACGCAGTACTTAATGAATTCTTCGGCCAATTCCATGTTATCGTTGATATCATAGAAGGCAACTTCCGGTTCGATCATCCAGAACTCAGCCAAGTGGCGAGGAGTATTGGAGTTTTCAGCACGGAATGTCGGACCGAATGTATAAATCTGTCCTAATGCCGTAGCAGCCAATTCTCCTTCCAGCTGTCCGGAAACTGTCAGACTTGTTTGTTTGCCGAAGAAATCATCATCATAAATGATGGATCCATTTTCATCTTTCTTCAGATTGTACAAGTTCTTCGTAGTAACCTGGAACATCTGTCCTGCACCTTCACAGTCAGAAGCTGTAATGATTGGTGTATGGAAATAGAAGAAACCTTTGTCATGGAAGAATTTGTGAATAGCAAAAGCCATGTTGTGACGGATACGGAAGATGGCACCGAATGTATTCGTACGCGGACGCAAGTGAGCAATCTCACGCAAGAATTCCATCGAATGGCCTTTCTTCTGCAACGGATATGTTGCCGGGTCAGCAGTTCCGTAGATCTCTATTTCGGTAGCCTGGATTTCAACAGACTGACCTTTTCCCTGCGACTGAACCAAGGTTCCGTTTACGCTCATACTGGCACCAGTCGTAATGGGCTTCAGAAATTCTTCTCCAAATTTTTCTACATCAACAACGATTTGAACATTATTTATTGTAGAACCGTCGTTCAGCGCAATAAAGTTTACCTGTTTGCTGCCACGGCGAGTACGAACCCAGCCTTTCACGTTAACGGTAGAGCCAAAAGCTGTGCTTTTAAGCAAATCTACAATCTTTGTTCTTTTTATTGTTTCCATTCTATTAATAGTTTTATTATTCGAAAGCACCCATGCGCAGTGCGTTTACTTCTTTTTCGTTCAGATAACGCCATTTACCACGACCCAGGTTTTTCTTCGTCAGACCAGCGAAATAAACACGGTCCAATTTAACGACATGATAACCTAAAGATTCGAAGATACGACGCACGATACGGTTACGGCCAGAATGAATTTCGATACCAACCTGGCTCTTGTCAGTTTCGTTTGCATAGCTGATGGCATCTGCATGGATTTCGCCGTCTTCCAGTTCAAGTCCGTTTGCAATCTTTTCCATATCTTCAACCGAAACATTCTTGTCCAACCATACGTGATAGATCTTTTTCTTCTTAAATGACGGGTGAGTCAGTTTAGATGCCAGATCACCATCATTCGTCAACAGCAATACACCGGTTGTATTGCGGTCCAGACGACCTACCGGATAGATTCTTTCCGTACAAGCATGTTTTACCAGATCCATTACTGTCAGGCGTTCCTGAGGATCGTCTGAAGTTGTTACACAGTTTTTCGGCTTGTTCAATACAATGTAAACCTTGCTTTCGATCTGAACCGGTTTGTCATTGAATGTAACCTTATCAGAACGGGTAATCTTTGTTCCCAATTCCGTTACTACTACATCGTTTACCTTTACATTTCCAGCCTGGATATATTCATCGGCTTCACGACGAGAGCAAACACCTGCATTCGACAAGAACTTGTTCAAACGGATCGGTTCGTTCGGGTCTGCCAATACTTCCTTGTACTTCAGCTGTTTCTGGAAATTGTACTTAGCATTCGGGTTGTAATTGTTGGAACGGCGATTGTTATTATTGTTCGGACGGCGGTTGTTGTTACGTCCGTTATTATTATTGTAACGGCCTCCACCATAAGCATTGCCACCTCCGTAATTATTTCCATAAGGACGTGGAGCTGCACCGCGATTATCCTGACGATTATCGAAGTTTGTCCGATTTTCGCCTACACGCGGTCTTCTTTTCTTTACCGGTGCTCCTTCCGGATTGTTGGTTACGGCATTTGGATTGCTGCTATATACCGGACGGTTGTATGCACGCTGGTCGTTGTTCGGGTTGTAAGCCGGACGGTTTCCATACTGACGGTTCTGATTATAACCTCCCTCTCGATTCTGGTTGTTATAGTTGTTCCGGTTGTTGTAAGGCCGGTTATTACCGTAACCACCGCGATTATCATAACGCTGCTGATAACCTTGATTATTGCCATAGTCATTATACTGCTGGCGGTCTCCATAAGAACGATAACCTCCGCGGTCATTATTTGCCGGTCGGTTGTACGGTCTGCGTTCATAGTTACCCTCAGGACGGTTGTAACCTGTGTTATACGGTCTTCTTTCTCCGTCTTCTGCATTGTCTCTGTAGCCTGTCATTACTTTTCTTGGGCGTGCTGCTGGCTGCTGCTGTGCCTCATCTCTTTCTTCTGTACTCATGTTATAAATTATAATAAAAGGTTTATACTTGATAGCCTCCCGGCTACCTTTGATTTTGTTATTTATCTGTTCAGGAGATAAGATTATTAATAGTTTGGTTAGCACCAAAGCAGTCGAGTTTTTCGGAACTCCGATAAGCTTGAAACTGTTTTGGTATCTTTTTCTCCTTATTTGTTTTTAAATTCCTGTATAATTATGCGGTGTAATCGCTCTCAACTCGTCTTTTACGCGATCGCTGACCTGCAATGTTTCAATAAAATCTTTAATTGACTGTTCCGTAATGCCTGCATTGGTACGGGTAAGAGCTTTTAATGCTTCGTATGGTTTCGGATAACCTTCCCGGCGCAAGATGGTTTGGATACCTTCTGCTACGACGGCCCAGCATCTGTCAAGATCAGCTTCCAGGGCTTTTTCGTTGAGCAATAGTTTACCTAAACCTTTTAACAAACTCTTAAATGCAATTTCGATGTGTGCCATCGGAACACCTACATTTCTCAACACGGTTGAGTCGGTCAAGTCACGCTGTAAACGTGAGATCGGGAGTTTTGTTGCCAGATGTTCAAGAATGGCATTGGCAATACCTAAGTTACCTTCGGCATTTTCGAAATCGATCGGATTAACCTTATGCGGCATGGCTGAAGAACCTACTTCGCCCGCTTTGATTTTCTGCTTGAAATATTCCATGGAAATATATTGCCAGAAATCGCGGTTCAGGTCAATCAGGATGGTATTGATTCGTTTCATTCCGTCGAAGATAGCTCCTAAATTGTCGTAATTCGAAATCTGGGTTGTCCACTCTTCCCGTTGCAATCCTAATGATTCGCTGACGAATTTGTTGGCAAAAGCTTTCCAGTCATATTCCGGATAAGCTACATGGTGTGCATTGAAGTTGCCGGTAGCACCACCAAACTTAGCTGAAATCGGAACGGCTTTCAGTAAGTTCAATTGCTGTTTCAGGCGGTATACAAACACCATGATCTCTTTACCCAGACGGGTAGGAGAGGCTGGTTGTCCGTGTGTCTTGGCCAACATCGGGATATTCATCCATTCATTCGCATATTTTTCCAGCGTACTGATGACTTCTTCCAGTCCCGGATAATAGACATCGTTCAACGCTTCTTTCAGCGACAACGGCATAGCCGTATTGTTGATGTCTTGCGAGGTCAGTCCGAAGTGAATGAACTCATGATATTTCTCAGCCAGAAAATGATCTGTCTTTTCTTTGATGAAATATTCAACGGCTTTGACATCATGGTTGGTTACCTTTTCTATTTCCTTTACCCGCAAAGCATCTTCTTCCGTAAACTCTTTATAGACATTGCGAAGCCATGTTTTCACCTCTTCCGTATTTAATTCACTTAATTGCGGAAGATATTCAGATAGAGCTATCAAATACTCAATCTCTACGCGCACTCTGTATCTAATCAGCGCGAATTCAGAAAAATAAGCTGCAAGGTTCTCAGCTTTGTTCCAATATCGCCCGTCAACAGGCGAGATGGCTGTTAGTGTTGATAGTATCATTTTTCCTTTAATACATTATATATGATGTAGAGTTGCAAAGTTAATGCTTTTCCTGGTATCTATATGCAAAAACAAAGTTTTTTTTATTTTTTCTCCGAAAATATTTGGAGGTTTCAAAAAAAGCCGTACCTTTGCACCGTCTTAAAGAGATAAGGCGTACAAAACAGAATGAATGAAAAGGGCGTTTAGCTCAGCTGGTTCAGAGCATCTGCCTTACAAGCAGAGGGTCGGCGGTTCGAATCCGTCAACGCCCACTTTTCAAAACAATCAACCGATTAATCGGGCGTTTAGCTCAGCTGGTTCAGAGCATCTGCCTTACAAGCAGAGGGTCGGCGGTTCGAATCCGTCAACGCCCACTTCCCAAAAAACAATCAATCGATTAATCGGGCGTTTAGCTCAGCTGGTTCAGAGCATCTGCCTTACAAGCAGAGGGTCGGCGGTTCGAATCCGTCAACGCCCACGTTTTTAGCAAGCATCCATTCGGATGCTTTTTTTGTTTCTACACCATTCATTTCCCTTGTTTACTACGAACACTTTATAATTTCTGCCGGATTCGTCTGATTACTTCCTCCCGATGTTCGCAACTTGAGCCCAATTTTCTCTTTATAACGGTAATAAGAAAAAATGAATATGTTATAGTCCTGCTTTGTTATTTGTTATTCATAAGCTAGAATGTAGAAGAAGTCGTTTTTTTTTCTTTCTGGAAGATTGTCTTTTTTTAGATAGAAAGTAATTGATTTGTAGTTCGTTATTGTCTAAATATATGCTATATTCTAATTAATTTACAATTGTGAATTAATTGATTAACCTATATGAATTGATTGATTCACATTTGTGATTTGATTAATTCATAATAGTGAATTAATTAGTTAGCTAAATATTTTCAAGAATAATTGGCGAGATGAATATGAAAGAGTCGTAGAAATTTGTACAGTTATTTTCTGATGTGGGTGGAGATCTTAGCGAAATACCTATCATTCTGTTAGACAACATAATTATCAAACATCGTAGAATAAATTGTTTATCTCCGTAACAATTCCTAATTTGCGGTCGTGACATTAAAACGTCACATATATTTCTATATTGTTAAACCTAAAAAAGCTGATATCATCATGAAAGTATATCAAACGAACGAAATCAAGAACATTTCAATATTGGGCAGTTCTGGCTCTGGGAAAACCACTCTCGCTGAAGCTATGCTTTACGAGGGTGGAGTTATAAAACGTCGCGGAAGTGTTGAGAATGGAAATACGGTATGCGACTATTTCCCGGTTGAGAAAGAGTATGGGTACTCTGTATTCTCGACCGTTTTTAGTGTGGAATGGCAAGATCGTAAGCTGAACTTCATTGATTGTCCGGGTTCAGACGACTTTATCGGTGGTGCTGTTTCGGCTTTGAACGTAACAGATACGGCCCTGATGGTATTAAATGCACAATACGGTGTAGAGGTAGGAACCATCAATCAGTTCCGCTATACCGAACAATTCCATAAACCGGTTATTTTTGTCGTTAATCAGCTGGATAATGATAAGGCCGATTATGAAGGAACTATCGCTCAGTTGCAAGACCGCTGGGGCAGCAAGGTTGTTCCTATTCAATATCCTATTACTTGCGGTTCATCCTTTAATGCAGTGGTTGATGTATTAAAGATGAAGATGTATCGCTGGAAACCGGAAGGCGGTGTTCCTGATGTATTGGAAATTCCGGCTGAAGAAACTGAAAAAGCCATGGAATTACATAAAGCATTGGTAGAAGCTGCTGCTGAACATGACGATGTCCTGATGGAAAAATTCTTCGAAGAAGGAACTTTGAGCGAAGATGATATGCGTGCCGGTATCCGTGCCGGATTGGTAACCCGTGATATGTTCCCGGTATTCTGTGTATGTGCCGGCCGTGATATGTGCGTACGTCGTACCTTGGAATTCTTAGGTAATGTTGTTCCTTGTACCGACAAGATGCCGCGTTTGGTTACAACAGAAGGCGTAGAAGTAACACCGGATGCAAACGGTCCGACGAGTCTGTTCTTCTTCAAGACGACAGTTGAACCGCATATCGGACAGGTTTCTTATTTCAAAGTGCTGTCTGGTAGAGTGAAATCGGGCGATGATTTGCTGAATGCCGACCGTGGTTCGAAAGAACGTATTGCCCAGTTGTTTGTAACCGACGGACAAACACGTACGGAAGTTCCGGAAATGGTTGCCGGTGATATCGGTGCTACCGTTAAACTGAAAGATGTTCGCCGTGGTAATACCTTGAATGGTAAAGGTTGTGATTATCGTTTTGACTTTATCAAATATCCGGATCCGAAGTATCGCCGTGCCATCAAGCCGGTAAACGAAGCTGATGCGGAAAAGATGATGGAAATCTTGACTCGTATGCGTGAGGAAGATCCGACATGGGTAATCGAACAGTCAAAGGAATTGAAGCAGACCATCGTTGCCGGTCAGGGAGAATTCCATTTGCGTACCTTGAAATGGCGTATTGAAAATAACGATAAACTGCCGGTAGAATTCCTGGAACCGAAGATTCCGTATCGTGAAACCATTACAAAAGCCGCTCGTGCTGATTACCGCCATAAGAAACAGTCGGGTGGTGCCGGTCAGTTCGGTGAAGTTCACCTGATTGTAGAACCGTATTACGAAGGTATGCCGGCTCCGGATACTTATCGTTTCGGCGGACAGGAATATAAGATGAACGTTCGTGATGCACAGACTATCGACCTGGATTGGGGCGGAAAGTTGGTATTTGTCAACTGTATCGTTGGTGGTGCTATTGATGCCCGCTTCTTGCCGGCTATCTTGAAAGGTATCATGTCACGTATGGAACAAGGTCCGTTGACTGGTTCGTATGCCCGCGATGTCCGTATTTGTGTATATGATGGAAAGATGCACCCGGTTGACAGTAACGAAATCTCATTCATGCTGGCCGGACGTAATGCCTTCAGTACAGCGTTTAAGGAAGCAGGTCCGAAGATTTTGGAACCGGTCTATGATGTAGAAGTTTCCGTACCGGCCGATTTCTTGGGCGATGTGATGAGTGATTTGCAGGGACGCCGTGCCCTGATCATGGGTATGAACAGTGAAAAAGGATTTGAAAAGCTGTTGGCAAAAGTTCCGTTGAAAGAATTGTCGAACTACTCAACTTCTTTGAGTTCTATTACGGGCGGCCGTGCTTCATTTACGATGAAGTTTGCTTCTTATGAACTGGTACCGTCTGATGTACAGGAGAAACTGTTGAAGGCTTATGAAGCTTCTCAGGCAGAAGAATAATACAAACAGGTAAATAAATAATTGGATTGTAGCCACTCGATGCGGGTGGCTACAATTTTTTTTGATAGGGTTTGGAGTCTCTTTTCGGGTATTTTCAAGATTTTCCGGATAACATTTAATATCTTTGTTTGGATATTTAATGTTGTGCATTATGAAACAGAAACACAAATCAATCTTATATCAAGCTGTTTTCTTCTTTTTATGTCTGGCTATTGGCGCTTTTATTGGAGCTGTGTTTGCCCGCTCTGCCAAATCAGGGATGCAGATTATACCTCTTATCATTGAATTCTTGATCTTTATTCCGGTATTATTCATTTTGCAAATTATTATTCATGAAGCAGGACATATGCTTGCAGCCTTGACTTCTGGTTGGGAGTTTCTTTCGTTTCGTATCTTTAAGTTCACGATAAGCCGTAAAGACGGGAAATTTCATTTTTCGGTCTTTCATATTCCGGGAACGGTCGGTCAATGTCTGATGATGCCTCCCGAACAACCTCTGAGCCGGTCACAATTATCCTTTTATAATATGGGCGGAGTCTTGGCCAATCTGTGTACGGCTGTGATTGCTCTTCTTTTATTGTTTGTTCCGAGTATAAATCAGTCCAGTACAGGAAATCTTCTGGTGGTTCTTTTTGCTTTTGCGGGTATTCTTATGGCTTGTAGTAATGGAATTCCTTTAATCGGGGGTGGAATTCCCAATGATGGAATGAATAACCGGATGCTCAAACAGGATCCTCTTTCCCGGCAGGTATTCATAGATGTCATGCGTATCAACGGTTTTATTCAGCAAGGCATCCGCGTAAAAGATATTCCTTCAGCCTATTTTCATGCGAATGAGAAACTGGACTGTGCCAATACGATACAGGTGATGGCTTGTTTCTACCAACTGGCTCGAGCCTTGGATCAGTTGAACTTTGAGGAAGCGAATAGACTGGCTGATGAAATGGGGCGGCATAAAAAGGATATGGTCTATCTGTATCAGCAGGAGCTCACTTGCGAGGAAATCTTCCTCCGCTTGATCCGTCAGTTTTCGAAACAGGAGATTGAGCGGCTTCTCACGACCGAAATGCAGAAATACATTCACCTGAACCAACAATACCGGCCTTCTGTTTTACGGTTGGCGTATGCGTTGGCGAAACTGTATGAGCAAGATGAAGCCAAGGCAGAACAACTTTATCAGCAGTTCGACCATTTATGTAAGCACTATCATATGGTAGGAGAAATAGCAGGAGAAAGAGAGCTTGTCGAATATATTAAACAATTATAAACGAATGAATATGCAACAGACATTGAAAGTCGGTATCCTCGGAGCCGGACATATTGCCCGTAAGATGGCAACTACTTTACAAGGTATGGAAAACGCAGAGCTATATGCGGTAGCGGCGCGAGATTTGACTCGCGCAGAGCAATTTGCTGCCGAATTTCAGGCTCGGAAAGCCTACGGAAGTTATGAAGCCCTTGCCGACGACCCGGAAATAAATCTGATTTATGTGGCCACGCCGCATTCGCATCATTTCGAACCGGCTCGTATGTGTTTGCTGAAAGGTAAACCGGTTTTATGCGAGAAAGCCTTTACCGCCAATGCCCGTGAAGCAGAAGAACTGATTCGGATCTCGCAGGAACAGCATGTTTATCTGGCCGAAGCGATATGGACCCGCTATATGCCTTTCTCAAAGACCATCAGGGAATTGGCAGAAAACGGCATTATTGGTAAGCCGATGATGCTGACAGCCAACTTAGGGTATGTTATATCAGATGTTGAACGTATTGTAAAACCGGAGCTTTGTGGTGGAGCCTTGTATGATTTAGGTGTTTATCCGATTAATTTTGCTCTCATGACCTTTGGAGATGAGATAGAAAATATAACTTCTGCTTGTGTGAAGAATGCGGCAGGCGTTGATATGCAGAACAGCATTACATTTACGTATAGCGATGGTCGCATGGCCGTGATGCAGACAACGGCTTTTTGTGCAACCGATCGTATGGGCATCATTTCAGGGGATAAAGGCTATATTGTCGTCGATAATATCAACAATCCGCAGTTGGCCGTTGTTTATAATACAGAACATCAGGAAATCGCCCGCCATACTTGTCCGCCGCAGATTACCGGATTCGAGTATCAGGTACAAGAGGCGGCTGACGCAATCCGCGAAGGACGGATTGAACCTGTTTCGATGCCTCACGAAGAAAGTTTGCGTGTTATGCGGATGCTTGACAGCCTTCGTAAAGAATGGGGTGTCCGTTTCCCGATGGATGAATAAGCTTTTAGAAGAGTAAAATGGCTGATTCAGTGGAATAAATGATATCGGGCAAAGACAAAAATCGTATCTTTGCGCGAAATAGACAGATACATAATATGATACAAGAGAATTTTATCAAGATTTACGAGAAAAGTTTCCAAGAAAACTGGGATTTACCGGCATTGACCGACTATGTAGAACAAAACACAATGACATTTGCCGACGTAGCCAAAGAGATTGCCCGTTTCCATATCCTTTTCAAGGAATGCCAGATCCGGCGAGGAGACAAAATTGCCTTAATCGGCCGCGACTGTGCTAACTGGTGTGTCGTCTATATGGCTGCCATTACATATGGTGCGATTATTGTTCCTATTTTGCCCGATTTTAATCCGAATGATGTGCATCACATCATCAATCATTCTGAATCAGTCTTTTTGTTCGTGAGTGATCGGATTTGGGATACGCTGGAAGAAGAAAAGATCGGTGAGGTACGTGCTGTCTTTTCCTTGACCGATTTCAGATGTCTGCATCAGCGTGATGGAGAAAATATTCAGAAGCTCCTGAAGGAATTGGACAGCCGGTTTACCGAAGTTTATCCGAATGGCTTTACCCGCGAGAATATCAGATATGCAGAATTGGACAACGACAAGGTCCTCTTGCTGAATTATACTTCTGGAACGACGGGTTTCAGTAAGGGCGTAATGCTGACAGGTAATAACTTGGCCGGTAATGTAACTTATGCCCGGACATTGGATATTCTGTTCCGGGGTGAACGAGAGTTGTGTTTTTTGCCTTTGGCCCATGCGTACAGTTGCGCTTTCAATTTCCTGGTGCCAATGGCTTTCGGAGCACATGTCTTCCTGTTAGGGAAACTTCCTTCACCCAAGATTCTGCTCAAAGCATTCGAGGAGATTAAGCCGAACCTGATTCTGACTGTCCCTTTGATTTTGGAAAAGATATACAAGAAAATGATTGCTCCCCAGCTTAATAAACGGGCCATGAAGCTTGCTATGAATGTGCCTTTGCTGAACGATCGTATTTACGCCCAGATCAATAAAAAACTGACAGATGCCATGGGCGGTCGTTTCCGGGAGGTCATTGTCGGTGGAGCTGCCATGAATCAGGAAGTGGCCGATTTCTTGTATAAGATCAAATTCCCTTATACCATCGGATATGGTATGACCGAGTGCGGGCCATTGATCAGTTATGATAATCATAAAGAATATATCCCGACTTCTTGCGGCCAAATTCTGAAAGGTATCATGGAAGTCCGTATTGATTCTGAAGATCCTTATAATAAAGTAGGTGAAATTCAGGTAAGGGGCGAGAATGTCATGAAGGGATATTATAAGAATGAAGAGGCTACTCGAAATGTATTTACAGATGATGGTTGGCTGAAGACGGGCGACTTGGGAACGATTGATGTCAATAACCGTATTTACATTCGTGGCCGGAGCAAGACGATGATACTAAGCTCGAATGGTCAGAATATCTATCCGGAAGAAATAGAGGCCAAACTGAATAATCTGCCCTTCGTTTTGGAAAGCCTGATTGTTGAACGGGAAGGAAAGCTGGTCGGTTTGGTTTATCCAGATTATGATATGGTAGATAATACAGGCATTCGGCATGATGATCTTCCGGCAATTATGGAACAGAACAGGAAAGACCTGAATAAATTATTGGCGCCTTATGAAGCGATAACTTCTATCGTTTTATATCCGACGGAATTTGAAAAGACGCCAAAGAAAAGCATCAAGCGATATTTATATGAAAATTATTAGAAAGTCAGTCGTAATTGTAATATGCTGATTGATAGTTCTGTATGAATTATATCATAGTCGAAGCTCAAAAAAAATGATTTTTTTATAAAAAAATAGGCCGTCTGCTGTACAACATATAAAATTAATGCATAATTTTGCAGCGTTTTCAAGAAGAAATTATAGACCGTTTAATTTTAGAACAAAATGAAAAAGTTAGTTGCATTCGCTGCCGTTGTTGCAGCAGTATCATTTGCATCTTGTGGCAATAAATCATCTGAATCAACTGAAGTTGCTGAAGCTCCTGAAACAGAAGTTGCAGCTCCTGCAGAAGAAGTTGCTCCTGCTGCGGCTGATACAACAGCTGCTGCTCCTGCAGATTCTACAGCTGCAGTTGCTACTGAAGCTACTCCAGCTGAATAATTCAGTTGAATGAGCTGAGAAACAAGGACAGTCTGTATGTACAAACATACAGACTTTTTTTGTTTTTATAGATTTACGCAACAAATTAGTCTTCAATTTGGTTATTTTAGCAAATAAAATAACAATTATTATATGAACAAGATTTTGTATGTAGTGTCAGGCCTCTGCCTGAGTATGGCAATAAATGCTCAGGAGGCCGATTCAACATTGAATAGAACAATAGAAGAGGTGGAAGTCGTAGGCAAATATGCTTCTGGTATAAGTGGCAGTCCAGTAAAAAGACTTCAAGTGGAAAGGCAGCTCAGCAGTGCTTCGGTTACGACTGCAGAAGCGATCCGTCAATTACCTTCGGTAATAACGGATATAGAGGGTGGCGTTACTTTTAGAGGTAGCAGTCATTCCGGTTTGTTTATAAATGGTATTCCTTATGGTTTAATGGAAGAGTATAGTGGGGATGTATTAATCCAACTGCCTGCGCTATTCTTCAATAAAGTGGGACTTGAGGTCTTTCCGGATGTTTCAATGGTTCCGGATGGAGATGCAGGTGTACTGAACTTGTCTTCCTCTTCATATCATGAAATACTGTCTCCACTCACATTATCTGTTGGTGCAGGTTGGCATGAACGGTATAATGCAGGAACTGTATTTAATTTGAATCCCGGAAAGTTCTATATCACTGCAAAATATAATTATCGGAAAGAGTTCCGGTCCAGAACATTCAGCAAGACAACGACAACGGCTCAGAATACTACTTCCATGAATAACAATGCGGATGCTCGGCCGGATGTTCATCTGGCTGATTTACAGTTGGCTTACGATCTTTCTGATAACGATCAAATAGGTGCATCCGGCTTATTCTATGTGATGGATTATAACCGGTACGGGCGTATTAATAACCGGGTGTTTAATCCTAAAGGGGATCTGATGAAATATGTAATTCGGAATCGGTATAACGATCAGTATCAGTCGGCTTGGTCGGCAGATGCTTATTGGAATCATCACTTCCAGTTAGGAAGCAGCTTGTCGGCATTGTTTAATTATAATAACTTCAAGTATGATGAAGACAATGACTATAAAAATGAGAATCCTGATAATCAGCAAATCATAGCTGAGGATAATCAATTCATTAATCATGATAAGCATAATTATTTCTGGAGACTGAATTATAAGCATCCTTTAGGAAAGACAGCCAGTTTCCAGGTCGGTTATATAGGGCGTTTGACGGATGAATCTCATCGGAACGAAGTAAATGCTAAGCAGAATGGTGAATGGCAGCCCACGTTGGCAAAAAACTATGATTATGCTTTTCAACGCTATTTGAATCTGTTGTTTCTGTCATTTGAGAAAAAGACAGAACATTGGAATGCGGAAGTAGGAGTGCAGGCAGAATTTATGAATCGGAAAATGACTGAAACACTGCCTTCCATTTCCAATACAGCGGAAACCAAAGCAAACCAGTTTCATGTTTATCCTCGTGCCCAGATATCTTATGAATTCAATCCGCAGCAATCTGTTCAGCTGAGCTATCAGCAGCGCGTGATTAGACCTTTGGGCTCGGAATTGAGTTCTTTTATAGATAATACGGATGTAACGCATGTAATAATGGGAAACCCTTCCTTACAAGATGAGTTTATCCATACTTTGGAGCTGAACTGGCAACTGGCTTTACCTAATTTTAGAATGACACCGGCTATTTATTATCGGAACAGGCAGAATCGTATTGTGAAAGTGGCAACACAAGTTGATGAGGAAACTTTGTGGCAGAAAAATAATACAGGTACCAGTCAGACTGTGGGAGCTGATTTGTCTCTTCGCTGGCAGCCAGTTCGATTTTTAGACTTAGGTTTGGCTGGAGACGTTTTCCGGGATGAAATAGATGGACGAACGATTGGATATGATATCAATAAGTCTTTATGGTGCTGGGATGTTAAAGGTAACTTGGCCATTCATATTACGCCCACTACAGAATTGCAAATAGATGGTTTCTATATTTCTGATCAGTTGACTGTGCAAGGGAAGATAAAAAGTCATTATACTGTCAATGCTGGTTTGTCGCAATATTTTGCCAATCGGAAATGGTGTGCACAAATCAGTATAAACAACATATTTGATTCGTTGGAAGAAACAACTCTGATTGATACAGACCAGTTGCAACTTGTCCAGAAACGGAATCGTGATCCCCGTGTAGCTTGGGTGACGCTGACTTATACTTTGTAAGCGATAGTGAAATTCTATTTGGAAGAGCGATGTTTGTTTCATCCCTTCCAAAGAGAATTATATAACTTAAGTTTCGCAAGTAAAGTGTAGCTCCTCAGGCGGCTGGTGTCAGCCTGTCGAAAGCCTGCTTCACAGCTTTGATTTGTTTATCGTTTGATATTACTTGTTCAGTCAGAACCATTGCATCACAGTTAAGTACCTCGGCAATGACGTTTATAACTTCTACAATCAGCAGCCAGATTTTTTCTGCTACTGAAAGTTCGACAGAGTTCTTTGAAATTTCGGCAAAGAGTCCTCCGATAGTTTCGTATGATTCATTGCGTTTGACATAACTGAGTATATTGTACTGTAGTACGCACAATGATATGCCTGCAATCTGTCCGGCGAAGTCTCTGCACTGGTTCTTTCCGAGTTTCAGGTTTTGCTTCATCTCTTTGTGAGCCACTTCGATAACCCATCTTCTTGAATAAAGTCTGAAGGCTTCTTTGGCATCAAGTTTAAGGTCAGAGGTAAGTAGAGCATTCCAGTTGCCCTTCTTGCCTCTTCTGTAAAAGAACAGACTGACCTTAATGCCGGAGATTTTAGCAGATACAGTTGCTGTGTAGTAACCGATTGAGCGGCTATACTTTACGTTCCTGGATTTCTGGAAAATCTTGATAAGTTCAGGCGCTGTCTTGTTTCCAAGATCTGTCTCATACTTGGTTTTGCCCATCTTTATCATTCCGATAAGGTGGCATCCAAAGTGCCTTGAGACTACGAACTTCAAAAGTTCAGAGCAGGTAAACCAGCTGTCAACAAGAAGATAATCGAAACGTACACCCTCTATGATTGAGCGTTTGAGCATACTGATGGCCGTCTCAATCTTACTTGCAAAATACTCAGCGCTACGCCTGGCAATACGCTCATCCCCTGAGTGTTCCTTGCAATAGCGAGCCTCCGTCTGTTTCTTGGATAACCCCTGTGGCTTATCGCTTCGTTTTCCCTCCTCTCCATGGAGAGAAAAGTCAAGGAGAAACTGGGATACACCATCCGTAAAGCAGAGGAACATTGCCTTGAAGCCAAGTATAGACTTCATTTGGGTATGAGAGAATACCTTGCCAATCTTCTCGGTCTTGAATCCGGTCTTTGGAAGGTCTGTATCATCGATGATGACACACCTGATGTCCGACTTCAATGTCGTCCTGCGTTTCACACGTGAATACAATTGCCTGAAAATCGAATAGATGATACGTCGCCAATTGACGTTGCCGTCGTTCATGAAACGATAGAACATATCTTTGTGGCAGACAAACATCCTGCCCAAAGCAGAAGACGAATAGTTGGCTGCATTTTTAATTGAAAAGAACGGGAACAGAACAAGCAACTGCAACACCTGAAGACAGGTGAATTTGCAATTCGGATTCTTAATTGACCCGATGACTCTACTTTGTATTCTTATGCTGTTCATAATGGTTGAGATGCTGTTTATTGCCTTGCTGGAGTCATTGTTTGCAAAAAACTCTTGGAGTTCACCGATAATATGTCTATTTTTGTTCATGGCTAAAGGGTGCTATATTGTTTGTTTGGCGACATTAATATAGTGATAATCATTGAATTATCAAACTCTTTAGCCTTTTTTTATTACATTATTTGAGTACTTGCGAAACTTGAATTATATAATAAGTACACAGAATAAATCATTCTGATTGTCTTTCCAATTGTAGCGTAGGAAGAGAACTTAAAGTCCCTTGTTCAATTTTCTGATTCAGTTCTTCTACAAGGTTTACATAATCCATTCTTCTTCCACAGGCATGAATCTCTGTTAACGGATTCTTGTCAAGAATATTTTCCATTAGCATTTCCATGGATGGCGCTTGTGGAAATTGGCTATATTCTTCGTAGGTATATTTCAGAAAAGCCACTTGTGGATTTATGCCTTTATTGTCAAGCCAGTAGCCTTGTTCCAAAGGTGTCGGTAAACACAGTTTCCCTCCAATAGACAAATCTTTGGGATGAGGATAAGATAGAATCCGGCTTCTGGATTGATCCATTATGACAGGTACCTGATGCGAATAATCTTTCTTCGTTTTATAGACATAGACAACAGGCGACGATACAGAAGATAATTGTCCCGATTTCCTGGAGTCTTTTTTCTGGGTTAAAGCCATTTGTCCTTCCTCCTCATAGTAATTCGCTTTAGATTCAGTTTGTGCTGTCTTACAGGCGATGGCTCCTGTAAGCATCCAAGCAAAATATAATACCACATATTTATTCATATATACTTATTTTATTTATAGTATAAAATGGCTATGTCACTATTTGAGTAGCCGAAGTTGTTTAAATTCGACTACTCAACTAATGATTCGTTTAAAACATTACTTTTTCCGGAATTTTGTAGAATAAGTTTTCCCGTCTGTTGTTTGTACAACCAGAATGTAGAAACCTTTATTTAGATGATTTACTTGGAAAGAGTAATCATTTCCAATGCCGGGAGTCAGTTCCTCTTGATGAATTTTATGCCCAGTTATTGAATAAATGGTTGCATTTTTAGCTAATGCAGAAGTTCTGATTCGTAACACATTGTTTGAAGAGATTCCGTAAACTGTTACTCCGTTAGTACTTGAGAGATCTTCTATACCCGTTGGTGTTGCTGATACTTCAAATGGTATGCCTGGAGTTAATTGCACAAAGTCACCTTTAACATACTGGAAGAGAACAACGGCATATTTCCCGGCTGTCACATTAGGATTAAAGTTCATTGACAGCTTATAAGGTAAGTTGCAGCTTTCAATAAACACGGAAGAAGTATGCATGTTTTGGGTAGAAGATTCTCCTTCAGCAAAGATAGCCGCTACAATTATATTGTTAAATACGTCGCCTTCTCCATCTAAAAGAAGGTCGGCTGTCACTTGCAATGGATCATCCAGCCCTATTTTAGACTGGGCAACTGCAGCGTTCTGAGCAATGACGCTTTCACAGATTTTACCTTTCTTAATTTGTATCTCCAAAGGTTCTCCTATTGAATACCAATAATTTCCCCATTGGATGCAGGTAGCAGCCAAATAATCTCCTTCAGAGATAGGAATAATTGAATCTGTTTGTGTTTGTTGGGTCAGACTTTCTGAAACAAGATGCTTTTGTTCCTGGGTATTAGCCGGCAATAATAATTGGGTTTTCCCGAGGATTGTTACTATTTGAGGATCTTTTTCTTTGGTGAGCAGCATTACTCCTGCCATTCCATAAAATTCACTTTGGCTACTTGAATTGGAGAATGTCAATTCAAAATCTCCGTTTATTCCTTCATATAAGCCATGTAAGGATCGGATGGATACATTCAGATCTGTCTCTAAATTTAGTAATCCGGTAAATACATTGAGATTACATTTACTGTCTTTTATCGTTAGAATATATTCTGTTCCACATCCTATCGTACTACGAACCCGGCTATATTGGCTTTCCCGTTCTTCTTTGGTTCCCAGATATAAGTTGTACGTGCCGTCTTTGATTTCTGCCGGGATTGTTATATTCTCAAGGTTTAACGTCTCATATCCATAATCAGTATTTACTTTGTCATCAAAAGTGTAGCTTTTGATCGGATGCTGTACGCCGTCTTTCCCTTCCACGATGATTCCTACTTCTCCTTTATAGAACGTCGAAGTCATGTTGTAGAAGTTGATTGCCGTCAGGTCAAAATTCTCATTCTGACTAAAAGATGATTTGCTTGCTTTTAGTTCTCCCAACGTGAAGTATGAAGTGTAGGGGGTGGATTGGGATTCTGGATGCATACCTGTCACCATACCTTGCTGGAATATAAAACCTCCTCCTAAGCTACTGCCTCCTCCGATTCCGGGAGAGCTTGGTTCCAGTGAGGCGATCTCAAAGTAACCGTTATTCATGCCGCCCCAACCCCAGTTGACATGAACCAGATTGTTTTTATCATAGCCGTCGAGTACAAATTCATGACCTACTTCTTTGGATGCTCCACAGTATAAGATAGGACGTTTTTCATTCAATTCCTTTTTGACCATCTCCATCCATTCCTGAGTGCTAAAATAATTGCGGGAAACATATCCCATGTTTTTACTGTAGCCGAAATAATTGA
This sequence comes from Parabacteroides sp. AD58, assembly GCF_023744375.2. Lineage (NCBI taxonomy): Bacteria > Pseudomonadati > Bacteroidota > Bacteroidia > Bacteroidales > Tannerellaceae > Parabacteroides > Parabacteroides absconsus. The sequence continues at coordinate 2,023,620 of NZ_CP146284.1, read as the reverse complement.
TGAGAGCATCTGCCACGATGCTTGACATGGCTCCGGATCCGTCAGGAGAATAGTCCATTTCAACGGCCACTCCACAGGCATACATCAATTCTGCAACAGCTTTTCCTTGTGCATCAGTATACTTCCCAGCGGTGTATTGGGGAAGCATGTTTTTCCAGTCGAAGGTGGTCGCTCCAAAATTAAAAGAGCAATCATTTCCGGCTGGAGTTTTGTAAGAATGTGATCCTATTCCTTTTTGAGGATATTCAAAGTATTTCATAACCATGGCCATGGCTGTGGCGACACAACCTGTAACAGATCTTTTTCCTTCAACTTCCGGACATAGATTATAATAAGGTTCATCCTGATTCCAGTTGATGTCACCTAATAAAGGTTGTACATCCTCACTAAAAGTGTTTGATGACTTGAAATTAACAGGCTGAGGTAATTTCTGTTGATTATCGAGCTGGCTATAGTAATCCTGATAGGCGGTTAATAAAGCTTTTATATTAGACGGTATGTTCTCAACAACAAAGGCTCCTGTATTGGAATAAGCCAAGACGGGTTTCATCCGGTCATCGCCTGAAACAATGGCATAAGCCGAATTCCCCTGGTTGAATACATAAAATGCCGTTTGTCCAGAAGTACTTCGTAAAGATGAAGATTCGATTAAATCTCCAGATAGGGCGACTAGGTGAATTTCTCCTGCCGACCGCAGACTTCCTGACTGGTTGAAAAAACTACGAGCTACTTTCCAAGCCTCTTCTTGCGTGAGTTGTTTAGCCCATGTTGGAGAAAAGCATAATAATGCTAAAAAAATAGTTGCAATCTTTCTCATAAGCAGATTGTTTTTAAGTTAATGAAAAAAGTTCGGCAAGATAAGAAAAATGGAAAATAGAAAAATGATTTATCCATAATTTAACTATATATGTTCTGTAAATAATATATTGTGTTCAATAAGTGTATTTATGATACGTTTTGCAGATTTTGATTGTTCGAAAATAGATTTAATCGAGTGAAAGAAGAGATAATATAAAACATGAATTTATTAAAAATATAATTTTAAGAAAACGCATTATTTAAAATATTTATTTCTAACTTTGTATTTAGGATTAGAGCAAATATATTATGTCATATATAATATATGTCATAAGCTCTGTGTCCTCTAAATAGGCAAATCCGGGAAACTAAGAGTAAGACATATTTTGATTTTGGCATTCTTTGATTTTAGTAAAGTTCGGAAATGAATGTTCTGTTATTTTATGGATTTATTTGTAAAGCAGAAATGATTGTCTGGATAGAACTTCTGATTAGGATGTATTAAATACAGAGGATGGGGATTAAAATAGTTTGAAAGATGGTTCACTATAAATCAATGTAAAAAATGGCAACAAAATTTTTATTGCAAGATAGTAGGTATAAAACTACTACATTGAAAAAACACTTGATACAACATTTGATCATATCGGGGAATGCTTCTATCGCCGATATCGCTAAAGAATTGCAATTAAGCATTCCGACCGTGACGAAGTTTGTATCAGAATTAATGAACGACAACTATATTCTAGATTTAGGCAAACAGAACACACCGGGGGGAAGAAAGCCGAATATATATGGCTTGAACCCGAATGCGGGATATTTTGTGGGAGTTGATGTGCAGGTAAAAAAGGTATTGCTGGCTACTATTGACTTCTGTGGAAATATTATTGATGAAGGGCATGAAGAAAGATATAATCTGGAAGATACACCCGAAGCTTTTGATCACTTGTGTGAAATCGTGCAGGACTATATCCAGCATTTGGAAATAGATGCGAGCCAGGTTCTACAAGTTGGAATTAATTTAGGTGGACGGGTTAATCCGAAAACAGGTTTCTCTTATTCATTCTTCCATTTTGATGATAAGCCTTTGACTGAGAAAATAGAAAAACGAATAGGCATACCTGTTAATTTGGAGAATGACTCGCGGGCAATGATGTATGGTGAGTTCTTGGCTGGTGTAGTTAAGAACGAAAAGAACATTTTGTTTATCAACATCAATTGGGGATTAGGTGCCGGAATCATTATTGATGGAAAGCCTTACTATGGGAAATCTGGTTTTTCCGGAGAAATCGGACATGTCTGTGCTCTTGATAACGAGATAATCTGTAACTGCGGGAAAAAAGGATGCCTGGAAACGGAAGCTTCTGGTTATGCCATTGAACGGATGCTGAATGAAAGGAAAGCTCAAGGTTGTACATCTATTCTGTGGGATATGATGGAAGAGCATGGAGAATTTCTTTTAAGCGACTTCGTAGAGGCTGTTTTGCGGGAAGATGTCCTGGCCATAGAAATTGTTGAGCACATTGGTTTCGTATTGGGTCGATGGGTAGCAGGTTTAATTAATTTGCTGAATCCTGAAATGGTAATTTTAGGAGGACCGCTTTCGGCGACACAAGACTATTTGCGCTTACCCGTACAAAGTGCGATTCGTAAATACTCGCTGAACTTAGTCAATCAGGATACGGAGCTGGTTGTTTCTAAATTAGGTATTCGTGGCGGATTGATTGGTGCTTGTATGTTGTCGCGCAGCCGTTTGTTAGGAATGATTTAACAACGATCTAAAATTATATACTATGAATTATGCCATTTTAGCTGAGAAGTACAAAAAGGAATTGCTCGAGCAAGTTGTTCCTTTCTGGTTGGAACATTCGCAGGACCACCAGTATGGAGGTTATTTTACTTGTCTGTTGAGAGACGGGAAAGTCTTTGATACGGATAAGTTCATCTGGTTGCAAGGACGAGAAGTCTGGCTCTTTTCTTTCTTATATAATAAGGTAGAGAAACGGCCGGAATGGTTGGAATGTGCCATTCAGGGCGGAGAGTTTCTGAAGAAATATGGTCATGACGGAAATTTTAACTGGTATTTTTCTTTAACGCAAGATGGCAAGCCTTTGGTGGCTTCTTATAACATTTTTTCTTATACCTTTGCAGCCATGGCGTTCGGACAGCTGAGTCTGGCTACCGGAAATAAGGAATATGAAGAAATTGCTCGAAAAACCTATGCGCGTATTTTAGAGAAGATGGATAATCCGAAAGGGCAATGGAATAAACTGGTGCCGGGCAGTCGCGACTTGAAGAATTTTGCCTTGCCGATGATCATGTGTAATCTGTCGCTTGAGATAGAACATCTGCTGGACAAGGAAACGATGGACAAAACAATCGAATTATGTATCCATGAAGTAATGGATGTTTTCTATCGGCCGGAGTTGGGATTGGTTGTAGAGAATGTATTGACCAATAACCAGTTGTCTGATTCGTTCGAAGGTCGTCATCTGAATCCGGGTCATGCCATTGAAGCGATGTGGTTTATCATGGATTTAGGCGTTCGTCTGAACCGTCCGGAGTTGATCCAGAAGGCTACGGATATTTCGCTGAAGATGATTCGGAAAGGTTGGGATGAGAAATACGGAGGTATTTTCTATTTCATGGATCGTCTGGGTTATCCGCCTCAGCAGTTGGAATGGGACCAGAAGCTTTGGTGGGTTCATATTGAATCGATGATTTGCATGGCGAAAGGATTCTTATTGACCGGCAATGAAGAATGTTGGCAATGGTTCGAACGTGTGCAGGATTATACCTGGACGCATTTCAAGGATCCGGAATATCCGGAATGGTTTGGGTATCTGAACCGGCAGGGCGAAGTGCTTTTACCTTTGAAAGGCGGTAAGTGGAAAGGATGCTTCCATGTGCCGAGAGGCATGTATCAGTGTTGGCAAACATTACAGCAGTGTGCTGACAAGTATAAATAAATAGAGATAAAGGATGTGCAGATAACACATCCTTTTTTGTGGTATTAAGAAACAGAATAAGATGCAAACAATCAAGAATCTGACAGAAGGTCCTATTAGAAAGCAATTGTTTAATTTAGCATTACCCATTATGGGTACTTCCTTTATTCAGATGGCTTATAGCCTGACGGATATGGCGTGGGTAGGCCGGTTGGGGAGTGAGGCAGTAGCAGCTATCGGAGCCGTAGGTATTTTAACCTGGATGACTCAATCGATTTCGCTTATGAATAAAGTCGGGGCAGAAGTGACTGTCGGTCATTCCATTGGTGCACAGAATACGGAAGAGGCCAAGATGTTTGCGTCTCATAACCTGACTATCGGATTATTGGTCTCTCTTGTCTGGGGAGCTCTGTTGTTTATCTTTGCTCATCCGGTGATCAGCCTCTACAAGTTGGAACCTGAAATTACCGATATGGCTGTCGAATACTTGCGTATTGTTGCTACCGGTTTCCCGTTTGTCTTTTTGGCTTCGGCATTTACCGGTATTCATAATGCGGCCGGACTAAGCAAAGTCCCTTTTTATATCAGTGGAAGCGGATTGTTGCTGAATATGATTCTCGATCCGCTATTCATCCTGGGCTTTGGTTGGGGAACGGCAGGTGCAGCTTATGCTACCTGGCTATCTGAATGTGCCGTTGTCTTGTTGTTTGTTTATCAGCTGAAAGTGCGTAACAGACTTTGGCCCGGATTCCATTTCTTCGTCCGGCTCAAATCTATTTACAGTCTGAAGATTGTCCGGATCGGTCTTCCGGTGGCTTTATTGAATGGCTTCTTTGCTATTATCAACTTGCTGATGGGACGAACGGCTTCTACGTATGGCGGGCATATCGGATTGATGGCCTTGACGGCCGGCGGACAGGTGGAAGCTATTGCGTGGAATACATCGCAGGGATTCAGTACGGCATTGAGTGCTTTTACGGCTCAGAACTATGCAGCCCGTCGGCGGGAACGTATTGATCAGGCCTATCGGACTACCTTGAAGATGACTTCTGTGTTCGGCCTTTTCTGTACGTTGCTCTTTGTGTTCTGGGGAGCAGAAGTCTTTTCTATCATTGTACCCGAACCGGCTGCTTATATAGCTGGAGGAGATTTCTTGCGTATTGATGGATATTCCATGATCTTTATGATGATCGAAATTACCATGCAGGGTTTGTTTTACGGAACGGGCCGTACGGTTCCTCCGGCTGTAATCAGCATTACATTCAATACTTTACGGGTTCCATTGGCTATGGGGTTAGGTGCTGCCGGGTTAGGAGTATCAGGCGTTTGGTGGGCCATCAGTATCTCTAGTACCTTAAAAGGAATCGTCTCTTTTATCTGGTTTCGTATCCTGCAAAAACGAATTTGGTAAACTCTTGTTTATCAGTTAGTTTTTTCGAGATGAAAAATACGCCGGCTTTTAGTTGAAATACGCCGGGAATTGATCAAAAGCCGGCACATATTCATGAAAAGCCGGCGTATTGTAAAATAAAAGTAACGAGTATCGTTTACAATCCTCGTAGGATTCGTTTTTGATACTCGTTGCTTTTGTTTTATCAGCTGGTATATTTTTTTTTTCAAGATCAGAGATTTAGAAAATGATCTTTCATATTTTGTCTATATGATTGATTCTCTTTTAGATGAGGTGATTTAAGCAATAATCCAGCGTTCTATACTTCGTATCTCGTCATTGAAGTTTATACCCACTTTTATGAGTTTTCGTTTATCACATGAAAAAGCAGAAGCATAGCCTTTTTCTTCAATTTGTTTTATGGCTTCTTCGGCACTTCCGTTTAATTTGAACTCCATGATATAGATATAATCGGACGTTTTCAGTACAAGATCAACACCCCCCCGTGAAGTATGATATTCGACTTCTGTATGGAAACCCATTAGCTTGAATACAATGTAGAGGATATTCTGGTAATGCACTTCTCGGTCGCGCGCCAGTTCATAAGGTGTGTCGTTGAAAAAAGTACGCAGCCGGTTCAGAAATCCATCCACATCTCCGTGGCGAACTTCTTCAACGAAACGCTGAATTTCATAAGGCGATTTGCTTATACTTACAGAGGCATAATGGGGAAGAAGAAAGCGGAAGAAACCTTGCTCAACTTCCCGATTCGGGAATCCAAGGGTATAATTCTCAAATTCTGCATTATAATCCTTAATCGTCAGATATCCGCTTTGGTAAATGACTGGTACAGGATCAGTAGAAGCTGCATCAATGGAATCGAGTACAGGACCATTCGTTATGATATGTTCTAAATCCTCTACTTTATAATGATGCAATTTCATTAATTCGACCAGGTAAGTGGGAGTTCCTGTTTCAAACCAATAACTGCCCATCTGCCTGTTGGCGAAGGTATTCAATAAGCTGAAAGGATTGTACATGCCTTCTGACTTATAGCAAAAATGATAGCCGTCATAGTTTGTTTTCAGTTGCTCACAAGTTTCATCAAAGCTTAATCCAAGCTGATCTGAAAGCATGTGTATATCTTCATCAAAATGTGTATGAAGTTCTCTTTGGCTTATTCCACAAATCTCGGCATACTGCTGAACCATTGAGATATCGCGAAGATTATTCAGATCACTGAATATGCTGACTTTGCCAAACTTAGTAACTCCGGTCAACATAGCGAAGCGGATAAAACCATCGCATGACTTTAGGGCTCCATAAAAAGCTTTCAGCGTGTTTCTGTAGGCGGTTTGTAAGGTCGGATTCCCGATGGCCTGCAGCATGGGCTTGTCATATTCGTCGATAAGGATAACTACTTTATATCCTGTTTTTAAGGCTGCTCTGCGTATGATGCCTTCAAATCGGGTGGCTAACGAATACTCATCCGGATTGTTTCCGTATAAACCTTCCCACTGCTTTAAGGAAAGTTCGATTTTATTCTCCAGGCTCTCTTCAGAATCGTATTTCTCTGTATTCAAATCCATATGCAGGACCGGATATACTATCCAGTTCTTCTCTAAACGCTCCATGTCAAGACCTTTGAACAATTCTCGTTTACCTGAGAAATACGCATCAAGGGTAGATAGCATCAGGCTCTTCCCAAATCGTCTGGGACGGCTCAGGAAATAGTACTTGCCGGTTGTCGCCAGGTTATAGAGAAGCATTGTTTTGTCGACGTAGATATATCCTCCACACCGAAGATCTTCAAAATTCTGTATTCCTATTGGATAGAGCCTGTTCATGACTATGTAGTTTTGTTTGCTTGTGCATCGTTTTATCCAGTCAAAGATAATGTTTATATGTGGTAAATCCTAATTTGCCCGGTATAACTGATCCTTTTTCCAATATTTGATATCATAACTTGGATTTCTTAATCTTTAAGAGAAATATGCTACTGATATGTTCTTAATTTCGTACTTTTGCCAGCAAATATCTAATATAAAAGCCAAATGGAAAATAAATTCAAGCCTGAAACAATTTGCGTGCAGGCCGGGTGGAATCCCAAGAAGGGTGAACCGCGAGTTTTGCCGATTTACCAGAGTACAACATTCAAATATGAAACCAGCGAACAGATGGCTCGTTTGTTCGACTTGGAAGATAGTGGTTATTTCTATACGCGTTTACAGAATCCGACCAACGATGCAGTAGCTTCAAAGATTGCTGCTTTGGAAGGTGGTGTGGCTGCTATGCTGACTTCTTCAGGGCAGGCGGCTAATTTCTTTACTTGCTTCAATATTTGTGAAGCGGGTGATCATATTGTCAGTGCAACCAGTATTTACGGTGGAACGTATAACCTGCTGGGCGTTACCTTGAAGAAAATGGGTATCGACTGTACATTCATCGACGAAGATGCCAGCGAAGAAGAGATCAGCAAGGCATTCCGTCCGAATACGAAACTGATGTTTGGTGAAACTATTTCCAATCCGGGCGTGAAGGTTCTCGATATTGAAAAGTTTGCCCGTATAGCTCATAAGCACGGCGTGCCTCTTGTCGTAGATAATACATTCGCAACACCTATCAACTGCCGTCCGTTTGAATGGGGTGCTGATATCGTTACTCATTCTACGACGAAATATATGGATGGTCATGCGACCAATGTTGGTGGTGCTATTGTGGATAGTGGTAACTTCGACTGGGAAGCCCATGCTGACAAATTCCCCGGATTATGCCAGCCGGATGAATCATATCACGGATTGACTTATACGAAGACATTTGGTAAAATGGCCTTCATTACGAAAGCAACCAGTCAGTTAATGCGTGACTTAGGCGCTATCCAGGCACCTCAGAACGCCTTCTTGCTGAATTTAGGACTGGAGACCTTGCATTTGCGTATGCCTCAGCATTGTAAGAATGCTCAGGCCGTTGCCGAATGGCTGGAAAAATGTGATAAGGTAGCGTGGGTGAACTATCCGGGCTTGAAGAGCAACAAGTATTATGAGCTGGCTCAGAAATACCTGCCGAATGGTTCGTGCGGTGTTTTATCTTTCGGTCTGAAAGGCGGACGGGATGTGGCTATCCGCTTTATGGATCATCTGAAACTGGCAGCAATTGTTACCCATGTGGCCGATGCTCGTACTTGTGTTTTACATCCGGCCAGTCATACGCATCGTCAGTTGTCGGATGAACAATTGAAAGAAGCCGGTATTGCTCCGGACCTGATCCGTTTCTCAGTGGGTATTGAAAATGTAGATGATATTATTGCTGATATCGAACAGGCTCTGAACGCTTAATCCTTATCAGAAACGATAAAGAGTGAAGGCACGGAATCGCTCTCAAAAGAGCAGGATTTCGTGCCTTTCATTTATTATTTATCACTCGTCAACAAGTTTTGGCAACACTAATTAACGTCCGAATCATAGAATCTCTTCTGGTTTTCTGTAAGTTTGTAACATCAGTAATCAATAAATCATTGTATCATGGAAAAGAGAGTTGATAGAATATGTAGTTTCCTGATGGCATGTTTACTCCTGATTCATATCAGTTGTACTGAAAATAGTCGGGTAGAAGATCTTCGGAAAGAGTTGCCTGAGAATATTCAAAGTAGCTTGCAAGAACTTTATCCGGATGAGATTCCTCAGTCGACTGAGCAGATTATTGATCCGAGTACAGAAGAGGTCTGTTATTATGTAAGTTTTTCTGATGGAATCTATTTTGTATTTAATGCCGCAGGTGAGTGGACAAGTATCCATTTCAATTCGAAGGAACTTCCGTCTTCTATCCAGACTACCTATGAAGATGCTATCCGGCAGATCGAAGCCGAAACGACATCACCTATCCAGGCTCTCGATAAGACATTATATGGTATTGCTTTTGGTTTGGAAGACCAAAGATGGCTGGCTTACAGTACGGAGGATAAGAAATTATTGGGTAAGGAAATGGAACATAACACAGGCCTGCAGCCCAACCAATATTTGCCGGATCAGGTGTATGTTTTTGCGAGCTTTTCTTTTGATGCGGAAATCGAACATGTCATTGTCCCGCTGGATGAAAGCCAGTCCGACTTTCGTTATTCTTTGTGGTTAAGCAATCATATTGTTGTCGACTTCGACCAGAACAATGATTGGTTGGAGGTTCGCCATGCGGAGAAGGCGTACTTGCCTGATAGCTTTTATTCGTCGTTGCCAGGAGATGTGGTAGAACAGTTAACAGAAGCCTGTCCGGAAAAGAATATTTATCTGGTCCGGCAGATGAAGTCTGAACAGACGATTCAATATGATTTTGAAACAGACGATCAACAAATATGGGGGTTCTCCATTCCGAATCCGGATTATACGTCTCCAACTATACTCCCAGATAAAGAGGTCCGTGCTTTTATAAATAGATATTTTGGAGGATCTTTGTCTAATTCTATGGTCTTGCCTTTAGATAGTAAAGATCGGGTTGTGGTTTCTCTGTCGAATGGCTTCGACTTTACGGTCAATATGCAAGGCGAATGGATGAATATCGATAACCATAATTTCGGGTGGTCTGCGCTGAAAGAAGAACTTATATCTTCGGAAATCCTGAAGGCTGTAGAAGAAAAATATCAGACTACCATCACTTCGATCAGTCGTCCGCTCGACCAACCGCAAGTCCAATATATTCTGGCTGATGAGGGCGATCAAGTCTATTATGTGTATTCGGCAACAGAATTTGTAGCACAGGATTCACCACGTACTCCTTATGAAAAAGCCTATCGCTATATTCGTTATCATTATCCTACAGAGATTTCCTTCTGGCTTTCATATGAGCAGGGGAAATACCGGGCATTGTTGGATGACGGAACTTCATTACTCTTTGATGGGAAAGGCGAGTTGATCAAATGAAATTTTAGTTTATAAGGAAATTACCAGCTATTTTCCGTAATTTTGCAAACTATTAGTTCAGGAGATTGTTTTATAGATATGATTGATCATACAGTTTTTGAAAATAAGAAAGCAGCTTACTATACATTAGGCTGTAAATTGAATTTTGCCGAGACATCTACGATCGGGAAGGCCTTGTCTGAACAAGGCATCCGAAAAGTCCGCCCAGGAGAGAAGGCAGATATCTGCGTTATCAATACGTGTTCCGTAACAGAACTGGCCGATAAGAAGTGTCGTCAGGCTATCCGTCGTATCAGTAAGCAACATCCAGGTGCTTTTATTGTGGTAACAGGCTGTTATGCCCAGTTGAAACCTGAAGAAGTAGCCCATATAGATGGGGTTGATTTAGTTTTGGGAGCAGAACAGAAGCTGGATATTTTGCATTATTTGGATAATTTGCATAAAACGGAGGCTGATGGGGTAATTCATACTTCAGCCTCAAAGGATATTCGTACTTTTACTCCATCCTGTTCTGCCGATGATCGGACCCGGCATTTTCTGAAAGTACAAGATGGATGCGATTATTTCTGTAGTTACTGTACGATACCTTTTGCCCGTGGCCGTAGTCGCAATGGCTCAATAGAAAGTCTGGTAAAACAGGCGGAAGATGTTGCTGCCCAAGGAGGAAAAGAGATTGTTCTGACAGGAGTAAATATCGGAGACTTTGGAAAGACAACGGGTGAGACTTTCATCGATCTGATCCGAGCCCTGGATGAGGTAGAAGGCATTGAGCGGTATCGTATTTCCTCAATTGAGCCGAATCTGATTACGGATGAGGCAATTGATTTTGTGGCAGGCAGCAAACGGTTTGCCCCGCATTTTCATATTCCGTTACAGAGTGGAAGTGATGATGTGCTGAAACTGATGCGCCGTCGGTATGATACAGCTTTGTTCCGTCATAAAATCGAGAAGATCAAGTCGATTCTTCCAGATGCTTTTATCGGAGTAGATGTAATCGTCGGCACACGTGGGGAAACGGATGCCTACTTTGAAGATGCCCGTCGTTTTATCGAAAGTCTGGATGTTACGCAATTACATGTATTCAGTTATTCCGAACGTCCGGGAACACAAGCCCTGAAGATTGACTATGTAGTGGACCCGAAGGTAAAACATGCCCGCAGTCAAGTATTGCTGGAACTGTCAGAGAAAAAACTTCAGGCATTTTATGAAGCTCATATAGGCCGGGAAGCCAAAGTCTTGTTCGAGCATACGAAGAAAGACGGCATGATGCACGGATTTACGGAAAACTACATCAAGGTTGAAACACCTTATGATACTTCATTAATAAATGAAACGAGACGGATTCGTTTGGGTGGTTGGAATTCAGATAAATCAGCTTTGCAAGTTGAGTCATTTATCGGATAAATACAGGAGATGCAAAATTCTCCTTGGAGGAGGAAAATCCTGCAAAGGAGGAACGCCGGAGCGAACAGTAGGAGATGTCAATGACGAACGGATGTAAACATACTTTATGTGGACGCGTATACAATATATATTAATTTACGGATGGATTAAAATACATGCACTGCTGCCTATGCGGCTTTTGTATGTATTATCTGATTTTCTCTATTTGATTATTTCTTGGGTAATCAGATACCGTGTTCCTGTTGTACGTAAGAATTTAAAGTCTTCTTTCCCAGATAAAAGCGAAGAAGAACTTAGACAGCTGGAAAAGGCTTTCTACCATCATTTTGCTGATTATATTGTGGAAACACTTAAGTTGGCTCATATCTCTCTTCAGGAATTGCAGGAAAGAGCTTATGTCCAGAATCCTGAACTCATTGATAAGTTGATGGATAATGGACATCCTTGTTGTTTGTTCCTGATGGGACATTATGGTAATTGGGAGTGGTATTCGGGCTCAAACTCTCGGTTTAAAGATGCCCGTTTATATCAGATTTATCGCCCATTAAATAATAAGGCGGTTGATAAGATATTTATACATTTACGGACGAAGTTCGGCTCGTTGGGTATTCCTAAGAATGATACAGGCCGTGAAGTGGTACGGCTTGTAAGAAATAAAGTCAGATCGGGAGTTGTATTCTTGGCAGACCAAACACCAAGTCCAAGTAATTTACATTACTGGACAAATTTCCTGAATCAGGATACTTCTGTCTTGACTGGAGCAGAACGGCTAGCCCGGAAGTTAAATACACCTGTGGTCTTTCTGGATGTCCAGATGGTAAAGCGTGGCTATTATACTCTCGAAATCCAATTAATTACTGAGAATCCAAAAGAGACTCCTGAAAATTGGATTACAGAAGAATATGCTCGGTGTTTGGAAAAAAGTATTCTGCGTAAACCGGAAGGATGGCTTTGGACGCATAAGCGGTGGAAATATAAACGAAGTGACGCTGTGATACATCATGGAAATAACTAAGAGTAAGAAAATAGCAATTGTTATATTGAATTGGAACGGCTCTGCATTGATGGAACGATATCTTCCTTCTGTTGTCCGTTATTCGCCAGCAGAGTGGGCTGATGTGATTGTCGCAGACAATGGTTCAACGGATGATTCGCTACAAATGCTGGCTGATAAATTCCCTTCGGTGCAGATTATCCGGATGGATAAGAATTATGGATTTGCAGAAGGTTATAATCAGGCCTTAAAGCATATAACGCATCCTTATTGTGTCTTGCTGAACAGTGATGTAGAAGTAACACCTCATTGGCTGGAAGCTCCTTGCCGGTTATTGGATACACAAGCGGATGTGGTAGCTGTTCAGCCGAAGATTAAAGCAGATTTGCAGCGCTCTCTTTTTGAATATGCCGGCGCTTCGGGCGGTTTTATGGATAAATATGGTTATCCGTTCTGTCGGGGTCGTCTGCTGCATGTTGTTGAAGCAGACAAAGGGCAATATGATTCTCCGATTGATGTACTTTGGGCAACGGGAGCCTGTTTATTTATCCGTACAGATATCTATAAGGCTGTTGGCGGATTAGATGGCGATTTCTTTGCGCATCAAGAAGAGATTGATTTGTGCTGGCGTCTTCGCTCTCGTGGACACCGGTTGGTTTGTACACCTCAGTCGGTAATTTATCATAAAGGTGGCGGTACTTTAAATGCCGAGAGTCCACGAAAGACTTTCCTGAATTTCCGGAATAATCTGCTGATGCTGTATAAGAATCTGCCGGAAAAAGATTTGAAGCCGGTGATGCGCTTGCGTTTCTGGTTGGATTATCTGGCGGCTCTTAAGTTCTTCTTGACGGGGCATGCTGCGAATGCCCGGGCAGTTTATCAGGCGCGGCGTGAATTTTATCAGTTACTCCCGAAGTTTGAGCCTAAACGTCTGGAAAATCAGCAAAAGACCATTCTATCAGAAATACCGGAATTGAAATCATACAGTTTGTTGTGGCAGTTTTATGTGAGAGGACGAAAACATTATTCGGACTTACCGCAATAATATCCTGGATTTTACGTTATAAGTAAGATATTTACCGAGATGTCCAAAGCAATGAATCAACATACATCCTACATATTAATTGGTTTGCTGGGTATTTTTCTGTCATCGGTGTTCTTCTCCTGCAAAACTGCTAAATTAAGTGATGCAGAAGAAAAGCAACGTATCGGAGAATACTATGAAGCTGCAGCTATTTACCGTAAAGTTTATACGAAAACTTCACCTAAGAAACGTGACTTGCGTGGATACATCGCTTTCCGTATGGCTGAATGTAATCGGTTGATCAATAGTACGGACAAAGCCATCAGCGGATATATGAATGCCTTGAGGTATGAATATCCGGATTCTATCTTGAATCTGCGTTTAGGTCAGATGCTTCAGCGGAAGGGCCGTTATACGGAGGCCATTAAACAATATGACGCTTATTTAATGTATAATCCCGAAAGCCAGTTGGCGTTTAATGGGATAGAAGGTTGCCAGCTGGCTCCTGAATGGAAGAAGAATCCAACCCGGTATGAAGTTCGCCGTATGGAGAAATTTAATTCACGTCGGGGCGAATTTTCTCCTATGCTGACCGGTGAGAAATATGATCAATTGTATTTTGCTTCTTCCCGGACAAAAGATAAAGAAGCCAAGGTGAGTGCAATTACCGGCCAGTATAATAACAACTTCTATTTGGTGAAACAAGATGAAAATGGAAATTGGTTGAATCCGGAAGAGCTGGAAGACGAAGTAAACACGGAGTTTGATGAAGGAACGCCTTCGTTTTCTGCGGATGGAAATACGATGTATTATACGTATTGTTCGCAGGATGAAACAGGCGACCGGACTTCTGAAATATATGTTTCTACCCGTAGTAGTGCCAAATGGGGAAAAGGTTCACGGACGACGATTGTAAAAGATTCGGTAACGGCTTTAGGGCATCCGGCTATTTCTCCGGATGGAAAATATCTTTACTTCACGTCGGATGTAGTGGGCGGCTTTGGAGGAAAAGATTTATATCGGGCTCGTGTCGCAGGAAGTGATTTTGGTCCTATGGAAAACTTAGGTCCGGAGATTAATACAACAGGCGATGAGATGTTTCCTTATGTACGTGATTCCGTAACTATATATTTTGCATCCAACGGTCATCCTGGAGCTGGCGGTTTGGATTTGTTTAAGGCAACTCAAGATAGTACAGGTCATTGGAAAGTAGAGAACTTAGGATTCCCGATCAATTCTTCAAGTGATGATTTCGGTATTACGTTTGAGGGAAATAAAGAGAAAGGCTTTTTCAGTTCGAACCGGAACGATGCTCGTGGGTTTGATCATATTTATTCGTTTGAAAAACCAACCATAACAGTCCGGATTGAAGGGATTGTTAATGATGTGGACGAATATCCAATTGAAGATGCAACGGTTCGGATTGTGGGCAAAGACGGACTGAATGCCAAGGTGCAGACTAAAAAGGATGGAACTTATGAAGTGGAACTGGAACGGGATATTAAATATGTCATGATGGCCAGTGCCCGTGGTTTCCTGAATCAGAACTATGAACTGCACACCAGTCCGGAAGAAAAGAGTGAAACGTATATTGTTGATTTCTTCCTTTCACCGATTAGCAAACCTGTTGTTATTGAGAATATCTTCTATGACTTTGATAAAGCAACTTTGCGTCCAGAATCGAAAAAGGCTTTGGATGAAATGATCAAGATGCTGAATGATAATCCGAATGTGACGATTGAATTAGGAGCACATACTGACCGGAAAGGTACAGACAAGTATAATGAAAAGCTGGCCCAGCGGCGTGCCCAGTCAGTTGTCGATTATCTGATTGCCGGAGGAATCGCTCCTGATCGGCTGGAAGCTAAAGGATATGGAGAGAGTGTTCCGAAAACGATCAATAAGAAGATGGCCAAACAGTTTGATTTCTTAAAGGAAGGAGACGTTTTGACGGAAGACTTTATCTTGAAACTGACTCCCGAACAGCAGGAGATTGCGGATCAGATCAATCGTCGTACAGAGTTTAAGGTTTTAAGGACGAATTACAACTTGTTCTAATTGGCTTGACTGGAAAAAAGTGGGGAGAATCGTTCGGTTTCTCCAATAAAACCACTACCTTTGTCAATTGTGTTGAGGCTTGTATGTGAAGTGGCAAGCCTGTCACGCATACAATTGAAATATTAACGGCCTATATAAATAAAAGCAATGAAAGTAGATGTTTTATTAGGATTGCAATGGGGTGACGAAGGCAAAGGTAAAGTAGTCGACGTTCTTACTCCGAAATACGATGTGGTCGCTCGTTTTCAGGGCGGACCTAATGCTGGACATACATTAGAGTTCAAAGGTGAAAAATATGTGCTGCGTTCTATTCCTTCCGGAATTTTCCAGGGTGGAAAAATCAACGTGATTGGTAATGGTGTTGTACTGGATCCGGTATTGTTTAAGGAAGAGGCAGAAGCTTTGGCTGCCAGTGGACATGATATTACGAAGCAATTGTATATCTCTAAGAAGGCTCATTTGATCCTGCCGACTCATCGTATCCTGGATGCGGCTTACGAAGCAGCAAAAGGCGCAGGCAAGATTGGTACTACCGGAAAAGGTATTGGTCCGACTTACACAGATAAAATCAGTCGTAATGGTGTGCGTGTAGGCGATTTGTTGCGCGATTTCAAATCTATTTATAGTGCCGCTAAAGCCAGACACGAAGCTATTCTGAAATCATTGAATTATGATTATGATATTACGGAACTGGAAGCAAAGTGGTTTGATGCTTTGAATTACCTGAAACAGTTCAAGCTGATTGATAGTGAACATTTCATCAATAATTTATTGAAGAGCGGCAAGAATGTATTGGCTGAAGGCGCTCAGGGAACTATGCTGGATGTCGATTTCGGTTCTTATCCATTTGTTACTTCTTCGAATACGATTTGTGCAGGTTGCTGTACAGGCTTGGGTGTTGCTCCTCGCAATATCGGTGAAGTATATGGTATCTTCAAAGCTTATTGTACTCGTGTCGGCAGTGGTCCGTTCCCAACAGAACTGTTCGATGAAGCAGGTGACAAGATCGGTCAGATTGGACATGAATTTGGTGCAGTAACTGGACGTAAACGTCGTTGTGGATGGATTGATTTGGTTGCTTTGAAGTATGCGGTAACTATCAATGGCGTCAGTCAGTTGATCATGATGAAGGGCGATGTGCTTGATTCTTTCGAGACCATTAAAGCCTGTGTTGCTTATAAGATTAATGGGGAAGAAGTAACAGAATTCCCTTATTCAATCGATGGCGATGTAGAACCGGTTTATGTTGAATTACCGGGCTGGCAGACGGATCTGACAAAGATGAAGAGCGAAGATGAATTCCCTGAAGAATTCAATGCTTATTTATCATTCTTGGAAGAAGAATTAGGTGTGCCCATCAAGATCGTTTCAGTAGGTCCGGATCGTGAGCAGACAATTGTCCGTTATACCGAAGAATAAAGAAAAGACAAATTGACCGAAAGACAGGCAGATAGCTTTTTCTGTCGGGTAAAGATATTGTCAGGAATGGCAGAAGATGTGTTCGATATGGCACATCTTTCTGCCATTTCTTTGTTTGGTAAGGATTTTGTTCTATATTTGAGAACTGAATTATTTTATTTATAGTAATTTACAATTATGTATTGGATTATTTTTATAGGATTCGCCCTATTGAGCTGGTTAGTTTCATCTAACCTGAAGCGAAAATTCGAGAAGTATTCTCAAGTACCCTTACCCAATGGAATGACAGGACGCGACGTTGCCGAACAAATGCTTCATGACAACGGTATTTATGATGTTCAAATCACTTGTACTCCAGGTATGTTGACTGACCACTACAACCCGATGAACAAAACAGTCAATCTGAGTGAAGGCGTTTATTATAGTAATAGCGTAGCTGCTGCCGCTGTTGCCGCACATGAATGCGGTCATGCCGTTCAGCATGCCAAGGCTTATGCGCCGTTAAAGATGCGTTCAGCGTTAGTTCCGATTGTGAGCTTTGCTTCCAATATTGTTTCTTGGGTATTATTAGGCGGCATGTTGTTATTGCATACTTTTCCGCAGCTGATGTTGTTTGGTATTATTCTTTTTGCCACAACCACATTGTTCAGCTTTATCACACTGCCTGTTGAAATCAATGCGAGCCAACGTGCTTTGGTTTGGTTGAATAGAGCAGGAATTACGAATGTTTATACACATGATAAAGCCGAAGATGCCCTGAAGTCGGCTGCCTATACATATGTTGTAGCAGCTTTAGGTTCGCTGGCTTCTCTGATGTATTATATTCTGATTTTCTTAGGTGGAAGTCGTGATGAATAATGAAATAATGGATAAAACAAAAAGAACCGGATGCTTTTGCACCCGGTTCTTTTTGTTTGTATAGTTGTTTGTTATTAGATCGTATACAGAGAGCTGATAGATTCGCCACTGCAAACACGGCGGATAGCTTCAGCAAACATATCTGCGATAGACAGAATCTTAACCTTTTCGCATTTCTTGGCGTAAGGAATAGAATCGGTAAAGATCATTTCTGTCAGAGCTGACTGATCAACGCGAGTAGAAGCCGGATCAGACATCACTGCATGACTGGCGATTGCACGAACAGACTTAGCACCGTTTTCCATCATCAGGTTGGCTGCTTTTGTGATAGTACCGGCTGTATCAACCATATCGTCTACCAACAGGACATCCAATCCCTTTACATCACCGATGATGCGCATTTCAGCTACTTCATTGGCACGCAGACGAGATTTATGGCAGATTACCATCGGCAGTCCTAAATATTTAGAATAGCTGCTGGCACGTTTTGTTCCACCTACGTCGGGAGTTGCGATACATAAGTTGTCTAACGGCAGTTCGTTCTTGATATAATCCAGGAATACGCTTGATGCATACAAGTGGTCAACCGGCACATTGAAGAATCCCTGAATCTGGTCAGCATGCAAATCCATTGTGATCAGACGATTGATTCCGGCTGCGCTCAGCATGTCGGCAATTAATTTTGCTCCGATTGCTACACGGGGTTTATCCTTTCTGTCTTGACGTGCCCAACCAAAGTAAGGGATAACTGCGATAATAGAATGGGCAGAAGCACGTTTGGCAGCATCAATCATCAGGAGCAACTCCATCAGGTTGTCTGAATTTGGAAATGTAGATTGTACTAAAAATACATCACGCCCACGAATAGATTCTTCGTACGAAACAGAGAATTCTCCATCTGCGAAGTGTTGAATATTCATTTGTCCCAGAGGACAACCTAAACTATTGCAGATTTTTTCTGCCAAGTAACGGGAATTTGTTCCCGAAAATACTAAGAAAGGAGTTTGTGCACTCATTATTCCGAATATTTATCTTTAGTAAAATAGATTATTTGATCTGCAAAATTACAAAACAATTACAAAAGGACAACTATATGGTCCGAATAATCTCTATTTCTAATAGGTAAACTTCAATACTTTACCCGAACATGCCGGTAATTTCACTTTAAACGGCCAGGCTGTAGTCAGTGTACTGATCGTTTCTTTTCCTGTCATCAGATCTTTCTGTATCGCTGCTTCGTTATCTTTTATACCGAGTGTTCTGAAGGCATCTTCCGGTATATTTACCCATACATTCTGTTCTGAATGGGTGAAATTGGCAACGACCAGAATAACTTCGTTTTTGTATTTCCGCAAGAACGCATATTGGTTGCGGTTGTTGAAGAAACGGTTCTTTTCGTTGGTATACATCAGGTCGAAGAAGTCTCCTTGCGTAATTGCCGGTTCATTTTGGGCAATATTCAGAATGGTGATGTATTGCTGGCGCAGCTGTTTCTGCTGATCCGTCAGTTTGCCGCCATCAAATTTACCTCCGTTCTTCCAGTTGCGCAATGTCGAAACACTCCAATAGTCAAAGATGGTAGTGCGTCCGTCGAGTCCACTGAATCCTTCTTCATCCATGCCTCTTTCGCCTAATTCCTGTCCGGCATAAATCATGAACGGATTCGTATTCATCAGCGCAGAAACCAGCAGACCGGATATTCCGGCAGCAGGATCTTTGGCAAAGAAGTCGGATGCCAGGCGCTGTTCGTCGTGATTCTCCAGGAAATTCAGCATGTGCGACTGAATACCTTCCAGCGATTGCCAGCAGGCCGGAATGTTACTGGCCGGAGCCTGTCCGCAAATAACAGCCCGCAAGGTGTCGTACAGGCCTACTTTATCATAGAGATAATCAAAATGCCCGGTAAAGATGTAGCTTCTGTATAAAGCCGGATTATATACTTCGGCAATGAAGATAACCGGATAATCTTTCTTTACAAGCGGAATAGCCCATTCCCAGAATTCGACCGGCACCATTTCTGCCATATCGCAGCGGAAGCCGTCTATCTTTTTGCCGGCCCAGAAGCGGAGGATGTCCAGCATTTTATACCATGTGTTGGGTATCGGGTTAAAATGCTTGCTTCGGCCATTCAGATAATCTACTCCGTAGTTCAGTTTGACGGTCTCATACCAATCGTTACAGGTCGGGAAAGCATCAAAACGGTCATTGCCGGTCGCCTTGGCCGGGAATTCGCTGTATTGCAATCCGTCGTCATCATCCGTAAACGGAAGAGTCAGCGGTTGTCCCGGGATGTAATAGAAATTGTTGTTCGGATCGAAGGCTTTAGACGTGTTGTCATTTTGTCCGAGTTCTTCGATGAAATTGTACTGGGCATCCGAATGATATTGCCGCGCTACGTGATTCGGAACGAAATCGATGATGACTTTCATGCCGGCCTCGTGGGTCCGGGCTACCAAAGCCTCGAATTCTTCCATTCGGTTTTCCACATGGTCGGCCAAATCCGGATCGATATCGTAATAGTCTTTGATGGCATAAGGCGAACCGGCTTTACCTTTTACAACGGCTGTATGGTCTTTCTGTATGTGATAGGCCGTATAGTCTGTCTTTGTAGCATGTTCGATAACTCCTGTATACCAGATATGTGTGGTTCCTAACTCCTTGATTTTACTCAGTGCCAATGGCGTGAAATCCGAAAATTTGCCTACTCCATTTTCTGCAAGGCTTCCGTTACGGATTAGTTTTGTTTTTGTATTTCCAAACCACCGGGGAAACACTTGATAGATGATCATCTTTTCTGTTTTTCTTGATTCCATATTTTTTGAATTATTATTGACGATTTATGGCAGCATGCCGTTTGGGTGTGAGTTTATGGCTTTGATCAGGGTTTCGTGTTTGTTCTCCTGTACTACTTTCTGAAAAGCCTCGACTGCTGCTTCATAGCCTATTTCAGAAATCAGGTTAATATTTTCCAGATCAAATGTCTTGTAAAGTCCCACTTCTTTAGCTTCAATTAGTATATCACATAATTCTCTGTCCTCAATAGCATTTGCCTTGAATACGTAATGATACGTTCGTTGGGCGATATGCAAAAGGGTCTGTTTGTATCGTTGAGGAATCAGCGGACTTACGTTTACACCGATTACGTATTCGCATTCGTCACGTATGGTCGAAACCGGGAAATTCCGGAAAAGTCCGCCGTCTACGTAATGTACGCCATCAATAAGAACCGGACTGAATACAATGGGCATACAGCAGGATGCGGTGACAGCTTCAACGATAGGTCCTGAACGAAATTCATGGCTGCAACCACGATCCAGATCAGTGGCAACGATTACTGTCGGAATCGGCAGATCTTCAATCCGCTTGGTCCGTAAATGTCGTCTTAAAAAGTCCTGAAAACGATCGTAGTTGAATAAACCGGATTTTGGAATCTGTAATTGTGCAAATTCAGAGAATTCTCTTCCGATAAACATGTTTTTGATTTCTTCGGCCGAATATCCGTCGGCAAATAATACACCCATGAGTGAGCCTGCACTTGTTCCTGAGATGATTTCCGGTTTCAGTCCACTTTCTTCTAATAATTTAAAAACGCCCAGGTGTGCAAATCCTTTGGCGCCGCCTCCGCTGAGCGCTAAACCAATTTTATAGGGTTTCGGTGTCGCTTCCATTGTTGTTCCTCAATTTTTGAATATCAACTTAAACCGGGGTCAAATATGAGACTTTTTTTACAATATCAAAAGGATTTGGACTTTTTTCTTTCGTTTTTCTTGCAGGTCGGGGAAAAACAGGGCTGTGTCTGAAAGTAAATTGTTAGAAAGACGCCTGGAAAAGATAGAAATATGGTGTATTAAAAAGTAGAAAGATACGAGAGAAACTTTAGTTCACGGCGTGAACTAAGTAATCCACGGCGTGAACTAAGTAGTTCCCGACGTGAACTAAGTAATTCCCGGCGTGAACTAAAGTTTTCTTCGTGACTCTTGATCTTTTATTCAGGCAGGTTCGGAACAAGGTCTAGGCAGGAAGGAATGAATTGTATAGCCCAACCATCGACTTTCTACTTTTAGGTATGGTAATATTCCAATTTCTTTCTCTAATTTTGCAGTCGAAACATTTTCTAATAAGTACGTTATGTCTATATTCCGCTTTAATGCAGTAGAAAAAGCTTCCAACCGGAAGGCTGTGGAAGCCAGTACACCCGATCAGAAAGTATCGGAATATTTTGGAGAAAACGTCTTCAACCAGAAGACTATGCAGAAGTATCTCTCCAAAGAAACCTTTAAAGCTTTGACCCAGTCTATCGATAACGGTACGCCAATTGATCGCGAGATCGCTAATCATGTAGCTGCGGGGATGAAAATGTGGGCACTCGAAAAAGGTGTGACACATTATACACACTGGTTCCAGCCGTTGACTGATGGCACGGCCGAGAAGCATGATGCCTTTGTCGAACACGACGGCAATGGCGGTATGATTGAAGAATTCAGTGGCAAGCTGCTGGTACAACAGGAACCGGATGCTTCGAGTTTTCCGAACGGAGGCTTGCGCAATACCTTCGAGGCCCGCGGTTATTCTGCCTGGGATCCGTCTTCTCCTGCATTCATTGTTGATGATACCTTGTGTATCCCGACTGTATTTATCGCTTATACCGGCGAGGCTCTTGATTATAAGACTCCGCTGATCCGCTCGATCGAAGCGTTGAACAATGCGGCAACCGAGGTTTGCCGGTATTTCAGTGACGATGTGAATAAGGTGTTTGCCTACTTGGGATGGGAACAGGAGTATTTCCTGATTGATGAAGACTTGTATTCGGCTCGTCCGGACTTATCGCTGACTGAAAGAACCTTGCTGGGACATGAAAGTGCCAAGAACCAGCAGTTAGACGATCATTACTTCGGGGCAATTCCTTCGCGTGTGCAGGAATTTATGAAAGACCTGGAAGTAGAATGTTACAAATTGGGTATTCCGGTCAAGACGCGTCATAATGAAGTGGCTCCGAACCAGTTTGAGTTTGCGCCTATCTATGAAGAATGTAATCTGGCAAACGATCATAACCAGCTGCTGATGTCGGTGATGAAACGGGTAGCCCGCCGCCATAATTTCCGGGTACTGTTGCACGAGAAACCATTCAAAGGAGTAAACGGTTCGGGTAAGCACTGCAACTGGTCAATGGGAACCAATACGGGCATCAACTTGTTCTCGCCGGGGAAAGACCGTGAAGACAACCTGCGCTTCATTACCTTTATTGTCAATACCATTACAGCTGTTTATAAATATAATGCTTTGTTGAAGGCTTCGATTGCTTCGGCTACCAACGCTCATCGTCTGGGAGCCAACGAAGCGCCTCCAGCTATTATCTCTACATTCTTGGGTACTCAGATTTCTGAGATACTGGATCGCTTTGAAAACAGTTCAATTGAGGATGCCATTGAAGTGGATGACAAGAAACGTCTGCACTTAGGCTTCGGACAGATACCGGAACTGCTCTTGGATAATACCGACCGTAACCGTACTTCTCCGTTTGCCTTTACCGGAAACCGTTTTGAATTCCGTGCCTTGGGCTCGTCGGCCAATTGTGGTTCGGCCATGCTGGCCCTGAATTCGGCCGTGGCTTATCAGCTCCGTCAGTTCAAATCGGATGTAGAATCGCTGCGGGCTGAGGGAAAGAGCAAGGAAGCGGCTATCTTTGAGGTGCTGAAAAACTATATCAAAGAATCTAAACCAATCCGTTTTGACGGTAACGGATACAGCGAAGCCTGGAAGGAAGAAGCTTTCCGCCGCGGACTGGACTGTGAGAACAGTGTGCCGTTGCAGTATGATGCTTATCTGAAGCCGGATGTTATCCGGATGTTTGAAGAGACAGGCGTATTAAGCCGGAAAGAACTGGAAGCCCGTAATGAAGTGAAGTGGGAAATCTATATCAAGAAGGTACAGATTGAAGCCCGTGTACTGGGTGATTTATCGTTGAATCATATCATTCCGGTGGTGATCCGTTATCAGACGATTTTACTTGAAAACGTAACGCGTCTGAAAGATGTATTTTCGGCAGAAGAATATGAAACTGTTTCAGCCGAACCGCGTCGTCTGATCCGTAAAATTTCTGCCCACATTGCCGCTGTCACCACGAAGGTGGATGAAATGGTAGAGGCTCGTAAGAAAGCGAACCGGATTACCGATATGCGTGAAAAGGCAATTGCTTATCATGATACGGTGGCTCCTTATCTGGATGATATCCGTGATCACATTGATGATCTGGAACTGATGGTCGATAACCAGAGCTGGCCGTTGCCGAAATATCGGGAATTGCTGTTTATCCGTTGATCAATATGTTTGCCATAAGCATATAAGTTTGGAATTGGCGGGGCTTCATCCGAAGTTCTGCCAATTTCTTTATAAAAAGGTGTGTCCTGACTGTATTCAACCATGGCCTGTGTCTTGTCTTAGCGCAATAAATCACTCTTCCATATACTTTTTTACTTTTTTATCCGTTTTCTTTACATGAAATCGGCGTATCTTTGAACTCTGTTATAAAAGAAGTATGAGAAAAATCCTGTTTTTTCTGTTGGTAAGCCTGTGGGCGACTACGATTTATGCGCAGTTGGGCGATGAAGCGTACAGCTTTCTTCGTATCCCTTCTTCTACCCGTGTCAGTGCTTTGGGCGGCGACAATATATCGGTAGTGGAGTGTGATCCTTCCTTGGGTTTCCATAATCCGGCCTTGTTGGGGAAAGAAATGGACAATATGTTGAATCTGAATTATATGAATTATATTTCGGATGTAAATATCGGAAGCGCTATCTATACGAAGGCCTTTAAGGAAAAAGGAGCGTGGGGCGTAGGAGCCAGCTTCTTCAGCTATGGCAAGATACCGGGTTATACGGAAGAAAACCAGCAGACGGGCGATTTGTCAGCAAAAGACATCAACATTCAAGGCTTCTTTTCGTATGATTTAAGTGAGAAATGGCGCGGTGGCCTTTCTCTGAAGTTCCTGTATTCTTCGATGGCCGAATACAATTCATTCGGGATGGGCGTAGATGCCGGATTGAGTTATTACGACTCTGAGAAGAATTTCTCTTTCGGTTTTGTCTTGAAGAATATCGGAGCACAGTTCAAGTCGTATTATGACGAACGGCAGAAGATGCCGTGGGATATCCAGATGGGTATCAGCAAGCGGATGGCTCATGCTCCGATCCGTATTTCATTGACGGCCGTGCATTTGAACCGCTGGAAGTTCGACTATGTGGATGATTCGGATAAAGAATACGACGGCGATTCGTTCGCGCAAGCTTTGTTAAAGCATTTCGTCGTTGGTGTAGACTGGCTTCCGTCGGATAACTTCTGGGTTGGGGTTGGTTATAATCCGAAACGGGCGATGGATATGAAGCTGAGCGGAGGAAATGCCTTGAGTGGCTTTTCGGCAGGAGCCGGTATTCATGTCAAGATGTTTGACGTGAGTGCTTCGTTGGCCAAATATCATCCGTCGGCCCTGTCGATGATGATTACGGTGACGACTTATATATCTGATTTCAAGTTGTAAGAATCTATATATGGAGAAAAAGATTATCATAGCAATTGATGGCCATTCGTCGAGTGGTAAAAGCACGATGGCGAAAGATCTGGCCCGTGAGATTGGTTACATTTATATTGATACAGGTGCCATGTACCGTGCAGTGACACTGTATTGCCTGCGGAAAGGATATATTCAGGGTGACAAGATTCAGGAAGAGGCATTGAAAGCCGATCTGGACAAGGTGGATATATCATTCCGGTACAATGCCGAAACCGGTCGTCCGGATACTTATCTGAACGGGGAAAAGGTAGAAAAGGAAATTCGCAGCATGGAAGTAGCCGATAAAGTCAGTCTGGTGGCTGCTTTGGGCTTTGTCCGTCGGGCCATGGTTGCCAAGCAGCAGGAAATGGGCAAGGCGAAAGGCATCGTGATGGACGGCCGTGATATCGGTACGGTTGTTTTTCCAAATGCAGAACTGAAAGTCTTTGTAACGGCTTCACCGGAAGTACGGGCACGCCGCCGTTTGGAAGAATTGCAGGCCAAAGGCGAGCAGACTACGTATGAAGAAGTATTGGCGAATGTAAAGAAACGGGATTATATTGATTCCACCCGCGAAGAGAGTCCGTTGCGTCAGGCGCCGGATGCGTTGGTGCTGGATAATTCGAATATGACAATCCCGGAACAGAAACAGTGGTTGCGTGATAAATTTGAGGCTGCGGTATGTTCATCGAAATAGACAGCGGATCGGGTTTCTGCTTTGGTGTGGTGAATGCCATCAGCAGTGCGGAGCGGGAACTGAAGAATACGGATATTCTGTATTGCCTGGGTGACATTGTGCATAACAGTCTGGAAGTGGAACGGCTGGAAGCAATGGGCCTGCGAACAATCGATCATGAGGAATTTGCCCGGCTGAAAGGAGAGAAGGTCTTGTTGCGGGCGCATGGCGAACCGCCTTCAACCTATGCGGTAGCCAAACAGAATCAGATTCAGATTGTAGATGCAACCTGCCCGGTGGTTTTGCAGTTGCAGAAGAAAATTCACCGGTGTTATCAGGAAACGCGCGACAGTCATACGCAGTTAGTAATCTATGGCAAAAAAGGGCATGCCGAGGTGAATGGCCTGGTCGGACAAACGGAAGGCACGGCAATCGTAATCGAGAAGGTGGAAGATTTGGATAAACTCGACTTCAACCGCAATATCGCCTTGTTTTCGCAGACAACCAAGTCGCTCGATGGTTTCCGGCAAATCGTCGCAGAGATAGAGAAACGGATTTCTCCGGAAGTTTCATTTCAGTATCATGATACGATCTGCCGGCAGGTTGCCAACCGGTTGCCGAATATTCAGCGCTTTGCTTCGGAACACGACTGGGTCTATTTTGTGGCCGGCAAGAAGAGCTCCAATGGAAAGATGCTTTTCGAAGAATGCCGGAAAGCCAATCCCAATACGCAATTCATTTCTTCGGCATCCGAAATTACGGAGCGTTTGCCCGAACAAGTCATGCGTGTAGGCGTTTGCGGTGCGACTTCCACGCCGAAATGGTTGATGGAAGAAATCGCAGAAAGAGTAAGAGAATTGAATCAGCCCGTTAAGGGTTGAACGAAAATTGATAACATTTTGTTCACTAAAGCGTGCGCCGTAAAAGAAGAATTACTACTTTTGCAGCGAACATTTAAATTTAAATCCTATGCCAGCAATAAAGTGTGTCGGAATCTTAACCTCAGGAGGTGATGCTCCGGGTATGAATGCAGCTATCCGTGCCGTGACACGTGCTGCTATTTATCAAGGGCTCAAGGTAAAAGGTATTTATCGTGGTTATAAAGGAATGATCACGGATGAAATCGAAGAGTTCAAAACACAGAATGTTAGTAATATAATCCAGCGTGGAGGAACTATCCTGAAGACGGCTCGTTGTGCTGAATTCAAGACGGCTGAAGGACGTAAGCAGGCTTACGACAAGCTGATGGAACATGGCATCGACTCGCTGGTAGTTATTGGTGGTGATGGTTCACTGACAGGTGCCCGTATCTTTGCGGAAGAATACAATATGCCTATCGTGGGACTGCCGGGTACAATCGATAACGACTTGTATGGTACGGATGTGACGATCGGTTACGACACAGCATTGAATACCATCATGGAATGTGTCGATAAGATCCGTGATACGGCTACATCACACGAGCGTTTGTTCTTCATCGAAGTCATGGGTCGTGATGCCGGATTCTTGGCTTTGAACGGAGCGATTGCTTCGGGTGCTGAAGCAGCTATTATCCCGGAAATCTCGTTGGAAAAAGACCAGTTGGCAGAGATGATCGAAACCGGTTTCCGTAAATCAAAGAACAGTAGTATCGTCCTGGTGGCTGAAAGCGATGTAACAGGCGGTGCGATGGGCGTAGCTGAACGTGTGAAGAAGGAATATCCACAGTTTGATGTCCGCGTTTCTATCTTGGGACACCTGCAGCGTGGTGGTTCTCCTTCGGCTCAAGACCGTATCTTGGCTACTCGTATGGGTGTTGCGGCTATTGATGCGTTACTCGATGGTCAGCGTAATGTGATGATCGGTGTCCAAAACGATGAAATAGTCAATGTTCCTTTCTCTAAAGCGATCAAGAACGATAAACCAATTAATCGTGATTTGCTGGATGCCTTACGCATCTCGTCTATTTAATAGCGAATACATAGAAATGAAGATAGGGAAGTTTCTTTGGGAGCTTCCCTTTTTTATGTTAGGCAATTATAAAGTTTCCGAGTTATATATCTGACAGATGAAAAAGATGAACTATCATACTTACTTTTTGCCTGGGTAATCGTATATTTGTGAAATTCATTTTTAATACAGGTATTTATGAAAAACTTACATTACTTTACTGCAGCAGTATTAGCAGGTTCTTTGTTGGTAGCTTGCCAGTCGCCATCAAAAGAAGGAGAAGGTGTGATCACAGTTCCGGTTCGTACTCAATTGGCACAGCAAGACGTTATCCCGGTATCGGATGATGTGGAGAAGATAGAGTATATTCCACTGGAGACGAACGATTCTTGTCTGATCAGCAATATTCTTTCGATGCAAGTCAGCCGCGATTACCTTTTTATCTATAATGGAAAGACCAGCCAGGTCTTGCAGTTCGACCGTGCAGGCAAATTCGTGCGGACAATCGGACGTGCGGGCAACGGACCTGGAGAATATACGCTGGTGAGCGATCTGGCAATCGACGAAGCCAATCAGCAGCTTTATATCTTCTGTTATGGAGAAGCACCTCGGGTATATGGTTTTGACGGGCAGTATCAGCTGTCTGATACAACCCTGCAAGGTAGTAGCTCGGCCGTTCTGTTGGATGAACAACATATCGCGATGAGAGGCTTGCGAATGTATCCGAATGCTTGGCTGGCTGCTTTGAAAGAGAAAGGTGGAGAATTTACGATGAAGATCGATCCGTATGAAGCTTCATTGGCCGAAGACGTCAGTTATATGGAGAATCCGATGCTTGTTCCGGCCGGTAAATCAGCATTGGCTTTCTCAACCTGCAATGATACTGTGTTCCGTCTTTCGCCTGAAGGTATCGAACCCGCTTATTGTCTGGCACGGCAGAATCGGGAGGCTTTCTATACGGATGTAGCGGATATTCGTCAGCGAAAGAATAATCCGATTCAAGATACGGATTTGGATTTGTATGATTTCTTCGAGACGCCGCGTTATTTATACTTACGTGTTACACAGGCCGGAGAAATTTATATTCAGCGTTATTCGAAGGAAGACGGAACCTGCCTTTCATGCCGTGTTCCCGAAGCCTATCTGTCGTGCAGCCGGATGATACCGGGGAACAATGTAATTGGTTTGACCAACGATGTCGATCAGGGTGTTCCTTTCTGGCCGGAGTTTGCTATGAATGGCCTAACAAGCGCTCAGGTAGTAACATACGATCTGGTCAGCGGATTACAAGAAGAAGGATATTTGAAAGATATGCCCGAAGCCTTGAAGGCGTTGGGCGCGGATGATAATCCGCTTATTATCATTTATACATATAAGCAGTAATAACAAACAATGAAAGAAGAGTTTTCTTACATAGTTGATCAGTTTGCCGATTTGCAAATTCTGCGCTACCAAGTGCCGGGATTTGCAAATCTCTCTTTGCGTCAGAAGCAGTTGCTCTATCATTTATCGGAGGCAGCTTTGATGGGACGCGATATTTTATTTGACCAGAACGGTCGTTATAATCTGGTAATACGCCGGACGCTCGAGGCGGTTTATCTGTACGGGAAAGTAGATAAATCATCGGCCGATTATCAGGCCTTCGAGGTCTATTTGAAGCGGGTTTGGTTTGCCAACGGTATTCATCATCATTACGGAGAAGATAAGTTTATACCCGGTTTCTCGGAAGCCTTCTTCGATGCGGCTGTCCGTTCGGTTGATACTTCTCTATTGCCTTTGAAAGCAGATGAAACAGTTGATGCCTTGCTGGCTTGTTTGAAGCCGGTGATCTTTGATCCGTCTGTGATGCCTAAACGTACTGTTCAAAGCGGAGATACTGACTGGATTCAGGCGTCGGCCAATAATTACTATGGCGAAGATGTTACCCAGGCTGAAGTAGAAGCCTTTTACGGGAAGATGAAGGCCGAAGGCGACAGTCGCTGTCCACTGTCTTATGGTTTGAACAGTCGATTGGAAAAAGAAAACGGTCAGTTAGTCGAACGGGTATGGAAAGTAGGTGGCCTGTATTCGGAAGCCATCGAACGGATTGTGGCCGAACTGGAGAAAGCAACTGCTTTTGCCGAGAACGAGAAACAACGCCGGATCATCGCTACACTGATAGATTATTATCGTACCGGCGATCTTCGTACCTTCGATGCCTATTCTATTCTTTGGGTGGAAGATACCGACTCGCAAGTTGATTTCGTGAATGGCTTTATCGAAACCTATGGTGATGCCTTGGGATTAAAGGCCAGCTGGGAATCGACGGTGAATTTTCGGAACGAAGAAGCCACTCGTCGCACACAGATCATCAGCGAGAATGCTCAGTGGTTTGAAGATCACTCGCCTGTGGATAAACGGTTCAAGAAGGAACGGGTAAAAGGTGTGAGTGCGAAGGTGATCACGGTTACGATGTTGGGTGGCGACTGTTATCCTTCTACGCCGATAGGAATTAATCTTCCGAATGCCGATTGGATTCGTCGCGACCACGGTTCGAAGTCGGTTACCATCGAGAATATTATGGAAGCCTATGACAAGGCTTCGCAGGGCAGCGGCTTTAGTGATGAGTTCGTCTGGAGTGATGAAGAACGCAATCGCATTAAGACATACGGTTTCCTGACGGATATGCTGCATACTGATTTGCATGAATGTTTGGGTCATGGTTCTGGTCAGCTGCTTCCCGGCACAGATCCGGATGCCTTGAAAGCCTACGCTTCTACATTGGAAGAAGCCCGTGCCGATTTGTTCGGCTTATATTACCTGGCTGATCCGAAGATGCAGGAATTAGGCTTGGTTCCTGACGGCGAAGCCTTTAAAGCCGAATACTATAAATACATGATGAACGGCTTGCTTACCCAGCTGGTTCGTATCGAAGAAGGTAAGGATGTAGAGGAAGCTCACATGCGAAACCGGCAGTTAATCGCCCGCTGGGTATTTGAACAGGGAGCAGCTGATAAGGTAGTAGAACTGAAAAAGCGTGAAGGAAAGACCTTTGTTGTCATCCATGATTATCAGCAGTTGCGCGTTTTGTTCGGGAAACTCCTGGCAGAAGTTCAGCGTATCAAGAGCGAAGGCGATTATGAAGCCGGACGATCGCTGGTGGAAAACTATGGTGTCAAGATCGATCCTGTATTGCATCATGAGATACGTGAACGCTATGTCCGTTTGCATCTGTCGCCTTATAAAGGATTTGTCAATCCGGTTATGCGTGAAGTTAAGGACAATTCCGGTCATGTAACCGACATTACGTTGGATTATACCGAAGGATATGCCGAACAAATGCTGCGTTACAGTCGGGATTATTCTTATTTGAGTTTGTAAGTAAAGTTTCAGTTGACAGGTCAACAAGAAACGGGTAAACAGGGTGTTTAAGTTTATAGAGAACCTTGTCAACTTTAGTTATAGATTTTAGTTTATACAATTGTGGAAGATTTAAGAGATATACGAAAACAATTGCGGCTGGCGATGAACGGAGTGATTTCTACCAGCATGCGTCAGAAAGGAATGAATTATAAGCTGATCTTCGGTGTTCCATTTCCGGAGATCAAGCGGATTGCCGCTACACACGAACCCGATGCTGAACTGGCTCGTGCCATGTGGCAAGAAGATGTCCGGGAAATGAAAATCCTGGCAACCTTACTTTTCCCAACGGGTAGTATGACGCAGGAAGAAGCTTTGGCCTGGATGCGTGAAATCCCTTATCCGGAGATTGCCGAACAATGTTGCAATAACCTTTTCCCTTCAGTACAACAACCGGATCAGCTGGCTTTGAAGTTCTTGGCAGATAAGAAAAGTCCGTTCGGACGCATGTGTGGTTTTCTGCTTTGGGCACAGTTGTTCAAGAAGAACCTGGCAGTCGAAAAGAGTCGGGTAGAAGCCTTTCTGGCAGAATGTACGTGTACGATGCATCCGGATGTAGAGGCTGGAGCTGCTGAATCTTCTTGGCAAGAGAAACAGGCTGCGGTACAGGCGTTGAAATTCTTCGGTCGTCTTTCTCCGGCAAATGCTCAGGATGCTTTATCGGTTATCGCAGAAGACGGACAGCCGGAAACGGAAGAATTAAAAGCCTATTACGATGATCTGCAGTTTGAGTTCGCTTATTATGAGGAAAAGTAAACCAGATTTGATTGAAATAAAAAGAAAATCGTATCTTTGAGAAATTCAATCAGAGATGTGTTATGGAATCTACCGAATTTAATCAAGCCCAGATGCAATTGTTAGAGATGATGTCGTTTGTTCGAACTCCTGAATCTCTTGCAGATTTAAACAAAGTTATTTCTGATTATTTTGCGCAGCAAGCACAAGAAGAAATAAATCGTTTATGGGCGACTGGAGAATTGAACGATGAGAAAGTTGAGAACTTTCGTCATTTGCATGAACGTACACCTTATAAATAGGCATTGATTATGCAGTCGATAGTTCTTGATACGAATGTTTTGGTGATGTCTATTTCTGCCCGCAATGTTTATCATAAGGTATGGCAAGCGTTTCTGCAAGGAGATTATACATTGTGCGTAAGTAATGAGATTTTGGAAGAATATGTGGAAGTATTAACCCGAAATATCAATGCTCGTGTTGCAGAAGCAGTTGTTTATGCAATTTTGACTCGATGGAATGTTCGTAAGCTAGATCCTCATTATCGATTTCATTTGATTAAAACAGATGAAGATGATAATAAATTTGTGGATTGCGCAATTGCCGGAAATGCACGTTATATTGTAACAGAAGACCATCATTTTGATGTGCTAAAGGAAATTTCGTTTCCTAAAGTCGCTGTGATAAATATTGATGATTTTGCAAGCCAATTTTAAAGTAGATAAATTTTCATAGACAAAGCCCCAATCATTCCTCCATAAAATAAACGAGAATCGGAAATGTTTCCCTTTGGATTCATTCCCGATTCTCGTTTGTTTTGAAAGGCTATGCTGTAAGAATAGCCGGTGTCTGTGATTACTCGGTTACCAAGAGCCGGTTGCCTTCGGTGCGACTGATGAATTCGGGCGCATACAAACACTGAATGGTGCTGATGCCACCGGTGTATGAACCACTCCGGGAGACAACGACCGGATATTCCAATACAAACGTACCTTGTGGCAGATGTTCGATATAGATGTTCTCGGAAAGATCTTTCGATGAACGATAATACCAGATGCCATCCCGGTATTGGCTGCCGGAAAGCGCTTGGGTTGGCTCGAAACAGCCGGCACGCAAATCTTTCAGGAATACGTATTCCATATCACGATCGGAACGGACGGTCAGACGGACGATGACTTTATCTCCGACTTTCAACGGCTGTGCTTCGGTTACCGGACGAATTTCTCTCTTACCTGATTCGTTCGTTTCCACAAACAGTTTCTTCTCTACATTCAATACGCCCTTTTGCTTCTCTACTTCGTCTAAGGGTGCAAAATACTGGATATAGATGGAACCCCAAGCCGGAGCCTTTCCGCTTTTCTGGATACGGACAACCGGACTCTTCACGGATGTAAGCTGGGTGATTGTCGGATTCACTTTCAGATAACCGGTGCCTGTCTCACCATCTGTAGTGCTCCAAGTCGCATCATTCAGGCGGATGTGGCAGACATTCGTCTCTTCTATCCACGAATTTCCCGTCAGTAACAAGGCATAGATGGCATTTTGTGTTGCCGGAACCGATTCCCAATTCTGGGTTCGCTTCTGGTTCAACAGCCATTGTTTCATCCGGTCGGTCTGTTCCTGATTCGGATCGGTCTGCTGGAAGAGAGCCATGATCAGACAATGCGTCTCAATGGCACTCCGGTTAGATGCAAACGTGTTCCGGTTGTTAGCCCAATACATACCTTTCTCGGCATGATCGGTTGCCGTCTTCCGAAACCACGCGACGATATCTTGTGTCGTTTCTTTCTTTCCATTTTGATACATGAGCCAGGCTATGGCTGCCCGGCTGTACAATCCGTATTCTTTCCAGTTCGTTTCTGCCTGCCGGGTGTAGTAACGGATGGCTTCACGGGCTTCACCCAATTCCGGAATATCCCGATATAAACTGCGGACAAACAGATATTCTACTTGTTCGTCGGTTGGAATAGCTGTAGGTTCTCCTGTTATCTTCAACAGTTGTTCGTAATCTTCCTGTATGGACTGATCCAGGAAACGAAGCGCTTTTATCTGCATTTCCTTTTCGGTCTGGTTGTATGTTACGGCATTCAACTGAATGAGTTGTGCCATACCTTTCAGAATCTGTAAGGTGATATACCGGCTGGCGGGCATACCTTTCATCCAGCTCCAGCCACCATTCGGAAGCTGTTGTTTCAGCAATTGCTGCAAGGCTTCTTCCCGTACTTGCGAAGTTCGGTTCGTATCAAACAGCAATTGTAGGCGTTGTTTCTGTTCGGTCTCGTTGGCAGCATCCAGTACCCAAGGTGTTTCTTCCAATAAAATTGTCTTCAGTTCCTCATTCTTTTCCAGGTTGGAAAGAAGCGTTTCCATATTTTCTCCGGCCGCTTTCCATTGGTCGATTACCTGTTTGATACGCGGATGAGCCTGGGCTATATAAGCAGATAACGTATTGCTGTAATAAACGCTGAACCACGACAGGATATCTTCCTGCTTCGGCTCGTTTAATGTGGATAAAGCTTGCACGACATACCAGATTGGATTACTGCTGACTTCGAAAGTGATCCGGTACGGATTCGTCAGGGCCTGTTTCGGAAGCTTGATGGCCAGTACCTTTTCATCCGTCAGGTAGAAAGGAATACTTTCCGTAATCAGTGTCTGGTTCGGGAGAACAGGCAGCAGATGCTGTTCACCGTCACTGTCGGCTGCACCGACAGCCTGAATACGACAACCCACTACACCCAGTTTATCCCAGTCTTTTACCTGGAAGTTCCATTGTATCGTTCCGGTTTCATCGGCTGTCAGCGAGAACGGCTTCTCTACCTTCAACAAGATTTCTTCGGTCTCCGGATTGAATAATTCCAGTTTAGCCTTTCCTTGGATAGCTTCCGCCATCTGGTTGATGATCTGTGTTGAGATGACGGCTTCATCTCCGTTTCGCAGGAAGCGGGGTAAATAAGGAGAAACCATGATTGGCTTACTGGTGACGGCTTCTTTCGACAGATGCCCGTATTTCATGTCTTTGGTCTGTGCCAGTAATTGAAGTTTCCAGGTAGTATTACTTTCCGGAACGGTAAAGTTGAAGGAAACATGTCCGGTCTCATCGGTCTGTAATACCGGGTAGAAGAAAGCCGTTTCGGCAAAGTTTTCCCGGAAGGAAACGGTTTCTGTCTGGGCTGGTGCCGGAGCTGCGCTGGCTTCTTCTGCCATGACGGTATTCGCACTGCTTACTTCCGGTTCACTCAATACAGCACTGTCTTCGGTTATTTGTAAGGCTTCGATAACATTGGCTGCTGATTTAGCCATCGTGCCGCGTAGCTTCAGTCCACCTGTCAAGGATCTGGTCGACGATGCCGCATAGAACCGCAGATTCTGTTGCAGCATTTCCGTCCAGGCCTGGTACATCTGGTCGTAACTGTAAGCCGGAACATCCTGCAAAGACAGTTCTGCGTATTGCGAACGGTTCTGGGTCTGGAAAGAAAGTCCGGTCTGGAAATAGTTTCTCCAGAGAGATACGTGCCGCTGAGGTGTGAAATACCAGTGGAAAGGCAGGATCTGATCTAAAGAAGCATCATACATACTGGCCAGGACTTCTGCCTGAACAGCCGAAGAATCGGCATCTACCAGCCGGAATTTCCAGTTTTCCTGACTACCCGGTAGCAGATGATCCCGGAATGTTTCCGTATGGAATGTCAGTTTCCGCTCCGGTTCTTTCCGAACG
Organism: Parabacteroides sp. AD58; assembly: GCF_023744375.2. Classification (NCBI taxonomy): domain Bacteria; kingdom Pseudomonadati; phylum Bacteroidota; class Bacteroidia; order Bacteroidales; family Tannerellaceae; genus Parabacteroides; species Parabacteroides absconsus. The sequence goes on along the minus strand of NZ_CP146284.1, from coordinate 1,987,814 downwards.
ATGGAACAGCTATTACTATACAGCTTGCCACCTTTGACGAAAGAGAAAGAGGCTGTCATGCCTTCGCCATACGATTCCTGGTACAATACCGGGAATGCCCGGTTCTCATTCCGCATAGAAACGAGTTCCCGATGAATACGGGTTCCGTTGGCGGCAAAGAGTTCATATATGACGTATGCCGGACTTTCGGAAGTACCGAAATAGACATCGATGGTTTCTCCCGGAAGCGCTTCATAATTTCCTTCCGGCATCCAGGAAGATATGAATACCGGCATATGGCGATCTTGCAGACTGTATAAAATGAAATCACCTTCTGCCCTTACCGTCACGCCTTTCTGATCCATTGAATGGACTTGTAAGCGATATCGTCCGGCTGCCAGGTTCTTGAAGGCATCCGTAAGGGTTTGATCCGTAGAGAAAGGTCCGACGGCCAGGATCGAATCCGTCTCGTAAACGATTGAACCGGTTTTCGGGTCTTTCTTCTCTGCCAGTTTATAAAGGGTATAAGAACCTTGTGCCTTTACCTTTTCTCCGTTGAGGGTTTGCGCGATGACTTTCGCTTCGGCTTTTTCCTTTTCCTGCCAGTAATTGAGTTGAAGAGAAAGCACGATGCCAGCATCTCCTACTGAGAATACATACGATGTCTCCTGTGTCTCGCCTTTACTGTCGGTCAGGCGTGCCTTTACTTCATACGACTGGCAAACCGGGCGGTCGGAATCGGTTTGTTCTCTTTCCGGAACAAAGGTGAATTGGAATTGCCCTTTCTGATTAATATCGGCTGTTCCTTGGGCTACTTGTTCATAACTTTGGTTATAAGGATCAGGCATATACGCCCGTAACCAGAACGGAAGGCGGGTGATGGTCCATTCTACTTTCCCTTCTTGCAATGCTACGCCTGAGAACGATTCGGCTTTTCCTTGGATTTGAATTTCTTTTCCGAAGCTGACTTCTTCTTTTATCGGTCCGATATCCAGTCGGAACGAAGGACGTTTATATTCTTCTACGCGGAAAGAAGCAGAGGTTTTATCTGTTACCAGGGTAAAGTTTCCATTCAATCCTTGTTGAGGCAAGATGAATTCACCGTGGAAAGAACCAAAAGCATTGGTTGTAAATTCTTTCCGGGCAATTTCCTTGTAATTGGCATCACGCAGGGATACCGAAACCGTTTCACCTTCGTTGGCAGTTAACTGCTTTTTATCGTCTGTATAGACAATTCCCTTGAAGGCAACCGTTTGTCCCGGTCGGTAAATACCCCGATCTGTAAACAGGGAAACATACGTTTGCGACTTGTTGTCGGTCATCTGTCGGTATGAAGCCGAAATACCTGTCAGCAAAGCCGCTGTATCCTGAGGCAGAACCGGACGGACTGCATCAATCTGATTCCGGTTTTTAACGGCAAGCAAGGCAAATCCCTTTGCATCGGTCTTGACGGTTGCCAGTTCTTTTACTACCCATTGCAGCGTCGTGTTGTAACAGATCACCGGAATATCCGCCAGCGGTTTTCCCGTTTCAAAGTCGGTTACAAACACTTCCTGCAAGCCTTCTGCATTCGGACGATAGGTAAGAGCTAAGCGACTTACACTAAACGGCGCACGGTTTGTCAGACTTTTATCGGTTGTGGATACTTCATACATAAACAATCCCGGTTGTTCCATCGGAATAAGTAAGGTTGTGTCTTTTGTCAGCAAAGGAGAAGCTTGGGGCAAACGGACGGTCATCTCTTTGACGAGCTTTCCGTAGTAAGCCGTATTGTCTTTGCTTCCCTGACGTAAGGCCGTTACCGTAGCAGCCTTGTTTTGGTACACTTTTACCTGGAGTTCCGTTACATGCTTATAACGGATTTTGAGTTCTTGTTCTTTTCCCGGATAAACCTGGTTCTTATGCTGGATAGAGACAGAGGCCTGTTCCATCCGTTCGATGGCGTTCTTGAACTCATTGGCCCGAGGATAAGCGGCAAATGCCTGGACTTGCTGCTGGCAGAAGTCGTAAACGAGTTGGCGTACCGAATCCTGCTGGGCATTGTTCGCGTAATAATACGGTTCTTGCTGTAACCACTCCAGGCGGTTCAGCTGTATTTCCAGCTGGGATTCCGGATCAGTCGTACGAGTCAGTAAAGAGTCGAGCGACTGTTTGTACATACTTCTTGTTTTCTCTCCTTCCCGGTATTGGTATTGCAGGTAATCCAAGGCTACTAAGGTTTCAGCTTTTGGATTCGTTTGCGTCTTGCGGAATTGTAACCAAGCCTGATAATAGGCATCGTCGGCCTGTATGTCGATTGCCCGTTGCAGCAGGAAATCATATAAGGTAGGGCGCAATGTCCGGGCATCCTTTCCCTGTTTCATCACCTGGGCAAATCTTTCAGCCGGTGTGTTCTGAAGTGTCTGAACCGGAGATAAGGACTGCTTCAGTTCATCTGTTATCTTTTCTTCAAACAGATTAGATGTCCATTCCCGCATATCTTCCGGAACATAACCTTGTAGCGGCGTACGCTGGCGAATCGTCCATCCTTTCTGGTTATAGTAGGACTGATACATTTCGGCCAGCAGTGAATGTAAGAAGGCTGCGGTGGCCGAATCCTGAACCTGCCGGGTATATTCGGTCGTTTCCTGGATCAGATCCGGAAACTTATCCGCATCTTTCTCCAGTTCATCGTGCATGTGCTGTACGAGTGTCTGAATGACTTCCGATGGACTTTTATCTTTCGGAATCGAAAACCCGGAGCTTGTTTCCTGGTGGGCAGCCGCATAGTAGGCAGTTAAAGCAGCTACCGGGATCAATAGGGCGGAAAAAAATAATGCTCTTATCTTCATATCTTATATGTTTTAAGCTTCGCCATGCGCACGAAACTTGAATTGTCTTTATATATAAGATAAGAAGTAAGAGCAAAAAGTTGTAAAGAATGTGTTAAATTCAAGTAAAACTTATGCTTTGCGAACGTATGTCAGGAAAGTATAAGGATAAGTATTCTTCTCGTCTGCCGGGAATTCCTGTCTGTCTACTTCTTCCCATAAATCCCAGTTCACTACCGGGAAGAAAGCATCCGCATTTTCAAACTCATGATGTACACGGGTAATGTACATTTTGTCGGCTTTACTTAGAGCCTGACGATATACCAGAGCTCCTCCGATAATGAATATTTCGTCTTCCTTTTCACACAAATCCAAGGCGTCGCGCATGGACTCACAAGGGAAACAGTTTACGAAACCTGCTTCAGGAAGCGTAGTCAGTACTACATTTTTACGCTCTGGCAACGGACCGTTGGGCAGGGATTCGAAAGTCTTCCTTCCCATAATAATAGCATGACCAGTTGTCAATTCCTTAAAATGCTTCATGTCGGCCGGTAAATGCCACAGAAGCTGCTGATTTTTGCCAATAGCATTGTTGTCGGCTATGGCAGCGATAATAGAAATAGTACTCATAGTATAACACAATTATTATATATCCTTATTTGATCAGACAGCGACAACGCCCTTGATGTGCGGGTGTGGGTCGTAACAGATCAAATGAAAATCTTCATATTGGAAATCGAAGATACTTTTGACATCCGGGTTCAGCTCCATACGCGGAAGCGGACGAGGCTCGCGCGTCAGCTGGAGTTTTACCTGCTCCATATGGTTGGAATAGATATGGGCATCGCCTAATGTATGGACAAAATCTCCGGCTTTCAATCCGGTTACCTGCGCCATCATCTGCAATAACAGGGCATAGGAGGCAATGTTGAACGGAACGCCCAGAAAGATGTCGGCACTACGCTGATACATTTGCAGGCTCAATCGTCCGTTTGCCACATAGAATTGAAAGAAAGCATGGCAGGGCGGCAGATTCATATTCTCCAAATCTCCCACATTCCAGGCACTGACAATGATACGGCGGGAATCGGGATTGTGTTTGATCGTCTCGACAGCTTCGCTGATCTGATCAATCGATCCTCCTTTATAATCGGGCCACGAACGCCATTGATAACCATAAATGTGTCCTAAATTCCCGTCCGGATCGGCCCATTCGTTCCATATCCGCACGCCATTGTCCTGCAAATACTTTACGTTGGTATCACCTTTCAAGAACCAGAGCAATTCATAGATGATGGATTTCAGGTGAAGCTTTTTCGTTGTCAGCAACGGAAAGCCCTCTTCCAAGTTGAATCGCATCTGATGGCCGAAGATACTGGTTGTGCCCGTACCGGTACGATCTTCTTTATGAACGCCTTCTGTCAGTACACGGTTGAGCAAATCAAGATATTGTTTCATTCTATTTTTCTGCTTAATGGAACAAAGGTACTATTTATTTCTGTATTTCCGGGTGTGATGGCGGAATTCTTTCATCAGAAAGCGCCGGGATATTTCTTTTGTTGCCTGTAGATAAACTTCCGAAGGTGCCTGGAAATTCTTTAGTTCACGGCGCGGATTACTTAGTTCACGGCTTGGATTAAGTAGTTCACGTCGTGGATTACTTAGTTCACGCCGTGAACTAAAGAATTGTTCGTCTCTTTCGGATGTATTCTTGCCGGGATTTAGGAAATAAACCGGAGGCAGGAAGTATTTATTCAGCCTATATTTGTACTTTTGCAGGATAAAAAACAGGAAGATGAGTAACAAGACACAACAGATACGCATAGAAGATTACGATTATCCGCTGCCGGATGAGCGAATTGCCAAATTCCCTCTGGCAAAACGGGATGAATCGAAACTGTTATTATATAAAGACGGACAGATTTCGGAAAGTGTATTCAAGCATATAGCCGATTATTTGCCCAAGGGTTCACTGCTGGTTTACAACAATACGCGGGTTATTCAGGCAAGGCTTTTGTTTCAGAAGGCAACCGGTGCGCGGATTGAGGTATTTTGCCTGGAACCTGCCGAACCGCATGATTATGCCTTGATCTTTCAACAGACGGAACGATGCAGTTGGATTTGTCTGGTGGGAAATCTGAAGAAATGGAAAGAAGGTATTCTGACCAAGAAGGTGACTGTTCAAGGCGAGGAAGTGACGCTTTCGGCCGAAAAGAAAGAAAGTCATGGCGACAGCCACCGGATTGAATTTACCTGGGATAATCCAAAATATACGTTTGCCGACCTGCTGGATGCGGCCGGAGTTCTGCCGATTCCTCCTTATTTGCACCGGGAAACGGAAAAGAGCGATTTGGTAACCTATCAGACGGTTTATTCTAAGATAAAAGGATCGGTAGCGGCTCCGACTGCCGGTTTGCATTTTACACCCGAAGTTCTGGCGGATGTAGATGCGCATGGTATCGGCCGTGAGGAAGTAACCTTGCACGTGGGTGCCGGGACTTTCAAGCCGGTCAAGAGTGAAACCATCGAAGGGCACGAGATGCATACGGAGTTTATTTCCGTCCGTCGTTCGTCAATCGAACGTATTCAGAAGAACTTGGGAAAGATAATTGCCGTGGGAACTACTTCTGTGCGTACTTTGGAAAGTCTGTATTATATAGGAGTGAAACTGGCTTTTCATCCGGATGCTACTTCAGAAGAGCTGGTTGTGAACCAATGGATGCCTTACGAGGAGGCAAACAACCAGATTCCGGTAGCCGATGCCCTGCAGTTGATTCTGGATTATCTGGACCGACATCAGGCCGATAAGCTGGTTACGGCTACGCAGATTATTATTGCCCCGGGCTATGAGTTTAAGGTTGTCCGTGGAATCATTACGAATTTCCACCAGCCCAAGAGTACATTGCTGTTGCTGATCTCGGCTTTTGTCAAAGGGAACTGGCGGACTATCTATGATTATGCCCTCAGTCATGATTTCCGATTCTTGAGTTATGGCGACAGCTCGTTGCTGTTATAAAGAATAGTTGTGATTAAATCAGACAAGGTTTCAGTCTCTGCAAGCAGGCAGTAAGGCTGAAACCTTGTCGTTTTATGCCCTTTTTCGGTTTTATCAATAACGCTTATAGAAAAAAAGAATTTTTGTCATACCAGGCCTTTCCGACAAATCATCTACTTTTGGGGCATCAAACATTATGTATTCAACATTATCATGAAGTATTCATCAGCTATACATCCGAGCGACGAAGTGAAGAAATTCCATCGGATTCGCAATTGTATGTTTCTTTCCGGCTTATCCGTATTCGCCCAATTATATTTGTTTCAGCCCATGTTGTCAGATTTGTGTCGTTCTTTTCAGGTCGATTTGCCAACCAGCAGTCTGGCTGTATCCACTTCAACCATCGGAATGGCAACGGGTTTGTTGTTCTTTGCTTTCAAGGCCGACGCTTTTCGGCGGGAGAAACTGATGGGCATGGCTCTGCTGCTCTCTTCTTTGCTGACGATAGCCTCTTCGTTTATCACCGGATTCATGTGGCTGCTGGTCATCAACTTCATGAAAGGCTTTGCCTTATCGGGAGTATCGGCCGTCGCTTTGGCTTATCTGACCGATGAAGTAGACCGGTCGGTCATCGGACTTGCCATCAGTCTTTATTTAAGTGGCAATACCATTGGCGGAATGTCAGGTCGTGTTGCCAGCACATTGCTTTCGGGTTGGGGCGGATGGCAGTACGCAGCGGCGCTGATAGGTCTGGTCAGTTTGCTGTTAGGCTATATTTTTGTCCGGAAGATTCCGGCATCACAGCATAATATCCGTAGGAAGCTTTCCGTAAGACAGCAGGTAAATCAGATGAAGATACTCTTGGGGCAGCCTGTCTTTCTCCGGATGTATGGAATTGCCGCCCTTTCCATGGGAACTTTCGTCAGTGTTTACAATTATCTTTCCATCCTGCTGGAATCCCCTTCGTTTGGTTTGCCCCATCAGTGGGTTGCCATGATCTTTATGATGTACATAACCGGAGTAGCCGGTTCGATTGTAACCGGGACCTTGTCAGACCGGTATCGCCCGGAAGTCCTGTTACAGGCTTCGCTGCTTCTCATGTGTATAGGTCTGTCTCTGCTCTGGATTCAGCAGTTGGTCGCCATTATCGTCGGATTAGGAATCTTTACCTTTGCCTTTTTCAGTGCCCATACAATGGCAAGCCGGATTGTTTCCATCCATGCCGGCGAAGCCAAAAGCAGTGCGACCAGCATTTACTGGCTGTTTTATTATGCAGGTTCCAGTTTGTTAGGTTCGTTAACCGGCATTATTTTATCACAATACGGCTGGAATATCTTTGTCGGAGTTCTGCTTATCCTCTTGATGATGGCTTTAGCCACATCTTTTCATGCCGTATATTATCGAATGAGCTGGGCTTTGAAGAAGCTACATAGAAGCTGACAGATTTTATGAAGAGTAAAAACCAGAAATAAAAAGAAACCGTTTCAAATTTATAGTTAAGGCTGTCTCTTACGGTGAATAATGTTTATATTTGCACAATCGGGAAATCTGAAGAGGTAAATTAAGTACAGCTTTTTGAATACGGCTCTTTGATGTTAAATGAAGTTATACCTTCTTTGGATCTGAGAAAGTCAAATATGGAAAAGTATTCATATTTGAATGAAGTTGAAGCAGACTACGGCAACCCATGATTGTATGACATTATGTAAAGGATACGTGAAAGACATATCTCCTAATTGAGTCGGGATGAAAAGCCCGCCAGTAATTCCGCATTATGATTATTAACTACAAAAATGGTAAACCGGTTCGCAATGTTGAATAAGCACTGAGTTAATTCCGTTAATATGTTAATAGTGAAAAATATGGATGCAAAAGTTGAATTGAAGAGGGTAATGTTTCTCTTGGTTGGGCTGTTATGTGCCTTTTATGGTAATGCCCAAGAACGTCAGCCTATCTGGCCTGCAGACAAGATGCCGGATGCGCAGTCACATCAGATAGCTTCTATGTTGGATGAGGCAGAGAAGGCTGACTTTGATGCCGACAAACATCGGATTGCTTATCTGGAATGGTATGAAAAGCCGGATCCGGCCATAGCCAATAAGGCATGTATGGTGCTTATATCAGGTGGCGCTTATAACAGTTGTTGTGATATGAATCTGATTGAACTGTGGAAGAAAACATTCTCTGATTTAGGATTTCAATGTGTGAATCTGGTTTATCGTACGCCTCGTCCCATCGGAATACCTATTTATCAGACGGCTTGGGAAGACGGACAACGCGCAATCCGCCTTGTTAGAAGTGAAGCGGGGAAACATGGCTTTGATCCTGAAAAAATAGGGGTTATTTCCATGTCGGCAGGTTCTCATCTGGCGTTGATGTTGGCTACGAGTTCTTCTGTTCCGGCCTATGAAGCGATTGATCAGTTTGACACAATCCCTTGTCATATCAATTATGCGATTGTAAATGCACCTGCTTACGTAACAACGGATGGTGAAGCCGGAATACCTGCCTGGTTACAAGGATACGGACCTGATGTACGGCTGTCTGCTTGTTTCCGTTTTGATGATAAAACCTGTCCGATGAGTCTGCATCATGGAGGAATGGATGAATATTCTCCCAACGGCAGTACGTTGGTTTATCATAAACTGCGCAGTATGAATATACCGGCTGAATTGCATTTGTATCCTAACAAAGGGCATGGAGCTTATGGCTTAGAGCGCGGAGTCGAGTTCCTTCGCCAGATAGGTATTATGGGACCGCTTGATCAGGAGGTTGATATTATGACACGTTATGCGGGTGATGAAGACCGGAAAGAAGTAGTGAAACAAAATGTATGGCCTGACGGTAAGATGCCCAATGCACAAGAACATCAGCTGTTGCCTTATATTGAGTGGCACTTCCCCAAAGTATTAAAGACAAAGGCTATACAAATTATCTATAGTGGAGGATCGTATGAAGGCAATGATCCGAATGGGTTTGAAGTTGCTCCGGCACGTAGACTTCTCAATAAACTAGGTATGACTGTGGTTACGCTCCGTTACCGGACGCCTCGTCCTAAAGGATTATCCAAACATATAACAGCTTGGGAAGATTTGCAGCGTACAATCCGCCTTGTTCGTTCTCAGGCTGCAACTTACGGACTTGATCCGGATCAGATAGGTATAATGGGCAGTTCGGCTGGCGGACATCTTACGTTGATGGGTGTTACCTCTTCTCGACATAATTCTTACTTGCCGATAGATGAAATTGATAAACTTCCTTGTGATGTGCAATGGGGCATTGGCATCTATCCGGCTTATGTTCTTTCAGATGGCTTTGATGGGCCAAATACAAATAAGGGGAATGATGAGAATGTGACGTTAGCTCCGGAATTCAGTTTCGACCTAAGTACAGCACCGATGCTTTTCATTCATGGCGATGCCGATGTATATTCTGCCATGGGTTCGGTAAAAGTATGGGAAAAGATGCGAAGCATGGGCATTCAGTCCGAGCTTCATACCTTGGCTTTGCGCAATCACTGTTTCCAAAGCAAGGCGAGTCCTGGAACCGGAAGTTACACTTGGTTGGACCGTATTGTGGATTTTCTGAAGGAACAAAAGAAACTTGATCATGAATAAGAAATGGATGCTGGCTACTTTACTGGCTGGTTGTATCAGTCTGGGCTGGGCGGAAGAGAAAACATCTGTTCCACTGCCGAAACCGGCACAGATTACCTGGCAGGAGGCGGAGCTGACGGCTGTATTTCATTATGATCTGCATGTATTTGACGGGAAGCAATACAATCAGGAATATAACCGGATTACGCCGATTCCGGACATGAATATCTTCTATCCGGAGCAGTATGATACGGATCAGTGGATACGAAGTGCCAAAGGCATGGGTGCGAAGATTGCAATTCTGACGGCAACACATGAGACGGGCTTTGCGCTTTATCAGTCGGATGTCAATCCGTATTGCCTGAAAGCCTTGAAGTGGAAAGACGGAAAAGGAGATATTGTGCGCGACTTTGTCAATTCTTGCCGGAAGTATGGCTTGAAGCCGGGTATTTATATTGGCATCCGTTGGAATTCATTCTTAGGAGTGCATGACTTTATGATGCCGCAGGATGGAACGAAGTTTCAGGAAAACCGGCAGGCATTCTATAATAAGATGTGTGAAGGAATGACCGAAGAATTGATGTCCCGTTATGGCGATCTGGCGATTGTCTGGTATGATGGTGGCGGTCACGGACCCGAATTAGGTGGAGCTGATATTTTGCCGATAGTAGAGAAATACCAGAAGAATATTATTTTCTACCACAACAGTCAGCGGGCCGATATTCGTTGGGGCGGATCGGAGACGGGAACGGTCTCTTATCCTTGCTGGGGAACTTATCCTTTTCCTTATTCGCATTCTAAAAACCAGGATGAGATCTTTAAGGATGGCAATCATTTGCTGAAGACGGGCGATCCGAACGGCGGCTATTATATGCCGGCCATGTCGGATACTCCTTTGCGTGGTTATAATGGTCGGCATGAATGGTTCTGGGAGCCGGGCGATGAGGCACACATCTTTCCATTGGAGAACCTAATGGATATGTATGAGAAGTCGGTTGGCCGTAACTCGACCTTGATTTTAGGTTTGACTCCAGACGACCGGGGCTTGATTCCGGCTGCTGATTCCTTGCGTTTGGCTGAATTTGGGCAAGCCATTGCTCAAAAGTATGGTCATCCATTCAAACAGATGGGAGGCCAAGGCAATGAATATATACTTTCTTGGGAAAAACCGGCAGAAATAACTCATGTGGTTATGCAGGAAGATATTACGCAAGGTGAGCGGGTCCGGAAATACATACTGGAAGGAAAAGCCGGGAAGAAATGGGTCCGGCTGGCCGAAGGCAGTTGTGTCGGACACAAACGGATTGAATTATTGGAAAATCCTCCGTCGCTTTCGGCTCTTCGTTTGCGGATTGTAGAATCAGCTGATACGCCCCTTATCAAGAATCTTTCGGTATATACCAAGTAAGCCGTATCTGTTTTTTCTGAATGAATAAGTTGGCAAGGAAGAAAAGGACCTGAATCCGGTCTGTAATTCCTTGCCAATTATTGTTTTATCACGGAATAATTTAGATTCCTCCTCAGGTTATTTATTTGAAAACTTTTGACAGATTATTTGATTCACATAGGTAAATTAATTGATTCATATTGGTGAATTGATCGCATCATATTAGTGAATTAATTAATTCACTATGGTGATTTAATTAAAAATAAACGAAGAAAATAGTAAGTCTTCCCGTGAAAGACATGAATTGTCAATCTTCTTTCCTTGATTTTGTCGGTATTTGGAGGATCAGATTATCATTTCTATATAAAATTGTCTCTTTTTGCTGTTTTTATGTCAACAGTTTTTTATCTTTGTGGAAGTTTGGCTTACGTTGTGAAGCTACTGGATTTTATATGGATAGCAAGCATGAAAAACACTGAAAATAATCGGATATGGCTGATCGGCTGCGTGGGTTTATTTGTCTCTTCGTATAGTGATGTTGAGGCTGCTACCGAAGAACATCCCAATTTGCTGGTGGTGATGGCCGACCAGTTTCGGGGCGATGCGCTGGGTTTCCGGGGAAAAGAGGCGGTTAAAACACCGAATCTGGATCGGTTTGCTCAGGAAGCTGTCGTTCTGACTCAGGCAGTCAGCGGTTATCCGGTATCTTCTCCGGCAAGAGGTATGTTTTTAAGCGGGGCTTATCCGCACGAGAATGGAGTGTTGACCAATTGCCAGTCGGTATCAGCGCATCAGAATGTGGAACTGCGGCAGGATCTGACCTGTTGGTCGGATGTATTGGCACAGGCCGGATATGCAACGGCATACATCGGGAAATGGCATTTGGATAAACCTTACGCTCCGTATGTGGACTGTTCGAACAACAAAGGAGAAATGGCCTGGAATGAATGGTGCCCGCCCAAAAGAAGGCATGGCTTTGATTATTGGGTAGCTTATGGAACATACGACCAGCATTTGCGTCCGCTTTACTGGAATAAAGATTCAAAAAGGGATGAGTTTTATTATGTAAATCAATGGGGACCGGAATATGAAGCCGACCTGGCGATTCAGTATCCGGACAGTATCCGTTCGGCAGGCAAACCTTTTGCCCTGATGGTGTCGATGAATCCGCCTCATACTGGATATGAGCTGGTCCCTGACCGGTATAAACAGGAATATGCGTCGTTGAATGTGGATTCGATTGCCCGGTCTTTACCGAGTCTGATGCAGTCTGACGAAAAATATATCGACTTGTTCAAGCGGAGTGTGGCGGATTATTATGCCTGCATAACGGGAGTGGACGAACAATTCGGACGGATTATTCGGGCGCTGAAGGAAAATGGGCAGTATGACAATACGATCGTCGTCTTTGTCTCGGATCATGGCGATTCGATGGGAATGCACAATAACATCGGGAAGAATATCTTTTACGAAGAGGCTATGCGGGTTCCTTTTCTGATTTCGTATGGGAAACAGCTTACTCCGAGGAAAGACGACCAGTTGCTTATCTCTCTTGAAGACTTCTGTCCGACGATCTTGTCGCTGATGGGCTTTCAGCAGGAAATTCCCGTTACTGTCCAGACCCGCGACTTGAGTGAACAGATCCGGGGCAGCCGGGAGAAGATGCCTTCTTCCCAGCTTTATATGTTTTATGGTGCCGTAAATGAAACCGGAAAGAACCTGACAACAGGTGCGCGTGGCGTACGGACTCTTCAATATACGTATGCTGTCCGATACAAGGATGGTGTGATAACGGATGAATATCTGTTTGACCGGAAAGCTGATCCTTTCGAACTGGATAATATAGCCGGTAAACATCCGGAACTTATCCGTCAGTTGCGGGCAGAACTGAAGCAACGGATGGAAACCGTGCACGATCCGGCATTCACCATATTGAAATAAGTCGGACGGCGGTTGCGAGCTAAGTATTAAATCAATAAAGAACCTATAAAATTGTAGTATGGTTATGAGAAAATTAATTTTAGGAATCGGCCTCTGCCTGTTAGTCTGTTTGCAGCTGTTCTCGCAGAGTGTCGTAAAAGAGTCATTGCAGTTCCGTAGTGAAAAAATGGGGAAAGACATCCGTTATTCCATTTATTTACCGGATGGATATGACGTATCTGACCGGAAATACCCGGTGCTTTATCTGCTTCATGGCTGGACAGACGATGAGACTTCCTGGCTGCAGATGGGAAACATGCAACGTATCACCGATGATGCGATTAAGCAGGGTATTGCTATTCCAATGGTTATCGTCATGCCCGATGCGGGAGAAAGCTGGTATGTCAATTCATACGATGGGAAAGTCCCTTACGAGGATATGTTTTTCGAGGAACTGATTCCTTATATCCAGCAGACTTACAAGGTTCGGACGGATCAGCAGTATCGGGCCATTGCCGGTTTGTCGATGGGAGGTTACGGAGCGTTTCTGTATACCTTGCATCATCCGGATTATTTTACGGCATGTGCTCCGTTGAGTGCCGCCATTTATACGGAAGAACGGATGAAGGAATCGTTGCATACGACCCGAGGAGAGCTTTTCGACCGGATATACGGTAAAGGGAATCTGACGGAACACTGGTATAAAAACAGTGTGCTGCACATCTTGAAGGACTGGAAAGAAGACACGCCGCTGAATGTACTTTATTATATTGATTGTGGCGATGATGATGTTTTGTTGCATGGCAATAATGAAGCACATGAACTGTTGCAGCAGAAAGGTATCAAGCATGAGTTCCGGGTTCGTGACGGCTATCATTCATGGACGTACTGGCGGACAGCATTGCCTTCTGTCCTTGAATTCATCAGTAAGCGGTTTAATCGGAGTTGAACTTATTATTTACTATTAATGGAAACACTTATATGGAAAACGGAAAAAAGAAAGGAATGACGCGCCGGGAGTTTCTCGGCTTTTCAGCATTAGGTCTGGCGGGATTGACTATCTTGCCGAGCTGGAGTATGAATGGAATTCGTATTGCTCCGAGCGATCGGGTTGTATTGGGTTTCATTGGTTTGGGACAACAAGGTCTGAGCGATTTTGGCGGATTTGCCCAATGTCCGGGCGTACAGGTCGCAGCGGGTTGTGATGTCGATTCGATGAAGCGCGAACGCTTCGTTCGGCGTATTACCAAATGGCAGGCAGAAAACGGAATGCCGCAGCGGTGTGATCAGTATGAATTCTATGAGGAGATACTCGAACGCAAGGATATTGATGCCATCGAAGTAGCTACTCCGGATCATTGGCATGCCTTGTGTACCATTCATAGTTGCCAGTCGGGAAAAGACGTATATTGCCAGAAGCCTCTGGCTTATACCATTACGGAAGGACTGGCGATGGTAAAAGCGGTACGGGAGAATAAACGGGTTCTTCAGGTAGGTAGTCAGCAACGTTCGGATAAGGAGTTCCAACAGGCCATCGCATTGGTACAACAAGGAGCCATCGGTCATATTGAAAAGATCTATGCGCGGGTAGGCGAGCCTCCTAAACCTTTTGATCTGCCGGAACAGCCAGTTCCCAATAACTTGAACTTCAACCAATGGATGGGCCCGTTGAATGATCCGAAGATTCATTATCATCCGGATTTGTGTCCTCCTATATCCTTGGATCCGGAAAAGAATGAACAGTTGTGGGGCGCTTGGCGCTGGTATCGCGAGACTGGAAACGGTTATACTTCCGACTGGGGCGCACATATGTTTGATATTGCCCAGGCTGCCATCGGAATGGATGGTTCCGGTCCGGTAGAATATATTCCGAAGGGATATAACGGAACGAAATATGCAACCATGAAATATGCCAACGGCATTGTGATGACCGAGCAGCCGTATCGGGAAGATAATCCGAATGCGCAGGGCATTCAGTTCATCGGAGATAAAGGTTGGATTAAGGTAGCTCGTGGTTATATCGAATGTTCAGATCCGTCGTTGTTGGAGAAGAAAGAAACGAAGATCGCCAAAGGACAGTATGAAACCAGCGCGCCGCACATGCAAAACTTTATCGATTGTGTCCGTTCGCGTGAGAATCCGATTGCCCCGGTTGAAGTGGGTTGCAGCACCAATACGCTTTGTTGTCTGACAAATATTGCTCTCGAGTTGGGACGTCCGGTGAAATGGAATCCGGCTACGTTGAGTTTTGTCAATGATAAAGAAGCCGCAGCTCATCGTCTGTACTGGTATCAGTACCGGAATCCGTATTCTTTGCCGGACTGGTATTAATTCTTCTGAAGGATAAAAGCAGTCACCTTCTTGACGAGAGGCTGAAATAAAACCCGGATTTCTCGGTCTGATATGAAATCATTACCTGAGAAATCCGGGTTATATATGATCTTCTTCCGATAAAGCCGTTAAATCTTCGGTAATTCCCACGGCGCACGATACTGTTTGCACAGGTAAGCATCGGCTTCACTGTCGTGGAAACTTGTTCCGTCCCAGCTTAACTTCTTGCCGGTCCGGTAGGCAATATTCCCTAACTGAGAGAATTTGGCGATGTGTGCTCCAATCTCAATGCTGGCATTACAGTTACGGTTCCGGCTTTTGATGCATTCCAGGTGATTCTTAACATGCAGGTTCAATCCGCCTTCGCCGTAGGCTTTCTTCAGAGGAACAGCTTCCATGCGGGCCTGTCCGTTTACTTTCTCCGGAATGACTTCCCAGCCTCCACGGTCGACAACCAATGTTCCGTTTTCTCCCACAAAGCCTAATCCATGGTTTCTTCCGTAGGCTCCGTCATCAATGCCGATGGCATGATCCCACATAACAGTGAAACCGTCGAAGGTATAAATCGTCTGTAATAAATCAGGGGTTTCGCAGGCATCATCCGGATAACCGAATTTACCACCTGACGCCATAATAGACTTCGGCGCCGTTACATTCATGCCAAATAAAGCATAGTCGAGCAAGTGAACGCCCCAATCTGTCATCAGTCCGCCAGCATAATCCCAGAACCAACGGAAAGTAAAGTGGAAGCGGTTGCGGTTAAACGGGCGTTTGGGTGCCGGGCCTAACCACATATCGTAATCAACACCGGCCGGAACAGGTTCGTCAGGCTTAACCGGAATAGACGGACACCAGCCTTGATAAGAGAATACACGTACGGTTCGGATCTTTCCTAATTTACCACTGTGTACGAAAGCCATCGCATCTTGCCAGTGCGGGTCACTTCGTTGCCACTGGCCAACTTGTACGACGCGGTTATACTTCTCGGCAGCCCGAACCATAATATTACATTCTTCAATACTGTTGCCTAAAGGCTTTTCGCAATAAACGTCTTTTCCGGCCTGGCAGGCATAGACAGCTTGCAGGCAGTGCCAGTGATCGGGTGTGCCTACAATAACAATATCAACATCTTTATTGTCGATTACCTTACGCCAGTCTTTATAAAGGTGTTTGACTTTCTTTCCGGTTATTTTCTCTGTCTCGGCAGCCCGGTTGTTAAGTACACTTTCATCGATATCGCATAATGCAATACATTCTACTTCGGGATTACGGAGAAAAGCTTTCAGGTCTTCAAATCCCATACCGTTACAACCGATTAATGCCACTTGGATTTTGTCATTTGCTGAGACAGCATTCGATGCTTGAATAAAAAAAGGACTGAATGTAAGTCCGGCTCCTAACAGAGAAGCCTGCTTGAGGAAATCTCTACGCGTTGTCATGGTTTATATCCGTTTTTATAGTTAACAATCACATGTGACAAATATAATCATAATAATTTGATAACTGTATATGGGCCGACAATTATTTGTTTATGTGTTGCATATCCTTTACTTTGTAAGGACAGGCAGCGTTTAACCACAAGTCTTGCCCTTTCCTATGAACAAGTGAAAGAAAAATATTACTTTTGTGAAGACTACTGGAAGCAGTAGCTTACGAAAAGAAAAAGAACAATAAAAACACAAAAGAATATGAGTAATATAAAAGTAGGAGACAAGGTCCGTTTCCTGAACACAACAGGCGGAGGCATCGTAACGGCTTTCCGTGGGAAAGATCAGGTTTTGGTAGAAGATGAAGATGGTTTTGAAGTACCGGCTTTGATTCGGGAATGCGTAGTAGTGGGCGATGGTCCGCAAGTGCATAGTTCGAATAAGCCGAAAGTCAATGCGGCTGAGTTGGAAAAACAGATTACCAGCAAGCGCCAGCAACCGGAAGAGCCGGAGGAAGAAATAGAAGAAACTCCCGAAGGTGAACGTCTGAATGTGTATCTGGCTTATCTTCCGACCGATCCGAAAGCGATTCAGCAGTGTGGTTATGAGGCTTACTTTGTGAATGACAGCAATTACTATCTGTTCTTTAACTATATGAGCCGGGAAAATAACAGCTGGACAAGCCGTTATAACGGAACCATCGAACCCAATACCAAGATTTTCCTGGAAGAGTTTGAAAAGAAAGACCTGAATGCACTTGAGCGCATTTGTGTTCAGCTGATTGCCTTTAAGAAAGACAAACCTTATTCCTTGAAGAATGCCATTTCAGTAGAGCTCCGTTTGGATACCGTGAAGTTCTATAAACTGCATTGCTTTATGGAAAATGACTTCTTCGACGAGGATGCGATTATCTGCCCGATTGTGCGTAATGACTTGCCGGAACGGGAAATGCTGGTTTCTGCTTCAGAGTTGCAGGAAGCCATGCAGCAGAAGGTGCGTAATGATAGTCCGTCAAAGCAGCCTAAGCAATCCATTATCAAGAAAAAGGAAGCGAACTCATCAATCCTTGAAGTCGATTTGCACATTGCTGAACTGTTGGATGACATCCGTGGTTTATCGAACAGTGATATGTTGAATTATCAGCTGGATAAATTCCGGGAAGTAATGGATCAGTATGCTTCTCAGAAAGGGCAGAAGATCGTATTCATTCATGGAAAAGGTGATGGCGTGCTGCGTAAGGCGATTGAAAAGGAACTGAATACTCGTTACAAACAGCATTACTATCAGGATGCTTCTTTCCGTGAATATGGCTTTGGTGCGACGATGGTAACAATTAAATGAACAATTGAAAAGTGACAATGGGTAATTCATTGTCTGCTTTCAATTCTTAATTTTTGAGTAGAGAATATGCACACTGAAATAGAACGGAAGTTTTTGGTTACGGGTGATTTCTCGGCAGATGTGTATGCCAGCAAACGGATCGTGCAAGGTTATATCTGTTCTCAACCGGGAAAGACCGTACGTGTCCGGATTCAGGATCAGAACGGTTTCCTGACAATTAAAGGTCCTTCCGACGAAAAAGGCATGAGCCGGTATGAATTCGAACAGACTATTCCTTTGGATGATGCCGAACAACTGCTCCGTCTTTGCGAACCGGGAGCTATTGATAAGGTACGTCATTTGGCTAAAGTCGGGAATCATGTATGGGAAATCGACGTTTTCCATGGAGCCAACGAAGGATTGATTATGGCAGAAATCGAACTGGAAGCTGAGGATGAACCGTTTGTCATGCCGGCTTGGGCAGGAAAGGAAGTGACTGGTGATCGGAGGTATTACAATTCGATGCTTACCCAACATCCTTTTACAGAATGGAACCAATAGGTGATGAGTTTTTGGGTTGATAAGTTCTGTTGCTTTAAGGGAAAGAATCGTGAGAACTGGCAAGCTCAAAAACTGACAAACTAAAAAAGTGATTTTAATAACAAATAGAACAATGCGTATGAAAAGATTATTCTTATTTGTCGCTACTGTCTTGTTGGCGTTGCCTTTGAAAGCGGATGAAGGTATGTGGATTCTTCCGTTGCTGAAGGAGCAGAAGTTCGACGAGATGAAAAGCCTTGGACTCAAGTTGCAGGATTATGATATCTATAGTCCGGATCAGGCATCACTGAAAGATGCGGTAGTCATCTTTGGTGGCGGTTGTACGGGAGAAATTGTTTCGCCCGACGGCTTGTTGCTCACCAATCATCATTGTGGATATGGATCTATCCAGTCACATAGTACGGTTGATCATGATTATCTGACGGATGGTTTCTGGGCCACCACACGTGATCAGGAGTTACCGAATCCGGGACTGACGGTTACGTTTATCGACAAGATTGATGAGGTAACAGATTATGTGAAGGCAGAACTTGCTAAAGATAAAGATCCGAACAGTATGAATTATCTGTCACCCAGTTTCCTGAACAAGCTGGCAGAAAAGAAAGTCGGCAAGAAGTTCTTGCAGAATAATCCGGGGACGGAAGTAGAAATCAAGCCTTTCTTCGGAGGTAATCAGTATTATATGTTCACGAAGAAGATTTATTCGGATGTCCGTCTGGTAGGAACGCCGCCTTCGGCTATCGGAAAGTTTGGCGCTGATACCGACAACTGGATGTGGCCGCGCCATACAGGCGACTTTTCTGTCTTTCGTGTCTATGCGGATAAGAACGGAAATCCGGCTCCTTATTCCGAGACCAACGTGCCTTTGCATCCAAAGCGCTGGATGAAGATCTCGATCAAGGGCTTTCAGGAAAACGACTTTGCCATGATTATGGGTTTCCCCGGACGGACCAATAAATATTATACTTCCTGGGAAGTGGCTGAACGTCGTGATATCGACAATGCCGTCCGAATTAATATCCGGGAGTTGCGGCAGAAAGCCATGCTCGAAGAGATGCTGAAAGATCCGAAAGTGCGTATCCAATATGCCAGCAAGTATGCCAGCTCTGAGAATGCCTATAAGAATTCGATTGGAAGTAACTGGGCTATTAACAAGCGGAACTTCGAACAGGTCAAACGTGATGAACAGGAAGCTTTGCTGGCTTGGGGAAAGAAAGAATGCCAGCCGCAATATGAAGAGGCACTGCTTACTCTTGAACAGATTGTATCAGACCGTAAGGATCTGCGTTCCCGGAAATGGATGTTGGACGAAGCCATCGTAAGAGGTATTGAATTTACCAGTGTGCCAACCGATGTGGATACGTTGATTACTGCTTTGACAAAAGACGATCAGAAAGGAATCAAGAAACAATTGTTCCTGTTGTCGAATGCATTCCGGCGTTTCTATGATAAAGACTATGCACCGGAGGTAGACCGTAAAATAGCAAAGGTTATGCTGAAAGAATATCGCCGTCTGGTTCCTACGAAAGTAGAGCCGGCTTATTTCGCCAATATCGATAAGAAATATAAAGGTGATGTCGATAAGTTTGTCGATGAACTGTTTGAAAAGTCTATCTTCGGCAGTCAGGAAAACTTCAGCCGCTTTATTGCTCATCCTACGGCAAAAGAACTGGAACAAGATCCGATGATTCAGTTTGCCCTTTCCGTGAAGGCTGAACAACGGGAACTTAATCAGGCGCTGAAGCAGTTTGATGACGGATATAATCTGGCTCACCGTACGTATGTGGAAGGTTTGTTGCGGATGAATAAAGGAGAAGCTCAATGGCCGGATGCCAATTTCACCCTGCGTTTGACGTATGGTCAGATCAAAGGATACAGTCCGCGGGATTGTGATTATTATGGTTGCCAGACAACACTTGACGGTGTGATGGAAAAGGAAGATTCGACCAATTGGGAATTCGTCGTTCCGCAGCGCCTGAAAGACTTGTATGCGAAGAAAGACTTCGGCCCTTATGCTGCGGCCAATGGAAAGATGCCGGTGGCATTGTGTGCGACTACGCATACGACGGGCGGTAATTCCGGAAGTCCGGTGATGAATGCTGAGGGCGAATTAATCGGTATTAACTTCGACCGCAATTGGGAAGGTGTCGGCGGTGATATCGAATATCTGCCTGATTACCAGCGAAGCATCATTGTAGATATTCGCTATGTCTTATTCCTGATTGACAAGTATGCCGGAGCCGATTATCTGTTGAAAGAAATGGAAATCGTGAAATAGACAAAAAAATAACGGATAGTTCCGAAAGGAGCTATCCGTTTTTATAAAGCTGTGTTCTTTTGATATCGAGAATTTTAATTAAGACATTACCTTATCGAGCTCAGAAGCCTTTACTCTGAAGATATGTCCGTTTCGAGAAAATACCAGTTCGCCGTCTTCTTTCTTTTTCTGACTAACTAAGCGCTGAAATGCAACATTCGCACCTTTCACAATATTCTCCTCGAATTCTCTAAGTTCTTGCTCACTCATGACTTTCAAGTTTTTGATAAATAACCTGATTGAATATTTCTTTTTTCTCATTCTTGAAGCCTTTGGCAATTACTTCCATCGGCGACATAGAATTGTCTGTAATCATCCAGTAATCACAAATAGGAAGATATAATTCAAAAAGATTATGTATTCCGGCTTCGTATCTTCTACGAATGGTCATCTCCGGAATATTGTGACCGCCAGCGGCCACTCTCATTTTGACACGTTCAATCGCCAATTCCGGCGTGTTCAGCCAGAAATACAACAATGTCACGTAATATCCTTCCCTTTGGGCTTCTTTGATCAGATTCGCAACCGATCTCGTAGCCAGTGTCGTTTCCATTGCAAAAGTTTGACCTGCTGCAATGAGTTCTTTGATTCGTCTATACATAATACGACTTGCTTCCACGGCAACCGCAATGCTATCGGCATTAAAGGGAGATAGACCTTTTGCTATCTCATCGGAATTAACGAACTCCTTACATTTCAGCATTTCCGGTAGAATCGTGAAGGAGGCAGTTGTCTTGCCTGCTCCATTACAACCCGCTATTATATATAAATAAGGCACTTCTATCTGTATTTTTACGGCACAAATATAGAGAATAGTTTTCTAATTATGCAAATCTTACAACACATTTTTTGTCTTTCTGTGCAAAAAATGTACTCGTTAACATATACTTCGTCCTAAAAACCGGCGGTTTTGTTAAAATTCATACCCAAAGCAGGTCACTCATGATTCCGTCGGAGACGAAGATTCCTTCTTTTGTCAATGTTAATTTTCCGTCCTTTTGCAACAATAAATGACGTTTCTCGTACGTTTGTGCTAAGTTCAGGCAATATTTTAACTTTTTCTCTCCGAATTTCTCTGACAGTTCGTTCAGATCAATTCCCCACATCGTGCGCAGATGAGTCATAATATATTCATTATAACGCGTATTTTCATCCAGTTGTTCATTTTCGAGGGCAGGCTTTCCTGTTCGGATGCCTTTGATCCATTCGGGAAGAGAGGCTACATTCCATTCGCGTTCCGTGCCGTTGTAGGAATGAGCCGACGGACCAAGACCGAGGTATTTCTTGCCTTTCCAATACGAACTGTTGTGGCGCGCGTACCAACCTGGGCGGGCAAAGTTCGAAATCTCGTAATGCTGATAGCCGGCAGCCGCCAGGTTTTCAATCAGAAGGGTGAAAAGAGTCAGGCTGGTGTCTTCATCGACTGCAGTGATTTTCCCGGCTTCCAGCAAACGGTATAAGGCAGTTCCTTCTTCATAGATCAGATGATAAGCCGAGATATGCGGTATATCGAGCCGGAGAACCTCGTCGAGATTCTTCTGCCATTTCTCGGGTGTTTGTCCGGGAAGTCCGTAAATCAGATCTATACTTATATTATATAAATCGTGTTCCTGGCAGAGACGTACGGCACGGAGCGCTTCCTCGCGGTCGTGACGCCGGTTGAGAAACTTCAGGTCGGCTGCATCAAAACTCTGTACGCCCATACTGATCCGGTTGACAGGCAACGAGCGCAGTGCGGCCACATAGGCAGGAGTCATATCATCGGGATTGGCTTCGAGGGTGATTTCCATATCCTGATTCACCGGGAAATTCCGGTAAATGGCTTCAAATAGCTGATTGAGATTTTCAACAGATAGCTGAGACGGCGTTCCGCCACCGAAATAAATGGTTTCCAATGTTTCTCCTTCCAGATAATTCTTGCGGAGTTCCATCTCCCGGATCAAAGCCGAAAGATAAGCTTCTTTGTATCCCATGTCGGTATTGGAGTAGAAATCACAATACAGACATCGTTTCTGACAAAAAGGAACATGTATATAAAGGCCTGCCATACGTTGTGTATTTTGCTCGGGAATTCGAGCCTTTTCCGTGTACTGATAATCGTTTTTCTGAAGGTTGTTGCCAATCTTCTGTTTCTTTCTCTAGGCAAAGATAAAGGGAATAGATGAATAAGAGATCCTTTTCCTGTTATAATTTTATCGTTTCACCCTTGTGTGTCTTTTTGTAAATAAGGTTGACTCCTAAAAAACAAGAAGATGAAAGAAAGCAATTATGAACAAGAGAAGTTTCGGAAGAATCAGGAAAGAGAGATTTTCCGTTTGGTAAAGCAAGACAACGTCTCCATCCAGGAAGTGGTTCAACAATATGGAGTAAGTCGTTCGAGCATTTATCGAATAATAGCTACCTTTGAACGAGAAAATCCTCTAGAAGCAGAACTCATGAAAAAGCAAGGAAAAGACGTGACGCCGGAAGACTACAAGAAGCTCCTCGAAGAGTTGTCGTCACTGAAGAAAGCATTGGCCGAAGAGCGTTTGCGCGCAGATTTCTACCAAGAGATGGTCGCCTATGGCGAGGAAGTGTATGGCATAAAGCTAAAAAAAGCTGGCACCAAGTAGTCCGTAGGCTGCATGAAAGGGACAGGGAACGGTATAAGGTCGTTCCCCTGTGCCGTCTGCTTGGTGTGAGTAAACAAGCCTACTATAAGCATGAGGACAAGGTACTGCAACGTCTGATGGAAGAATCTTTCGTTGTGGAGTTTATCAAGGAAATCCGAGGGAAAGATCCGGGCATAGGAGGGAACAAGCTTTGGCAGATGTACCAGAGCCGGTTTGGTTCCCATAGCGTGGGTTATAACCGTTTCTATGACATCATCGAACGTTATGGCCTGAAAGTCCGTAAACGGAAAAGACGCGTCAAGACAACCGATTCCGACCATGAGTATCCAGTCTATCCGAATCTGATTAAGACATACATTCCGGATCGTCCCTGCCAGCTGATAGTCAGCGATATCACCTATATACCTTACTGGACAAAGCCGGAAACGGGCGAGTACGATTTCTGCTATCTTTCTTTAGTAACGGATTACTACACAAAGGAAATCATCGGTTACAGTGTGGGCGACACGCTGGAAGCCCGTTATCCTTTGGACGCATTGAACATGGCCTTGGCCTATTATAAGGGCAAGGATCTTAATGGATTGATCCATCACTCGGACCGTGGTGTCCAATATGCCTGTTACAGTTATATCTCCCGGTTGAAGGAACATCATATAAAGATAAGCATGACCGAAAGCGGCAATCCCAAAGATAATGCCGTGGCGGAACGAGTCAACAATACAATTAAGAATGAACTCCTTTTGGGGCAATCCTTTTACGGCGTATCGGAAGTTAAATCAGCTATAAGGATAGCGGTCGATTTCTATAACAATGAGCGTCCTCATTTGAGTCTGGACGGTATAACTCCTGCTGAAGCCTCCGCAATGAGGGGAACAATAAAGAAACGCTGGAAGAGTTATCGGGAATTAGCCATCCAAGGAGAAATGTCTAATGCCTTCGTTTCTGCCAACCAGGTGGAGACAAACTCTTTGGAGGCTTCGCGCCTCCAGCCGTAAGGCAAACCACCGCGGTGGTTTTTTCATTATTTTTATCAGGATAAAAGATCTTTGTTTATTTTTGCCCAAAATAAGAAAAGACAACCTGCAGGGTGAATAACAAAAAAATGAGTCAACTCAGTATATAAATAAGTTAAACTACAGTCAACCCCTTCTATTTATAAAGAGATTTTAAGTCAACCAAATTCGTTAAATGACAGTGGAATGATCGTTTCACCTATGTGGAACGATCGTCTCACATAGGTGGAACGATCGTCTCACCCGGGTGAAACGGTTTATTTAAAAAGACATTTTAATAAGATATTTACAGCTTCGGGGAATAAAGTCTGTTTGTTCTTTATCTGTCAGGCCTTTTTTTACTTCTTGTTTGCGAAAAAGATTTGGTGGGAATTTCGAGAAGAAAGAATCAATAGGATTTTGTCTTGCTTTATCCAGGAAAAACGTATCTTTGCTGGCAATTGAGAATCTTAAATTTTAGACACGATGATTAAAAAATTTTGTGTGGCAGCCATGGCCTTGTGCATGATGCTGTCGTGTGCTCAGAAACAACAGCAAAAAGAAGAAGCCGCAGCTCCGGCAACAACTCTTTCTGGTTTGAATCCGGCCGATTTTACTTCTGAAGTAGATGGCAAACCGGTAGCTTTGTATGTATTGAAAAACGCAAAGGGCGCTGAAGCTTGTATTACCAACTGGGGCGGCCGTTGGGTTTCGATGATGGTTCCTGACAAGAACGGAAAAATGACGGATGTCGTATTGGGTTATGATAAATTGCAGGATTATATTTCCAGCACAGGAAATTTCGGTGCTTTGATCGGCCGTTATGGCAACCGTATTGCGAATGGTAAGTTTACTTTGGATGGCGTTGAATATACACTGCCGCAGAATGATAAGACGAACTGCTTGCATGGCGGACCGAACGGTTTCGACCGTCAGATATGGGATGCCAAGCAACTGAGTGATAATTCTGTTGAATTGACGTATGTGTCAAAAGACGGAGAAGCCGGCTTCCCGGGTAATCTGAATGTAAAGGTTGTTTATACCTTGACTGACGATAATGCAATGGATATTAAGTATGAAGCAACAACCGATAAGAAAACAGTGGTTAACTTGACTAATCACAGCTATTTCAATCTGTCGGGTGTGGCAGGTTCTACGATCTTGGATCATCAGCTTTCTATCAATGCCGACAATTACACTCCGGTAGATACGTTGTTTATTCCGACGGGTATCGCTCCGGTAGAAGGAACTCCGATGGATTTGCGTGAACCGGTTACAATCGGCGACCGTATTAATGGCGACTTCGAACAGCTGGTAAAAGCTGGTGGTTACGATCATAACTGGGTATTGAATACGAAGGGTGATATCAATCAGGTAGCAGCAACGGTCGTTGCTCCGACCAGTGGCATCCAGATGCAGGTTTATACTAACGAACCTGGCCTGCAGGTTTATTGCGGAAATATGATGGCTGAAAAGGAAAATGGAAAACATGGTGTCGTTTATCCACGCCGTGGCGCCATCTGTCTGGAATCACAACATTATCCGGATACTCCGAATCATCCGGATTTCCCAAGTGTCGTATTGGAACCGGGACAGACTTACAAGAGCGAATGTATCTATAAGTTCAGTGTGAAATAAAATTACGGAATATTTTGTAATGTCAAAGGCGTTGCCGGAAGCAAAATGACTTCAGGCAACGCCTTTTTTATTCACCGGATTCTGCCTTGTAAGATTAAATAAAATGATTAACTTTGCCTTTGACATTAAAAAAATAGCATGCGATGAAAACACAAATACCAGAACGGCTTTCTGCCTTGCGGGAAGCCATGAAAAAGCAGAATATTTCAGCTTATATTATTCCAACAACCGATCCGCACATGAGTGAGTATCCGGCAGCATGCTGGAAGTATCGGGAATGGATTTCCGGTTTTACCGGGTCGGCAGGAACTGTAGTGGTAACATTGGAAAAGGCCGGTTTGTGGACTGACTCCCGGTATTTCCTGCAAGCTGAAGCGCAGCTGGAAGGCAGTGGCATCGATTTATATCGGTTGAAATTGCCCGATACTCCTTCAATTACGGATTTCTTATTGTCTGAATTGAAGTCGAAGGAAACAGTTGGGTTGAATGGTGCTACTTACAGTGCGGCTGATGCTAAAAACCTGAAGCATTCGTTAGCTCGAAATGGTATCGAACTGAATACAGACTGTGCATTGTTGGACGAGCTGTGGAAAGATCGTCCGGCACTTCCGGGAGCTCCCATTTTTGATTTGCCGGTAGAACTGAGTGGTCGCTCTACGGAAGATAAACTGAATGATATCAATTTGCGTCTGCATCAGGCTGGAGCTGATTGTACGGTGCTTTCAGCCTTGGATGAAGTAGCCTGGACTTGTAATATCCGTGGAACAGATGTAGCCTACAATCCGGTTGGGGTTGCATACATGTTTGTATCCAATGATGAGAACGTTCTTTTTATTGACCCGAAGAAAGTGCCAGTTGAAGTGGGAGAACGTCTGAAGAAGGAAGGCGTCGTTTTGGCCGACTATTCTTGTCTGACGACTTATCTGTCCCGTTTGCCGGAACATACGCGCGTTTATCTGGATACAGCGCTTACGAATGTGGCTATTTGCAATGCATTGCCTCAATCTGCCCAGATTATTGAAGGTATCTCTCCGGCTAATACATTGAAGAGTATCAAGAATGAAACGGAGCGGAAAGGATACCGGAATGCCGTTGTGAAGGATGGCGTTGCCTTGACCAAATTCTATTATTGGCTGGAAAAACAGATGGCTGCCGGCGAGAAAGTAACCGAACTGAGTGCCAGTCACAAGCTGACGGCTTTGCGTGCTGAACAACCTTTATACGTTATGGATAGCTTTGCCAGCATTTCCAGTTACGGTGCGCATGGAGCTGTGGTTCATTATTCTCCGACTCCGGAAACCGATGTGGAGCTGAAACCGGAAAGCCTTTATCTGCTGGACAGTGGTGCCCAGTATCTGGATGGAACAACGGATATAACCCGTACGATAGCCTTGGGTGAACCGACTGAACAGATGAAGAAAGACTTTACCCGGGCATTGAAGGGAACTATCAGCTTGGGTAAATGTAAATTCCCGGTGGGTATGAGAGGTAGCCAGTTGGATATTTTAGCACGTAAAGCTCTTTGGGATGCCGGCATCAATTACCTGCATGGCACCGGACACGGCATTGGGCATTGCCTGAATGTACACGAAGGTCCGCAGAGCATTCGAATGGAAGAAAATCCGGTTGTTCTGGAAGCTGGTATGGTAATGAGTGACGAGCCGGCTATGTATCGTGCCGGACAATACGGAATCCGTACCGAGAATATGATCGAGATATGTGAAGACAGCGAGACGGAATTTGGTAAATTCCTGAGAATGGAAACGCTGACCTTGTGTTATATCGATACGCGTCTGGTAATTGTTTCTATGCTGTCGGCCCGTGAACATGCTTGGTTGAATAAATATCATCAGACTGTATATGAAAAGCTGAGTCCGTATCTGACAGACGACGAACGCGCTTGGCTGAAGGAAAAGACAGCCGAAATTTAAAGAGATGGCAAAAGAATAAGTTGACGGGGAAACTTTGTCTGCCCGTCAACTTATAAAACTATAAACTAAATAACTCACAAGCTCTATGGCATTAATTAAATCAGTAAGAGGTTTTACTCCGAAAATCGGAAAAGATACTTTTTTAGCCGATAACGCAACGATTATCGGTGATGTTGAAATCGGTGAAGGTTGCAGTGTCTGGTTTGGAACTGTTGTACGCGGCGATGTCAATTCCATCCGTATCGGTAATGGTGTGAACATTCAGGATGGTTCGGTGTTGCATACGTTGTATGAAAAATCGACGATTGAAATCGGTGATGATGTTTCCATCGGTCATAATGTAACCATCCATGGCGCCAAGATTTGTCATGGCGCACTGATCGGTATGGGAGCCGTCGTCATGGACCATGCTGTCATTGGAGAAGGCGCTATCGTGGCTGCCGGCTCTGTTGTATTGAGTAAAACCATTGTTGAACCGGGAAGTATTTATGCCGGTGTTCCGGCCAAGTTTGTCAAGAAAGTTGATCCGGAACAGTCGAAAGAAATAAACCAGAAAATCGCCAAGAACTATCATATGTATTCTTCGTGGTACACGGAAGAAGACAACAAAGAACATAAATAAAATAATATGAAGAAGGAACTGATGACTTTAGGAGCGCTCTCATGGGCGCTGCTGGCTTGTACGCCACAACCACAAACGGAAGAGAAAAACATTGATTTTTCTCCGGTAACACCATTGAATGCACCGACGTATGTTTGCTACAAGGCTCCGGGTGAAATCAAAATCGACGGAAAGCTGACCGAATGGGATGCTATTCCGTGGACTTCTGATTTTACGGATATCGAAGGAGACAAGCGTCCGGCCCCGTTGTATCAGACGCGGGCTAAAATGGCATACGACGAAAAAGGTATGTATTTTGCTGCCTGGATGGACGAGCCTCATGTGTGGGCTTATCAGACAGAGCATGATTGTGTGATTTTCCTGGAGAATGACTTCGAGATCTTCCTCGATCCGACAGGTGATACGCACAATTATCTGGAATATGAAGTAAATGCCTTGGGTACAGACTGGGACTTGTATTTGAGCCAGCCATACCGGAACCGTCCGGCTGTATTGAATGGCTGGGAATTTGCGGGTATGAAATCGGCTGTTTGGGTGGATGGCACGATCAATAATCCGAATGATACCGACAAAGGCTGGGGTGTGGAAGTCTTCATCCCGTGGGAAACTTTAAATCAGGTTATGAATGATCATAAAGGTGCTCCGAATAAGGGTGATCAGTTCCGGGTGAATTTCTCTCGGGTGGAATGGACTACCGAGGTAAAAGACGGCAAATATGTGAAGATCCCGATCAAGGGTGAAGATAAGATCCGTGAATATAACTGGGTTTGGGCACCAACCGGAATTATCAATATCCACTTGCCTGAATACTGGGGTTATGTTCAATTCTCTGATAAAGTGGCTGGCCAGGGCGAAGATACTTTCCAGGAAAAGCCGGAGGAAGCGGTGAAGTGGATGTTGCGCCAGTTGTATTACCGGCAGAAAGAATATCAGGAAGCGACAGGCGAATTTGCTGCTACAGCAACGGCGCTGAAGGCTTCAGATATTTGTTCGGCTGAACAGGTAGCTAAAATGACCGTAGAACGGACAGCTTCCTTGTTCGAAATCTCATTGCCGGCAGCAGATGGTTCAGTATGGCGGATTAACCAGGACGGTTTCGTCTGGAAATAATCAGCCCGTTCTGTTACTGAAATAACAGAAGAAGAAGGAAGAAAATAAAGGGCAGCCAGGTAACATCGCTTTTTTCATCGGAGTAGCGTTGGTACCTGACTGCCTTTCCAATACCTGCTTGAATCTATCTGTTGGAAGAACCAGTTAATGTGGAACAAGATGTTCCGTTTAGGCCTGAATCGGGAACAATGGATTCACGGCCTTTGGGGAAATGGCAATAAAAAGAGATAAAGATGCATCGAACAAAAGACAATTTTAAGTATCTGACGACGGCTCCGGTGCCTAAAGTGATTATGACACTGGCCGTTCCAACCATTGTCAGTATGCTGGTTACTTCTTTCTATAACATCGCCGATACCTATTTTGTGGGGAAGATTAATACTCAGTCGACTGCTGCAGTAGGAATTGTATTTTCTGTCATGTCGATCATACAGGCTGTCGGCTTTTTCTTTGGTCACGGTTCCGGTAATTATATTTCCCGCAAATTGGGAGCTAAAGAAGATGAAGCTGCCAGCAGGATGGCGGCTACCGGATTTTTCCTGGCGTTGTCGCTGGGCGTGATTCTTATGCTGCTCGGACTATTGCTGCTCCGTCCGCTTTCGTATGCCTTGGGCTCGACGCCAACGATTCTACCCTATACGGAGCGGTATCTGGGAATTATATTGTTGGGTTCTCCCTTTATGATTGCTTCGCTGGTCTTGAACAACCAGATGCGTTTTCAGGGAAATGCTGCTTATGCCATGGTGGGAATTGTTGCGGGTGCGGCAACCAATGTAATCTTGGACCCGATCTTGATTTTTGTCTGCGATTTAGGAATTTCAGGTGCGGCTATAGCCACTGTAATCAGTCAGGTGTTTAGCTTTTGCCTGCTGTTTTATATGGGGCGTCGTGAAGGTAATATCCGCATTCATTACCGGAATTTTACTTTTTCATGGAGCTTCGTGAAAGAGATTATCGGAGGAGGAACACCTTCATTGGCCCGTCAGGGACTGGCCAGTATTTCGACTATCTTCTTGAATGTGTCTGCCGGTAATTATGGTGATGCTGCCATTGCCGGCATGTCTATTGTGTCGCGGATCGGTATGTTTATCAATTCATTCCTGATAGGTTTCGGTCAAGGTTTCCAGCCTTTATGTGGATTTAATTATGGAGCCGGGTTGTATGCTCGTGTTCGGCAGGGTTTCTGGTTCAGTGTCAAAGTGGGTTTTATCTTTTTACTGTGCTGTTCGGTGGCCGGAATGGGTTATGCCGAAGAAATCGTTGCCTTGTTCCGGAAAGGCGATCCGTTGGTGATTGAAACCGGTTCGGCAGCTTTGCGCTGGCAATTGATTACTTATCCGTTAGGCGCGTGGATCATATTGAGTAATATGATGCTGCAGACCATTCGTAAATCGGTCAGAGCTACTATCCTGGCATCTGCCCGTCAGGGATTGTTTTTCATCCCGTTGATTTTTATTCTGCCTTATTACTTAGGTTTGCAGGGTGTTGAAATGTGTCAGGCTGTATCAGACATGTTTACCTTTGTATTGGCTATTCCGCTGTCAGGAGGCGTATTGTTGGAGATGAAACGAAAAGAAGCAGTGGCCAAAAGATGAATACAAAAGATGAATAGTTGGCAGCTGAAATATCATTTGGTTAAAAATGCAGGGTATTCCTTAATAATATGTACCTTTGCAGGGGAGAAAGAAAATAGATATTTATGGAAATAGCAGCTTTAGTTTCAGGCGGAGTAGACAGCTCGGTTGTCGTACACATGTTGAAGGAGGCCGGATATGATCCGACTATCTTTTATATCCGTATCGGAATGGAAGACAAAGACGGATACATTGATTGCCCGGCAGAGGAAGATATAGAAATAACTTCTTATATCGCCAAGAAATATGGTTGCCGCTTTGAGCAAGTTTCGTTGCATGATGAATATTGGGACAAAGTGGTGAGTTATACCATTGATTCGGTGAAACGCGGACTGACTCCGAATCCGGATATGATGTGTAATAAGTTCATCAAGTTTGGTTGCTTTGAAGAGAAATGGGGAAAAGACTTCGACAAGATTGCAACCGGGCATTATGCGACGACGACGGAAATCGATGGGAAAGTCTGGCTTTCGACGGCTAAAGATCCGGTAAAAGATCAGACCGACTTTCTGGGGCAGATCACGCGGTTGCAGATACAGAAACTGATGTTCCCGATCGGACATCTGATGAAGAGCGAAGTCCGTGCGATTGCTGAAGCACAGAAATTACCCAGTGCGAAACGTAAAGACAGCCAGGGAATCTGCTTCTTGGGGAAAATCAACTATAATGATTTTATCGAACGCTATTTAGGTAAGCGACCAGGAAAGATTATCGAGCTGGAAACGGGCAAAGTCTTGGGCAAGCACAACGGATACTGGTTCCATACCATCGGTCAGCGAAAAGGCCTGGGATTAAGCGGCGGTCCGTGGTTTGTCATCAAGAAGGATATCCGTCGGAATATTATTTATGTATCCAATGGCTATGATCCGGAAACGCAGTATGGCAAAGTGATCAATATGCACGGCTTTGATTTTATCACCGAAGATATCTGGGGCGAATTTGACGACGCCAAGGAAATAACCTTTAAAGTACGTCATACGCCTGAGTTTACGCATGGCTGTATCCGCCGGATTGGAGATGTTTACCGTATCGAATCGGATGATAAGATCCAGGGTATTGCTCCCGGACAATACGGTGTGGTTTATGATAAGGACCATCATTTGTGTCTGGGCAGCGGTATGATTATAAACGATGAAACAGGTAACGAGTTGACAAGATAACGGCGTTCAGTATCTAAAGCCTTGTCAACGGAAACCTTACTCAATAAGAATGAATAAACTAAAAACGAAATAAACATGCAGAAACCATCTATCCCTAAAGGAACAAGAGACTTTTCGCCGGAGGAAATGGCGAAACGTAATTATATATTCAATACAATCCGTGATGTCTATCATTTGTACGGATTCCAGCAGATTGAAACACCGGCCATGGAAAACCTGTCTACCCTGATGGGTAAATATGGCGAAGAAGGAGACAAACTGCTTTTCAAGATCTTGAATTCAGGCGATTGTTTCTCGAGCATTTCCTGTGAAGAGCTGCTGGAAAAGAATCCGGTGAAGTTTGCGGCAAAAGCCTGCGAAAAAGGCTTGCGTTATGACTTGACCGTTCCGTTTGCCCGTTTCGTGGTGCAGCACAGGAATGAGATTTCTTTCCCGTTCAAGCGTTATCAGATACAGCCGGTTTGGCGTGCCGATCGTCCGCAGAAAGGCCGTTATCGTGAATTCTATCAGTGTGATGGTGATGTGGTTGGTTCGGATTCTTTGATCAATGAAGTGGAACTGATTCAGATCATGGATGAAGTATTCCATCGTTTCGGTATCCGGGTGTGCATCAAGATGAATAACCGGAAAATCTTGTCGGGAATAGCCGAAATATTAGGCGCGGCAGATAAGATCGTTGATATTACCGTGGCTATCGACAAACTCGATAAAATCGGTTTGGAGAAGGTGAACGAAGAGCTGCGTGAAAAGGGTCTTTCTGAAGAGGCCATCAGTAAGCTGCAGCCGGTGATTATGTTGAGCGGAACGAACCGGGAAAAGATCGCTTCATTAAAAGAAATTCTGGCAACTTCTGAAACCGGTATGAAGGGAATTGCCGAGATGGAATTCATCTTGGATCGGATTGAGAAATTAGCTTTGCGTGCCGAACTGGAATTGGATTTGACGTTGGCCCGTGGCTTGAACTATTATACGGGTGCTATCTTCGAAGTGAAAGCCTTGGATGTGCAGATCGGAAGTATTACCGGTGGTGGCCGCTATGATAATCTGACAGGAGTGTTCGGAATGGAAGGCGTTTCAGGAGTAGGTATTTCCTTTGGTGCTGATCGTATCTTCGATGTATTGAATCAGTTGGATCTGTATCCGAAAGATGCTTTGCAGACAACACAACTTCTGTTCGTCAATTTCGGAGAAAAAGAAGAAGCCTATCTGTTGCCTTTAGTTGCCCAGGTTCGCGCTGCCGGTATTCGTACCGAATTATATCCGGAGTCAGCCAAGATGAAAAAGCAGATGAGTTATGCTGATACGAAAAAAATCCCGTATGTGGCTATCGTCGGCGAAACCGAAATGACAGAAGGCAAAATCAATGTCAAGAATATGATCACTGGCGAGCAGCAGTTGCTTACAGTGGATGAATTGATAGCGCTGTTCTAAAGTTATCAGGCGATTTTATATATCTCAGCAAAAAATCCAAAAGTTACTATTGTTATAAAAGGCAATAGAAACTTTTTTTGTTGAGTGTTTTGTATAGTGAAATATATGAATGTGAATCCTTTTTTGTTATAGATTATTTGGGACAAAGAATAAATGGATGAAGTAAACATTGATTTTAGAAATAAATGAGTATCGTTATTTCATTTTATTTAATAATTTTGTCGTATAAATTATATATGGACTGTAATGATAGTCGTGTATGAAATATGTGCAATGGTACGAGGACTTATTGCTCAATTAAGTTCTGGTAACAGTCGGGCGTTGCGTGATATTATGGATGTATATCAGAAGCGCTTGTATAAGTATGCATTGCAATATGTCAAAAACGAATTTGTTGCAGAGGAAATAGTCGAGGACGTTTTTGTAGCCTTATGGAATAAACATGCCGAATTAAAAGATGTAGAAGATATAAGTGGCTATTTATTGGTAATTACTCGGAATTTGTGTTTAAATTACTTGCGAAAGGAACATTTGGAAATGGTTGATTTGTCTTCTTTGACAGAGGAGCAAATTTATCAGCGTAGTAATTTATATGTATTGGAAGATGAAACATTGTGTTCTTTGCTATCGAATGAATATGAAGTGAAATTGAAAAATATTCTTAATAAATTGCCACAAAAAACAAGGCAGATTTTTTTAATGAGTAGAAAAGAGGGTTTGAAAAATAAAGAAATAGCTGAGAGAATGCAACTATTAGAAAAAACAATAGAATATCACATTACAAAAGCCTTATTGGAGATTAGGAAAGCCTTTTTTGAATAATTCTTTTTTGATATTAACACTTTTTTATTCAAATATTGCCATTTTGTTTTAGGGTGTATCTCTATTTTACGTGTATTTTAATTTAGAGAAGGTTAATATTTTGAATATGTCTGACGAACTTTTGATTAAATATATAAAAGGAGAATGCACGATAGAAGAAGCTCGGGCTATTCTTTCTTGGATTGAAAAGGATGATAAAAATAAGACTCGTTATAAAGAGTTGATGTTGATCTGTTCTTTGACTGATTTCTATATACCTTCTTATCAGAAAGAGAAGAAACAAGCTCCATGGATAAAAATAGCGATTGGTATTGCTGCTTGTTGTTTAGGAGTGTTTTGGGGAATGTCTCAGTTTGTTGGTTCTAATCAAGATTCTATAGAAGAATATCAGGCGCTATTGAGTGATGTTGAGAAAAGAACAGAGATAACTTTAAAAGTTGCTGATAAGCAGATTGTTTCATTGAAAGATTCTTCTGCTCTGATTAGTTATAATAATAATGAAAAGATTGTTATTAATGACTCGACTCAAATTGAAAAAAGAGAAGGAAAGCAATTAAATGCAGTGTTTGTTCCTTACGGTAAAAGAACAAAATTAGTTTTAGCAGATAACTCGATAGTCTATCTTAATTCTGGCTCTTCTTTGGTTTATCCTGATGAGTTTGACTCGGAGAAAAGAGAAGTTTATTTGGAAGGTGAGGCTTACTTTGAAGTAGTAAAAGATGGCAAAAGTTCTTTTTGTGTAAGGACAGCTTATAAGACGGTCGAGGTTTTGGGTACTAAATTTAATGTACTTTCTGATCAAGAGGCAGAATTGTTTCAGGCAGTATTAGTTTCGGGCAAGATAGCATTGGACGGAAACAAAGAAACAATGATTTTGGAGCCGAATCAATGTTATACTTATGCGGCGGATAAAGCAAATGAAAAGCTTGAGTCAGTAGATGTCTCTAATTATATATCTTGGATAGATGGTCGTTTGAAATTTGAAAGAGAACCACTGAAAAATGTCATTCGAAAATTGGAAAAAATATATAATGTGAAAATTGTTTTGAAGGATGAGAATTTGGATGGGATGTTGATTTCAGGGAGGTTGGATTTGAAGAACCCATTAGTAAGTATTTTAAATTCTTTGCTTTTTACCGTATCTTCAGGAGAGGTGGAATCGAAGTATGAAATAAAAGCTAACGGAAAATAACATATTAATAAAATCTAGTATTATGAAGCGTTTATTAAATTATTCTCCTCAATTGTTGATGAGACAAAAGTCTATTAGGCGAGTTTTAACAATTGGGTTGTGTAGTTGTGTTTCAGTTGGAATGTATGCAAATATTCTTGCTGATGAAGTTTCCTTAACTTGTAAAAACAAAACTTTAAAACAAGCCTTAGAACTAATAGAAGAACAGGCCGGTGTAAGTATTGTTTATTCAAACAACGTATTAAATGATGAAGCTAGAGTGACATGCAAGACTGAAAATGTAACTTTGGAAGAAATGTTACATATTCTCTTGAAGGATCAAAACTGCTCATTTAAAGTAGAAGATGGGCAAGTCGTTCTCTACGCTTTAAATGACAGAAACACAGAAGATGCTGGACCGACGGTTACTCAGGAAGGTTTTAGAGTTAAAGGACGTGTTTTAGATGCAAATGGTCCTTTGATTGGTGTGAATATCATGGTGAAAGGAACGATGACCGGTGTTGTTTCGGATATGGATGGTAATTTTGAAATTATGGCTCCATATTCTGGTGCAAGCTTGGTGTTCTCTTATATTGGTTATCAGGCTCAGGAAGTTAAGATTAATGGGCGGAGTGATTTGACCATTAAGATGGTGGAAGACTCGAAAGCTTTGGAAGAAGTGGTTGTTGTCGGTTATACGACACAAAAGAAAGCAACCATAACGGGTTCTGTATCTACGATTACTACCAAAGATTTGAAACAAAGTCCGACTGCCAATTTGAATAATGCATTGGCTGGTCGAATGCCTGGTTTGATGGTCAATCAGTTTGGTGGTGGTGAACCAGGTGTAGATAGAGCTGATTTGAGAATCCGTGGTATGGGTACTTATGGTGATAAATCACCAATTGTTATTGTGGATGGAGTAGAACGTGACATGAGTTATCTGGCTCCTGAAGAAATCGAAACATTTACTATTTTGAAGGATGCTTCAGCAACAGCTCCTTATGGTGTACGTGGTGCCAATGGTGTTATCATCATTACAACAAAACGTGGTAAAGCTTCTGAAAAACCAAGTGTGAATTTCAAAGCTTCTGTGGGAACAAACTCTCCAGTAAAATTCCCTAAATATTTAGGTTCAGCTGATTATGCGACTTTATATAATGAGGCGATGATCAACAGTAATCCGACAACCGATCCAAGTAAGTTGGAATTATTTACTGATGAAGCAATTGCCAATTATCGGAAGGCTAAAGGCGATAATTCAGATGGATTAGGTTATAATTGGGATTATTTCGATTATGCTTTCAAACCCGGTATGCAGCAAGATTATAGTTTGTCAATACGTGGTGGTTCTGAACGTGCCAGATATTATGTGATGGCTAACTATTATTCACAAGGTGGAAACTATAAGCATACGGATGTAACAGAAACAGATACTCAAGCTAAATTTAAGCGATATAACTTTAGAGCGAATGTAGATGTGGATATTACCAAAGATTTTTATGTTCGCGTAGATTTGGGTGCTCGCATTACAGATAGACGGGCTCCTGGAACATCTGCTTCTGAAGTAGTTAAATTGTGTAATACTCTTCCTCCTTATCTGCCAATTGTTGTAGAAAGTAATGGTAATCCTGCCAATGAAACATATGAATTGAACAATCCATATGGCATGTTATATGGTGATTATAAGCATCGAAGAAATATTTTGGGTGAATTGTCAAGACGAGGATATTTGCAGGAAAAGAATACCTATTTGAACGGATCATTTGCTATTGGTCATAAATTAGATTTTATCACTAAGGGATTAAAAATCGAAGGTGTCTTCTCGTATGATGCTTCTGAAGGTAACTGGATTAACCGAAAATTAGGGGATCGAGCAGATGGATACATGAATTTCTCAAAATATGCGACTTTCCAACCTGCTGAAGGCAGTTATGGTTCTATTTATATGAATAATCCGAATTATACAGGGGCTTATATTTTAGGAAATCCGTGGTATGATCAGGATGAAACGATAGAAAATGGATTTAGTCATAACGCAGCCGAAAGTAAAACTTATTATCAGTTAAAGTTGGATTATCTGAGGACTTTTGGCGATCATGATGTTTCTGCCATGGTTTTGTTTAATCGTTCCAATAGAAGTTACGATAATCGGGTAGCCTATCGTTATCAAGGTATGACGGCACGTGCTACATATGCTTTCCAGAATAAGTATTTAGCAGAGTTCAATATTGGATACAATGGATCTGAAAACTTTGCTCCTGGTAAACGCTATGGTACATTCCCCGCAGGGTCTATCGGATGGGTGATTTCTCGTGAACGGTTTATGCAGGGTGCAGAAAAATGGTTAAGCAATTTGAAGTTAAGAGCTTCTTATGG
This sequence comes from Parabacteroides sp. AD58, assembly GCF_023744375.2. Classification (NCBI taxonomy): domain Bacteria; kingdom Pseudomonadati; phylum Bacteroidota; class Bacteroidia; order Bacteroidales; family Tannerellaceae; genus Parabacteroides; species Parabacteroides absconsus. Next base: position 1,949,669 of record NZ_CP146284.1, on the reverse strand, counting down.
TTTGGTCGGTAGTGATAAGATCTCTGATAACAATGATGACCGTTTTGCTTATTTGCAGTTCTTTCAAGGAGGTGATGGCTATTCATTTGGTGTAAATGAATTTGGTAATGGTTATTCAGGATTAAAAGAAGGTAATTTTGCGAATCCTAATCTGACTTGGGAAAAAGCTCGTAAGTTGAATGTCGGACTTGATGCTTCTTTCTTTAATGAACGATTAACCTTCTCTGCAGATTATTTCTTCGAACATCGCTATGATATCATTACGAACCTGAGTGATGGGAATAAACTGGGTTATCCGGGAATTGTCGGAAAAGACGCTCCTTTCATTAATTCAGGTATTGTAGATAATCAGGGGATTGATTTTGAAATTGGATGGAATGGAAATATTGGTGAAGATTTCAGATATTATATCAAGCCGAACTTTACATTCGCTAGAAACAAAATCAAGTTTATGAATGAGGTCTCTTATGAGAATGAATGGAGAGCCAATACAGGGAAAAGAATTGATGAATATTTTGTTTATGAATTTGATCACTTTGTATATGACCAGGCTGAAGCAGATAAGTTGAATGCCATGAATGGTGGATCAGGTTTCCAACCTTGGGGTAAATTGTATCCGGGTGATGTAGTGTACAAAGACCAGAATGGTGATGGTAAGATCGACGATGAACATGACCGCCGCGCCATGGGTAATCCGCGAACACCTGAAATCCAGTTTGGTATTCCGGTAGGTATCCAGTATAAAGGGTTTGACTTGAGCCTATTGTTCCAGGGAGCTGCTAATTCCAGCATTTTGTTAAATGGCGCTGCTGTATGGGATTTCCCACAGTTTGACCAAGACCAGATTGGTAAGGTGAAGCCTATGCATTTCAATCGTTGGACTGAAGAAACGAAAGATGTGGCAACTTATCCACGTTTAACAATTGGTACAAATGACAATAATAAAAATTCGAATAGTAGTTTGTACTTGTATAATGCTTCTTACCTACGTTTGAAGAATGTGGAAATTGGATATACATTACCGAAGCATCTTATCCGTTTTGCCGGATTACAAAATGTACGTTTTTATGTTCAAGGTATGAACTTGTTGACATTTGATGGATTGGATGACGTAGATGTTGATCCGGAAACAAAAAATGGCGATGGTTCATGGTATCCAATTCAGCGTATATTCAATTTTGGTATAGATATAACATATTAATTAAGGAGGAAGAAAGAATATGAAAAGATTATATATATTGGCGGGTTTGTTAGCAGGTCTGTTGAGCTTTACTTCTTGTGAAGACTATTTGGATCGTACACCGGACGACAAGACAACAGAACAGCAAGTTTTTACTCGTTTTGACAAAGTAGAATCGTTAGTTACAGATTTGTATGCACATGCAAAGTTTGCCAATCGTCCGTTATTGTATTTAAACCATTTTAGTATATCTAGTATTTCGGATGAGTGTAGTGCTAGTAGTCATGAAAGTGCCATTCCTTATCAGTTTTGGGTAGGAAATTATGGTCCGTCTCAGGGTATGCCTTCCAATAGTAGTTATTGGCAATATTGGGATGACTTATATACGACCATTCGTTCAGCTAATATTATATTAGAAGGTGTAAAGAAATATAATACTCCGGATAATCCGCAAGATGGCCGTGAAGGTGATTTGCAGAGAAGAATTGGTGAAGTTTATTTCTTACGGGGTTATATGCATTATTTATTAATTCGTGCATATGGTGAAGCTGTTTATGTAAACCGAGTCATCAATCCAGGTGATGATATGACTTTTGAAAAAGAATCATTTCATTCGATGGTAGATAAGATCTGTGCAGATGCTGATTCTGCTTATGCACGGGTAGATGCATGGAACGGAGGCCAATATTTTGGACGTGTTGATAAAGGAGCTTGCTTAGGCTTAAAGGCTATGGTTCGCTGGATGGCTGCAACTCCGATGTGGAATGGTGGAAACTTACCCAATGATACACGTGTATTTAAGTCTGAATATGGTTATGATCCGAAGCGTTGGGAATTAGCCAGAGATGCTGCTAAAGCTGTATTAGAATGTAAGAAAACAGATGGTTCGCTTCGTTATAAATTGTATGAAACATACGATAAGGACGACTTCCGAGATGTAGATGGAAATGCTGAAACAAATAATAAGAAAGTTCAACAGCGTTTGTGGCAAATGATGTATGACATGAATGCTATTCAGGATGAGTGGGTTTGGTTCGTAACAAAAGATAAGGATACAGGTTGGTCTGGTGACGTATTGCCTCCTTCTCAGGGTGGACACGCTCGTCAGCGTCCGTTGCAGGAACAGGTAGATGAATATGAATATATCGGTCCGGATGGATATGGTTATCCAATTTATTGTGACCATGCTGTGAAAGATGGCTATGATGATGGTAATCCATATGAAAGTGTACAAAGAGACCCTCGTTTCTATCGTGATATCCGTTATCATGGTTCTTGGTATGGTGGTGCACAATTGAATACAGCAGAAGGAAACGATGCTGTAAGTGGCAGTTATTTGGATCAGGCTTCTCATACAGGATACTATCTGAGAAAATTCTATAAAGATGGTTGGGACAGAGGTCATGGTGGACATTCAATAAGCGGTCCGGCAATTTGGCGTTTACCTGAATTTATCTATATCTATTGTGAAGCTGTCAATGAATTGAGTGGTCCGAACGAAGAAATTTATGATTTGATCAATCAGGTACGTGCCCGTTCATTTATGTCTCCGATGCCGCCGGCTGTTAAGACCGATAAAGAATTGATGAACGAATATATCCAGCGTGAACGTCGTGTGGAATTGTTCTATGAAAACAATCGTTATTGGACTTCTCGTTTGTATCTGGAACCGGAGAACTACGGTACTGAATCGAATGTTGATCCTTCAGACTGGCCTTATCCGAAGAACCAGCGTCAGTCTCATGGTATGAGACCGGTAGAAGATCCGAACGGTAAGATTGTTGTAAACGGTAAGACGTATCGTATGGAACGTTTCACGGTAGAGGATGGACGTGTATTTACTTCTCCGAAGTCTTATCTGTATCCGATTTTACAGGAAGAATTGAAGAGATGTCCGTCTTTAGTACAAAATCCGGGTTGGTAATGCCAATGTATAAATATTAGTGCTAATTTTGAGAGGCTGTACAAATCGATGGAAAAAGTTGCGTCGCTGACGCCTGTTTGTGTCTCCCTATTGAAATGAAAAAAGCAGGACTGTGTTCCTGCTTTTTTCGTTTACGTATATTTGTTCTTTTATTCGTATTCCGGATAGAACGGTTAGGCATTGGTGTCGCTATCAGAAGTAGAGCTATCGTCTGCCTTCTTCGTTTTCGGGGTCAATTCCTGTTCCTTGTAGTGTTTGATCTGAGCGTTCAGTTCGTCGATTAGTTGTCCGTATTCGTCGGCATTCACTTCATCTACGATCGCCAGGGCGTTGATCTTCATGATGATCTTGTTGTAGATTTCGTCCGTTTCGCTGCGGGCTGTCAGTACGGCGGCCTTCATCTTTCCGGCACTTCGGGCATCACGGGCTTGCAGGTTGGTGTCGACCGCGGTGTTGCCCTCTTTCATCATAGTGACGAATGGCGTCAATCCCAAAGAGGTGACCTGCGAGGTATAAGTCGTCTCCAGATCTTCAATGAGATTCTTCATCGCACCCGTTTGCTTGATGAGCGACATGCGGGGCGACAAATTGAAATCAGACAAATGCTTGTCCAGCTTTTTGGCCGCTTCATATTGCTCACCGCTTTTCAAACATAAGAATCCTTTCAGCACTTGGGCATATCCGCTCAACCCGTTGTCGCGTTGGTCGTCGCCCACCTCGATCTCTTCGGTCAGGTCGTTTTTCCTCGATTGTACCAGCACTTCGTTTTCATTGTCCAGTTTTTCTTTAAAAATTGGGAGTTCTGTTGTCAGTTTCTCTCCCAAAATAAGCAATGAACTCATGTTTTTATACACAACATCCATATAATTGTAATGTGCGTAATTGGAAAACCTGCTAAGGGCGATGGTGTCAACTTGTTTTTCCATATTCATAGGCGTTTTAAAAATTAACAACTAAAAAACTGTGTGATAGACTCTTGTTGTGCTTCAAAATTTTCGTGCAGGCTTGCATGAATCTGTCGTAGCCCTACAAAAACCCCGTGTAGCCTGCATGAACCCGTCGTAGGCCTACGGAAACGCCATGCAGCCTGCAAGAGACTTTTGTAGGCCTACGGAAACGCCGTGCAGCCTGCAAGAGACTTTTGTAGGCCTACAAAAACGCCGTGCAGCCTGCATGGGACTTCTGTAGCCCTACACCGACTTCGTGCAGCTTACACGGAAACTTTGAAGCAAAACAAAGATCGCTCACGCCGATAAAGGTATAATAAATAGGGGAAAAAAGAAAGAATGAGGAATGATTTTCTCAAAAAACATTTGTTTTTATTTAAAAAAAGCTACTTTTGTGTAAGGCTTAGTATGATTTTTCTCTAGGCTATGCGAATTTATAATCAGTTGATAAAATCTCACAATTTAGCCATTGTATGAAAGCGAATACCATGTTTTACACGTTAAGACCTGATGTACTTGTAGGCCTTTTTTCTTATCGTTGGAAGTGAAAAAAATCATTAATCTAAAAAACAAAATACGATGAACAAACACATTTCTATTTTGGTAACCTTAGTCTTGGGGTTCTCCTGTACAGGTAAAAAACAAGCAGCTCCGGAAGTGGATCAACAGGAAATGAAACTGGTGGTCAGTGATAATGTCGGCAATATTCCTCGGGTTGAAAGTGATTATACTGAGATTGATGCAACCGATATGAAAGCCTTATCGTACACGCAATCAAGTGTTGAAAAAAGGTATGTTTTCGATCGGTAATCCCATTTGCCTGTATGGCGACTTTTTTGTCACCTCATTCACACCTGTTCCTATCAAGGAAAACGCGCATTTGGCCAATGAAGAGTATCTGAAAATCATGAATGCGGGTACGGATGATACAAATCCGGCATTGGTGTTTTATAAATTGAATCCGGCGTATGAGTAGGCTTTTCATGTTGAAATCAAATAATTCTCAACTAACTTTATACTTCAAGAAAATGAAAAAATATCTTTTATTATCCATCGTATTCAGCCTGTTTTTGTGTGGCTGTACCCAAAAACAAAGTGAATCTAATGAATCTTCCGGTATGGAGAGTATTCCGATAACCGACTTTGAAACCTACAACGGAAGGTTTTCTGAGTTTGCGGAAGCAGTAGAAATGATACCATTAGAATTTACGGATGAATCCATTTTAGGGGAAATCAAAAAAGTAGTGCTGTCTGAAGACTTCATTTTTGTGATGGAACGATTCAATAGTGCAGGTATTTATACGTTCGACCGTAGTGGTAAATTTTTATACCGGATCGGTAGCCGGGGGCAAGGACCGGAGGAATGTGCTGATGTGGATGATTTTTCGATTAATGAAAAAGACAGGTTGATATACATATTTGATGGTGTCCGGAAGAAAGTATTTGTATTTTCCTTCGATAATGAATTCATAAAAACAATCCCGATGGATTATTCTGCGACGAATATGGAGTATCAGGATGGACTGTTCTATTTATATAGAGAAGATGCACGTTATGGTGTTCCTCTTTATTCCTTGGTCATTAAAGATATCAATGGAGACTTAGTTGAAAAATATTATCCCATGTCCGACTTGCCCAAAAGTCATGACTGTGTATTCTGCAAAAGAGAAAACGACATCTTGTTTGCGCAAGATATGAATGACTCTGTATTTGTTTTGTCAGGTGAAAAATTATCCCCTGTATATTATATCGATTATAAGGATCGAAGCATGGCACCGGAGGATAGGATGGATATCAAGCATGACGTTCGCCGCTCCATAGATGTCCTTTTGGAAAAAAGGACGATAGCAGGAATTCAAGGTGTTTTTGAAATCCACGATAAGGTCTTTATCAAAAGTATCAATGTGATTGTCCCGGTTCTGAGCATTTATGACAAAGTGAAAAAAGAGGTCAAGACTTACCAGTATTGGAACGACGATTTTCTGTTTATAGGAAGTGGCCATCCTATAGGTCAGTATAAAGACTATCTGCTTTTACTACGAGACGTAGATTTAATACAAGGAAGTCTGGATCATTTTGATGATCGGATAAAAGAAGGTGCTTTAACTACAGAAAAGGCAGATAAACTAAGAAAAATGATCGAAGAGAAATTACCGAACATAGATACGGATGAGTGTAATCCGGTTTTGTTTATGGTTAAAGTAAAGGAATGATTACCTTTGCATCTGAGTGTGATCTTCATTTTAATCTTCAATTTTATGGATATAAATTCTATAGTCGTCAAATTTTAAAGGGTTTATATGAAAACACATACATTACTTGGTTCAATTATTTTGGTAGGAGGTTTGCTTTCTTGCCAGGGCAAACCCCAGTTAGAATGGGTCGCTTCTACAGAAACGGCTTGCTGGCAAACGGAAGAACCGCTTCCGGTGGCAGAGGCGAGTGTGGAACCTTTGGTCACGATCAAGACAACCGATGTGCAACAGCAGATCGAAGGCTTCGGGGCCTGTTTCAATGAGTTGGGCTGGATGTCGTTGAATAAACTCGAACCGGCCGATCGGGAAAGGGTACTCGAAGAATTGTTTTATCCCAACTTCGGGGCCAACTTCACCATCGCTCGCATGCCGGTAGGCGCCAACGATTTCTCACGCGACTGGTATTCGTATGATGAACAGGCGGGCGATTTTGCCATGGAGTCGTTTACGATAGCCAATGATAAACAGACGCTGATTCCGTTTATCCAAAATGCCTTGAAGTATAATGCGGATTTGAAGCTGTGGGCTTCTCCGTGGTCGCCACCTTCGTGGATGAAGCATAACCAGCATTATGCAAGTGTTTCGACTCCGAAAACGGCGGGCAGCCTGAACAAGAAACTGCAAGAGGGCGAAAGTACGTATATGACAACCATTGTGGATAATGGTTTGCCGGAAGATCGTCAGGGGCGTGAAGGAACGGATATGTTCATCTGTGAGCCGGAATATTTCTCGGCCTATGCGCTTTATTTCTCCAAATTCATCGATGCCTATCGGAAAGAAGGTATTAACATCTCGATGGTGATGCCGCAGAATGAATTCAATTCGGCACAGATATTCCCGAGTTGTTGCTGGACGGCAGCCGGACTGGCCGAGTTTGTGGGCAACTATCTGGGCCCGGCCATGGAAGAGAAAGGTATCGAAGTGATGTTCGGAACAATGGAACGTCCGAATGCCGCCTTGGTAGATACCTTGCTGAATGATCCGGAGAGTAGCAAATACATCCGTGGCGTCGGTTTCCAATGGGCTGGGAAAGGAGCCATCGCATCCATTCACCAGCGTTATCCAGCGTTGAAGCTGTACCAGACAGAACAGGAGTGTGGCGACGGAAAGAATACCTGGGACGCGGCATTGTACGCCTGGCAGCTGATGCAACATTATCTGAACAACGGAACTTCGGCTTATCTGTATTGGAATATCTCGCTCGAAGACGGAGGCATCAGTCGCTGGGGCTGGGCTCAGAACTCTTTGGTAGTAGTTGATGCAGACCAGAAATCCTATCGCTATACTCCGGAATATTATATCATGAAGCACGTCAGTCACTATGTGCAACCGGGTGCTTTCAAACTGGCAGCCGATGGCGATGCAAAAGGATTACTGGCATTTGTTAATCCGGATCAGAGTATCGTAGTGGTGGTATCGAATGAATCTGCCGAACCGAAAGTATATCCGTTCTCTGTCGACGGACAAATCTATGCGCCACAACTCGCTCCGCGTTCAATCAATACGTTTCTTTGGCGGAAATAAAGAGGCAAAGCAGGTACTTTCCGCTTTCCTAATAAGAGATAATCACCCTTAAAAATTAGGGTAGGAGAAAGAAAAAGTAGTTGTTTCATAGGAAGCAACTACTTTTTTTGTGTACATTTGCTTCAAATGATTCAACTTTAATTCTGATATATATGAACAATACGAGGAGAAAATTCTTCAAACAGAGTTTGGCAGGTGCCTTGTTGTTGGGTACATCAGCCATGTCGCACGCCGAAGAAAAGTCGCGGATTATTCCGAAGGCACCTAAGTCTGTCAATCCGTTCCAATTGGGAATGGCAGGTTATACATTCGTCAATTTCGACTTGGACACGACGCTTCGCACGATGCAGCGACTGGATGTCCATTATTTGTGTATCAAGGATTTCCATTTGCCATTGGATAGTACGGACGAACAGATCAAGGCTTTCCATGCCCGTTGTGCCGAATTCGGCGTTACCGGTTATGCCGTGGGACCAATTTACATGAAGAGCGAGGCGGAGATCGACCGGGCTTTCGAATATGCCAAACGGGTAGGAGTGAAGCTGATTGTCGGTGTTCCTAATTATGAGCTGTTGCCTTATGTGGATAAGAAAGTAAAGGAATATGATTTCCATTATGCGATCCATTTGCACGGACCCGATATCAAGACTTATCCGGATGCAACCGACGTCTGGGAACATACGAAGGATTTGGATCCGCGTATCGGTATGTGTCTGGATGTAGGCCATGACTTGCGTAACGGCTGTAATCCGGTAACTGATTTGGAGAAGTATCATACGCGTGTATTCGATATGCACATCAAGGATGTGACCGATTCGACTAAAGCCGGACGCGGCATCGAAATAGGACGCGGAAAGATTGATTTCCCTGCCTTGATCCAGATGATGAGGAAGGTGAATTATACAGGTAAATGCAGCTTGGAATACGAGAAAGACATGAAAGATCCTTTCCTCGGAATTGCCGAGTCGATCGGGTATTTCAAGGCTGTAAGTGAATTAATTTGATGACAGTGAAGGCCGATTGCCTTCAGGAAATATTGTGATATGAAAAAGGAGATATACTTAGGAGGTTTGTCGTTATTGTTGACAGCCTGTGGAGGAATAAATTATGTAGGCATCGAGACCTGCAATCCAGGTGAAGTCACTTTCCCACAAGACGTACGGAAAGTGCTGATGGTGAACAATGCCATTGCACAGCCGGAAAAGTCGGGTTATACCTATTCTTTGTTGGGTGTTGTGCAGGATACGGCTCGTGCCAAGGCCGACAGTGCCTTGTTCGATCTGTGCGCTTCGTGCGGAACGGCCATTCTGGATGCCTCCTACTTCGAGGATGTTCTCCTTTTTCATGATCCTTTGCGCGATGCAGGCAGCAGCCTGGTCGACCAGAAGCTGACACGCCGTCAGGTAGATGCTTTGTGCCGTTCGAACGATGCAGATGCCGTTATCTCGCTCGATAAGATGCTTTTTGCCATGGAGCGCAAAGACGTGAACATTGGCGCTGGTTATTTAACGGGAACCATCACCGTCAAAATGCAGGGTGTGATGCGGGCTTATCTGCCCGATCGCGACAATTCGCTAGCAACCATCCTCATTGAAGATTCGGTTGAGTTCCAGCAGGCTGCCGAGGATTTGAGGATGCTGAACTATTACTTGCCGACAGCCGATGAGGCCTTGCGGATGGCCGCTTCGGCATTGGGCAGCAAAGTGTCGGGCTATTTTGTTCCGCACTGGACTGAAGAGACGCGCTGGTATTACAGTAATGCCGATTCCCGTTGGAAAGAAGCTTCCGCCTTTGCCTCTTCCAGCAAATGGGATACAGCTAAAGCTATCTGGCTCCGCGAGTTTGAGTCTACTTCGTCGAAGCATCAGCAGGCCAAGTTGGCGTCTAATATCGCCCTTTGCTACGAAATGCAAAGCCAGCTGGATAAAGCCTATGAGTGGGCGAAGAAATCGTATGATTTTTTCATGGAGTCGTATGGCGAAAAAAGTCGGAATACGGAACTGCTGAAAGCCTATTCAGAGGTATTGAAGGCACGAATTCTGGCAGATAAGAAACTAAATACACAAATTGGTAGCAGATAATCCAAATTATTACTACTTTTGGTATCCAAACGAATTAATTAAGGAAAGGAGTATAACTATGGCAGCAAGTCCGTCGCAAATACAATCGGTTTTAGAATCATTTCTGACATCCACCGTTGAGAAGATGGTAGCCGATACCAAACTGAACGATATCAGCGATATTTATGTACAGGCAGATGCTGAAAGTGGCGAATTGCAGGTATATGATGAGGATGAAAATCTGGTAGACAAAACCATTATTTTTGACTGGGTGAATAACTCGGAAGAAGAAAATGCCTTCAACAAACGCGTCATTACGGCCGTCAAACAGGCTTTGTCGACTTTGGTAGCCAAGAACGTGTTTGAGAATCCGCGTTTTGTCAAGCCGTTGTCAATCAGTCTGACCGACGAATCGTTCGTAGTCATCGACGAACTCTTGTTTTTAGATGATGATACCTTGCGCCTCGACGACCCGCTTCTGAAAGATTTGGATGCAGATTTAGATGATTTTTTGGCTAAACTTCTTTCAGATGTCAAATAGAGTTTATATCTTTGCGGCGGTTTAAAGAAAGCTGAATTCAACTTGCAAATGCAACAGAATTCTGATTAATAATTTGTTTAAATTTTTCGTTTGGCGTGAGGTATCCAAGTCTTTTACGAGGTCGATTATTGAGTTTATTTTCAATCCACTTAATCTGTTTGTTGGTTACTTCACTAAAGTCCTTACCCTTTGGGATATACTGCCTGATAAGCCCGTTGGTGTTTTCATTGGCACCACGTTCCCATGAGTGGTATGGTTTGCAAAAATAGAATTTTATTTCCAATTTTTGCGCAATTTCCTCGTGCTTTGCAAACTCCTTTCCATTGTCAGCCGTAATTGTGTGTATTAAGTTTTTCACTTTCCGCAGTGCCCATACTGCAATCTTAGCTACCGGGATGGCTTCTTTTCCCGACAACTTGCGTATCCAGACCCTGCTTGTTGCTCTGTCGTTAATGGTAAGAATGGCACCTTTGTGGTTCTTACCAATAATTGTATCTATCTCTAAATCACCAAATCTCTCCTTCAGTTCCACTATCTCGGGACGCTCATCAATATCCACCCTGCCTGGGATAAATCCTCGCCCTGCATTTTTAGAACCACGTTTGGCATACCTGCGACCTTGTCTGCGAAGATATTTGTGCAGTTTGCCACCCCGCCGCTTATCCTCCCAAATCCAGCGATATATCGTTTCGTGAGATACCATCGCAATTCCCTCCAAGCGGCTCCTGCCGACAATCTGCTCCGGGCTGAATCCTTTCTTCAACAGCTTTATTATCCGTTTTCTCATTGCCGGTGTAAGCACTTCCTTGCGATGTTTTTGCTGCTTGCGCCTGTCTGCTTTTCGCTGGGCAAGCTCCATGCTATAGCTACCACTTCGGGCGTCGCAATTGCGCTTTATCTCCCTGTAAACAGTGCTTTTATCTACTCCGATAGCTTCCGCTATTGCTTTTTTGCTCATCGGTATTTGCAACATCATAGAAATTGCATACCTTTGTTCCTCGGTTATATGTTTGCTCATCTGCAACTTTTTTTTCTTTGGACGGACAATTAAAGCAAAGATAGCAAACTTTATCCATTCAGAGTGAGAGAAAGGGGGACATTGTCTCTCTTTCCTCTCTGAAAAATAAATGTTTTTATTGCTTATTATCCGCACCCAAAAAGTTGCATTTATAAGTTGAACTCAAGAAAATCATTGCCGAAATGGCTCAGTTGGTAGAGCGACGCATTCGTAATGCGTAGGTCACGGGTTCGAGTCCCGTTTTCGGCTCTGTGGAGCAGCTATTTTTTGATAGCTGCTCTTTTTGTTTTTTGCCTTTCCGGAAGGCGTTAATTTCCTGCCTATGTTTTCATCAATTCCTGCCTACCTTTTCATGAAAATACGCCGGTTTTTTGTTCAAAAGTAACGAGAGTTAAAAATCAGCGTCTGATTTTTCATCCACTTTGATCCCATTTCATCCACATTGATCCCATTTCGTCCACATTGATCCACACTGATCCACATTGATCCACACTGCGATTTTGGGCTGCCGTATCTTTGTTTCGTGACAAGAGAGGAAGAGGCGCTGTTGCCGAACCCATAAAAACTTGTCCTGATACTTATATGGCAAGGCCAGTAAAATTAGGATTAGATTATTTCCCGATCGACACTCATGTATTGAAAGATATCAAAATACGGCGTTTGATGAAGAAGCATAAAACGCCGGGTGTCCTTCTGTATTTTATGCTTTTGTGTGATATCTACGAAAGCTCATTCTATGTGCAGGTTGATCAAGACTATTTGTTCGATCTGTCGGACCAGTTGGACATCGAAGATGAGGAAGTGAAAACCATGCTTGACTATATGGTTGAAATCGGCTTGTTCGATGCCGGATTGTGGAAACAGAGTATTCTGACGTCTAAAGCCATTCAGGAACGGTACATCGCGGCGAAGGGCCGTTACCTGAATGAACGGAAATTGGAGAAGCAATACTTGCTTGTTCCGGTTACGGCAGTGAAAGAAGAAATGGCAGCGAATACATCAGTTAACGCAGAGGAAACTCTCATTTCCGCAGCTGAAACGCCAGTTCAAACCGTGGAAAGTGCACAAAGTAAAGAAAAGGATAGTAAAGAAAATGAAAGTATATTTATAATTGAGAGAGAGAGTGGCGCGCCTGCGCGCGAAAACGATCAATCGTTATTGAAAGATCAATGGGATCAGTGGAAAATGGATCTGCTGAATGACGGCGACTGGTGTAACCTACTGATTCGCATCAGTGGGAAAGGCACTTCATTGCTGGAAAATGCCTATGATGCCATGAGATACTTCGACGATTTCAATCTTTTGCGGGCACTCGGAGATACCGTAAGGACCCGGAAAGAATATCAATCGCGGTTCATCGCCTGGTGGCGACATAACCATTGGGAAACGGATATGCAGATTTTGGCCGGAAGCAAAACGGCGGCGATCCCGCAAGTCAGGATCAACAAGCCGGCGGCACGGAAATCAAGATACGAAGAAATGATGCAGGTAGCAGAAGAAGCAAAATTATTAACCCAACAAATGTTTGAAAACCATGGCTTTGGATATTCGTTTACAAATGGCATTGAGACAGCCTCCGATTACACAGTTTGACAATCAGTTTGTCAGTAAAAGAATGGTTGATCTGCTTTCCGATACGTATATGCTGTTGGGCTTTAAAATCCCGATGCGGCATGAACTCACTTTGCTGGCGGCACAACTGACCAAAGACCTCTATGAAAGCTACGGCTTTTTACGGATGGAAGAGGTTTGCATCTGTTTTGAATTAGGAGCGAAAGAGGAGTTTGGCGACTACGTCGGACTGAATTACAGGACTTTCAGTAAATGGTTGAAAGGCTATAAAATGAGTGATCTCCGGTATCGTGCCGTCAAGCGGGCAGAACAGGAAAAGAATGTCCGGGCGTTACCAGGCGTAAGTAAGGAATACAATGACGAGTGCATGAACCGTTTGCTTATCAGACGGTTTCATGACTATAAAGCTCATCCGGATTCCGAAATTCCGTTAGCCAGTATCCTTTACCAAGAATTGCAAAGCCGGGGCATTATTCGTAATACGCTGGAAGAAAAGCTCAATGCCATGGCCCAGTTTGAACGCTGGCGGCCGCAGAACCAACGGCACTTCAGCGAAGATTATCGCCAGTCTATGATCAAACTCAAGGCTCAGGAATGGTTGTTGAAGCAATATTTTAATTCGGTAGAGCGCTTGCCGTTTGAGTCTATTCGGATCAGTTGAGAATTTCCGGATAATAAAAATCTTTTTTCTCAACATTGTATGTATTATCTTTGTTTACATAAATAGATAATCATTAAAAGCAGGAAGTATGAAGCGAGTTTATTTGTTGATATTGGCGTTGGTTGCCTGGATGGCGGTTCCGGCTCAAGCCCAGTTTAAGTGGGGTATTAAAGGTGGTGCTAATATATCGAGCATCCACTTTACAAATTTGCCGGAGAATTTTTCTACGGAGAATCTGACGGGTTTTCATATCGGTCCGACCATTGAACTGATGGCTCCGTTAGTGGGACTGGGTTTTGATGCCTCTATTCTGTATTCGCAGACAGGTATGGAAATAGGCACACAGACGGTCAAGTCTGATTATTTGAATATACCGGTCAATTTGAAATGGAAGATTGGCATTCCGGCTGTGAAGGTGTTTGCTGCAGCAGGTCCGTATGTCGGTTTCCGTCTGGGCGGTGGCAAGTTCTGGGACGTTCTGAGCGATCAGATTGAATCCAAATCCTTCAGTGCCGGCCTGAATATAGGAGCCGGTGTGGAGCTGATCCAGCATTTGCAGATCAGTGCGACCTATCAGTTGGGCTTGACTGACAATTATAGTATAAAGAAGTTGGAAATAGACGGAAAGAACCGTGGCTGGCTGATTTCGGCAGCGATTCTGTTCTAAGGTGATAAAAACGATTTGGAGGAAATAAGTTGGCTGGACTTCTGAAGATTGGAGTCTGGCCAACTTGTTTTTTATGGGGAAAGTGCTTTGTTTGCTTGTATCTGTTTGTATCTTTGCTCTACAATGAGTACCTACGCAGATGTCATACTCCCGCTTCCGCTGGAGAATCAATATACGTATCGGATTCCGGCCGACTTGGAGTCGCTGGTGGTCCGTGGCAGTCGTGTGATTGTGCATTTCGGAAAGAAACGCTTTTACACGGCGATTGTGGTAGATGTGCACGATCGTCAGCCGCAGACGGACTATGAAGTGAAGGAAATCTTTTCGATTTTGGATGCGACACCTATTTTACGCCGTCCGCAATTACGCTTCTGGGAATGGATTGCCTCATATTATATCTGTAAACTGGGCGATGTCTATAAGGCGGCCTTGCCTTCCGGCCTGAAGCTGGAAAGCGAGACAACAGTTACTTATAACCCCGACTATGAGGCTGATGCTCCGTTGAAACCCAACGAGCAGGCAGTATTGGATGCTTTCGGACGGAATGTAGTCAAGCAGACGGTTTCTGATTTGGAGAAGAAAACCGGTTTGCGTAACATTGTTCCGGTTATTGCTTCGCTGATGGGGAAAGGAGCTGTGGGTGTCAATGAGGAACTGAAACAAGGTTTTGTTCCTAAGACGCAGACGTATGTCCGACTACATCCCGACTGGGCAACCGAAGACCGGATGCAGGAAGCCTTTGATGTCGTGAAACGGGCAAAGAAACAGGAGCAACTGCTGGTCAGCTTTCTCGATTTGACCCACGCATTGAATCCGGTGCTAAAGCAGGAAGTTTCGAAAAAGGAATTGTTGGAGAAAAGCGGGCAGAGTGCTGCGATTCTCGATGGTTTATTGAAACGGGGCATCTTGCAGAGTTATGAGAAAGAAGTCAGCCGCCTGCAGACAAGGATGTGCCGTCTGGAAGAACCGCATGCCTTAACCGACGAACAACAGGCGGCGTACGGAAAGATTCTGGATGTCTTTGCCGAAAAGGAAGTGTGCCTGTTACATGGAGTTACTTCGTCGGGAAAGACCGAAATCTATATTCATTTGATCCGGCAGGTCTTGAGAAGTGGGAGACAAGTACTTTATCTCTTGCCCGAGATTGCGATTACGACGCAGATAACCGACCGTCTGGTGAAGATATTCGGGGATCAGTTGTTGGTATATCACTCCAAATTCTCGGACAACGAACGGGTGGAAGTATGGAACAAGCTGTTGCATGGCAAAGGTCCGATGCTGGTTTTGGGCGTGCGTTCGTCGATCTTCCTACCGTTTAGCAGTCTGGGATTAATTATCGTTGATGAGGAACACGAAACGACCTATAAGCAACAGGATCCGGCGCCTCGTTATCATGCCCGTAATGCAGCTATTATTCTGGCACAGATGCATGGGGGCAAAGTGCTGTTGGGTTCGGCTACGCCGTCGATCGACTCTTATTTCAATGCCATGACCGGCAAGTTCGGCTTGGTAGAGTTGCCGGTTCGTTACGGAGCCGCTTCGCCTCCTGAGATGATCCTGGCCAATATCCGCGAATTGAAAAGGCGGAAGCAGATGAAAGATACGCTTTTCTCACCAATCCTGATAGAGAAGATGCGGCAGGCGCTCGAAAGCGGACAACAGGTGATCTTGTTTCAGAATCGCCGTGGCTTTGCGCCGATGATAGAATGTAAGGACTGCGGTTGGATTCCGCGTTGCCAGCACTGTGATGTGAGCATGACCTATCATAAGTTTCACCAGAAGCTGGTGTGTCATTATTGTGGCTTTACTGTGCGTGTTCCGTCAGAATGCCCGGAATGCCATTCGGTGAATATCCGTCCGTTGGGCTTTGGCACTGAAAAGGTGGAAGAAGAGATCGCTTTGCTCTTTCCTGCTGCACGGGTGGCCCGGATGGATTTGGATACAGCCCGTACGCGTACAGCCTATGAACGGATCATTGGCGACTTTGAGAAGCAGAAGACTGATATTCTAATCGGTACGCAAATGATTTCGAAAGGACTGGATTTCAGTCATGTGGCCGTGGTGGGTATTCTGAACGCCGACGGTCTGATGAATTATCCGGACTTTCGGGCACATGAAAGGGCTTTCCAGCTGATGATGCAGGTGAGCGGCCGCACCGGAAGACGGGATAAACAGGGTGTCGTAGTCTTGCAGACTTCGCAACCCGATCATCCGTTAATCCAGATGGTGACGCAGCGGGCATATAAGGAAATGGTCAGCTGGCAACTGGCGGAACGGAGCATGTTCCGTTATCCGCCTTATTACCGCCTGATTATCCTGGTTCTTCGGTCGAAGAATCCGACGGTGCTCGATGAACAATCGCGGCAGTATGCTGAACGGTTGCGCCGGCGCTTGGGCGACCGCGTGCTGGGTCCTGTTACGCCGCCTGTTTCCTATATCCAGCTGCTTCATATTCGCAAGATCGTGATGAAAATCGAGATTGCCGCTTCAATCCCGCAAGTCCGTGACATACTGGAGTCCGTGCAGCAGGAGATGAAGCAGAGCACGGAGTTCCGTCAATTGCTGGTACATTATGATGTGGATCCGTTGTAAGTAGGAGAGGTTTCAGAAGCTTGCCGGTTTATAAGTTCCCCCAGCAACCGAAGCCTTGTTTATCCGTCGATTTGAAAGCAAACAAACTCAAAATATATGGAAAAGAAATACAAAATCCTATTTGTGTGTTTAGGGAATATTTGCCGGTCGCCGTCGGCCGAAGCAGTGATGAAGAAGCTGGTGAAAGATGCCGGAATGGCAGATCGTTTTCTGATTGACTCGGCCGGTATTATCGGTTATCATGAAGGAGAACCTGCTGATCCGCGGATGCGAGCCCATGCTATCCGTCGGGGCTATCGGTTGGATTCCATTTCCCGTCCGGTCCAGACACAGGATTTCTATGATTTCGATCTGATTATCGGAATGGATAATCGGAATGTAGACGACTTGAAGGAAATGGCTCCCGATCTGGATTCGGAGAAGAAAGTTCATCAGATGATGGAATATGCGACGAATCGGCTGTACGATTATGTCTCTGATCCCTATTATAGTGGAGCAGAAGGTTTTGAGCTTGTCCTCGACCTGCTGGAAGATGCCTGCCGAGGACTTCTGGCCCGTGTTATTTCTTCTTCAAGTCAGGATAACTGATGCGGGTGTGATACATGATCTTCAGCTTCTCGATGAAGACCTGCTTGATGGATTCCACATCCCGGAAGGTGAGCGGAGCGTTCTTCAGCAATCCGTCGGCAATCTGCGTCTCGATGATCTTATTGACCAGTTGCTGAATACCTTCCACGGTGTGTTCCTTCAGGCTGCGTGAAGCCGCTTCGACCGAGTCCGCCATCATTACAATGGCCGTTTCTTTGGAGAATGGATTCGGTCCGGGATAAGTAAACAGTTCTTCATTCACTTCCCTGTCGGGATATTTGTTCTTAAAAGAGTTGTAGAAATACTTGGCTTTACCGCGTCCGTGGTGGGTGCGGATAAAATCAATAATTTCTTTGGGCAAAGAGGCTTTCTCTGCAATCTTGACTCCTTCTGTGACGTGGCTGATCACCATCTGAGCACTTTCTTCGAATGACAGACCGTCGTGCGGATTCTGCTGGTTCTGATTTTCGGTGAAGAAGATCGGATTACACATCTTGCCTATATCGTGATACATGGCTCCGGTTCTGACCAGCTGTGCATTGGCTCCAATTTTGGCAGCTGCTTCGGAAGCGATGATGGAGACTTGCAGTGAGTGTTGGAAGGTGCCTGGACACGTCTCACTCAGTTTCTTCAAGATGCCTGAATTGATGTTCGACAGTTCCACTAATGTTATGGTTGATAGATAGCCGAATGTCTTTTCCAGCATATAGACGAGAACATAGGTAAACATAAGCAGGATAAGGTTGATGCCGAAGTAAAGCATCATCATCCAATGGATTTTGTTGAGGTCGGCATCCTGGTAAAGCACCAGTCCCAAGTAGGCAAGTGCGTATGATAGGAAGACGAAGAACGAACAGCGCATCAGCTGGGATCGTTCAGATAATTCGCGCAGACTGAAAGTCACCACCATGCCGGCAATGATCTGCAGGATAAGGAACTCATGCGGGAAAGGTGCCATGATGGAGCAGACCAGCACAGTGATCAGGTGCGTGAACAAGGCCGTCCGCGAATCGAAGAACGTGCGGACCACAATCGGAACGATGGCATACGGAATGATATAGATGTTGAAAATGCTGTATGTTACACAGATCTCGGTTAGAAAGACAGG
Organism: Parabacteroides sp. AD58; assembly: GCF_023744375.2. Taxonomy (NCBI): domain Bacteria; kingdom Pseudomonadati; phylum Bacteroidota; class Bacteroidia; order Bacteroidales; family Tannerellaceae; genus Parabacteroides; species Parabacteroides absconsus. Next base: position 1,931,032 of record NZ_CP146284.1, on the reverse strand, counting down.
CATGAAAATACAGCATATCAGGAAAAAGGCATTACGCCGGTTATGCATGAACTTGATGCGGAACGACCATAAATAAAGCCAGTAGCAGAAGAGGATACCGAAGACGAGGATGATTTGTCCGGCCAGCATCAGGTTGTGCCGCTGATTTCCTCCGGATTTGGATTCATAGACTTTCTTTAAAGAACGAAGCACATTGTAAGTTTGGGAGTCAATGATCTCTCCCCGGTCGACAATGCGTTCGCCGGCCTGAACGACACCGGTCGAAATCGGGACGCTTTGCAGCAACTCCTGTTTGACGCGGTCGGACATATCAGTATCATAACTGACATTCTCAACCAGATAATTATTGATGTCGCATGCCTGCAGCAGCGATCGGTTTAACGTAGTAGGACAATTGTTGATAATAAACTCATAAGCCGATTTGACAGTGAAAAAGTCTGATACGTAGTGTGGAGAAGAAACGGTATTGCGCAGCAGATTAATCTGTGAATATCCTTCTGCGTGCAACTTCTCCATTTCTTCCGCTGAGATAATTCCGTTACCATACAGCTGCTGGAGCATCTTTTCAATATACTGCATATAAGCTGCTGTGACGCGCTGGTTCAGGCGACTGTTGTAATCGGCACGCAGTTTATCGATCTGGTTGGACTCGATTTCTTGGTTCACCCGGTAATACGGCTGGAACTTTTTCAATACGCTGTCTTGTTCTTCCTTCACCTGTGCGTCGGTTTTATAGATAGGAAAATTGGTCGGAGCCGTCAGCAGTCCGTAACGCCAGGGTTTCCCTTCGTAGAACTGATATTTGAACTTTGCGTCACGTGGAAAGAAGTAAGCCATCAGTAAGGCTGCTATGATAAAAAATATAGACGGATGTACGTTGTAATTCTTAATATTCATATCTCGTTTATTCGTTTTTGAGTTGATGAGTTGCCCCGGTTCTCGTTGGCAAGTTGATAAGGTTAACTTACAATCTCATAACCTTATAACCTCATTTATTCATAACCAGACAACTTCCCATATTCATTTGTCGGCGAAATGTACGCAAAAAAGTTTATTAACAGAAAAAAAAGGCGTACTTTTGCCCCAATATTATTTAATCCAGTAAGATTATGACTCAAAGAAAGGTAAGAGTCCGTTTTGCACCGAGCCCAACAGGAGCTTTGCATATCGGAGGAGTTCGTACAGCTTTATACAATTATCTATTTGCCAAGCAAAATGGCGGAGACTTGATTCTCCGTATTGAAGATACTGATTCACAGCGTTTCGTGCCGGGAGCAGAGGCTTATATTATTGAAGCACTTACCTGGTTAGGTATTCATTTCGATGAGGGAGTCGGTTTCGGAGGAAACTATGGCCCATATCGCCAGAGCGAACGTCGTGAAATATATAAGAAATATGTAGACCAGCTGTTGGAAGCCGGTCATGCCTATATTGCTTTTGATACTCCACAGGAACTGGAGGCAAAGCGGAAGGAAATTCCAAACTTCCAGTATGACGCATCTACCCGTATGCAGATGCGTAATTCACTGACTCTTTCTCCGGAAGAGACAAAGGCGCTGATAGATGCCGGCAATCAGTATGTTGTTCGTGTCAAGATTGAACCGAATGAAGACGTACATGTGCATGATTTGATTCGTGGAGAAGTAGTTATCAATTCATCAATTCTGGATGATAAGGTGCTGTATAAATCAGCAGACCAACTGCCAACCTATCACTTGGCTAACATTGTAGACGACCACCTGATGGAAGTAACACACGTGATCCGTGGTGAAGAGTGGTTGCCAAGTGCTCCGTTGCATGTTCTGCTGTATCGTTATTTCGGTTGGGCCGATACGATGCCTCAGTTTGCCCATCTGTCATTGCTGCTGAAGCCCGAAGGTAACGGAAAGCTGAGTAAGCGCGATGGCGACCGTCTGGGATTCCCGGTTTTCCCGTTGGAATGGCATGATCCGAAGACCGGTGATGTTTCTTCGGGTTATCGTGAAAGTGGCTATCTTCCGGAAGCGGTTGTCAACTTCCTGGCTTTGTTAGGCTGGAATCCGGGAAATGATCAGGAAGTGATGAGTATGGACGAACTGATCAAAGCCTTCAATCTGGCTCATTGCAGCAAGAGCGGTGCGAAGTTCGACTACGAGAAAGGAAAATGGTTTAATCACCAGTATATTCAGCGGAAAGACAACAAGGAAATTGCCGCTTTGTTCATGCCAATCTTGAAAGAGCATGGCGTGGAGGCTGATCCAGCCTATGTCGAGAAAGTGGTCGGCATGATGAAAGACCGCGTCAGCTTTATCAAGGAGCTGTGGAATGTATGTGCCTTCTTCTTTGTAGCTCCGACTGAATATGACGAAAAGACCCGGAAGAAACGCTGGAAAGAAGACAGCGCTGCCCAGCTGACAGAGTTCATCGAAGTCTTGCGCGCACATGAGCCGTTTGATATTGAAAGTACCGAAAATGTGGCAAAAGCCTGGATTGAAAGCAAAGGCTATCACTTGGGAAATATCATGAATGCCACCCGTTTGGCTTTAGTTGGCGAAGGCAAGGGTCCGCATATCTTTGATATCACAGAAGCCTTGGGTAAGGAAGAAACGATTCGTCGTATCCAGCGTGCTATTGACGTTTTGGGATAAGAAGAAATGAAGCAGACCGTTGATAAAGTGACGGATTGACGGGACTTCATTTGATAATAGAAATAAAACAAACAGAGTGGATAAGTTGATAAGCAGATGAATAAACAAGGAAAGATAAGACTTCAGTCCTTGTTAATTTGTTCTCTTGTCAACTTGTCTACTTATTAACCTCCTAAATAACCATGTACAGCCTGCTTATTCATTTATACTCCCTGATCATCGAATTGATCGCTCCGTTTCATAAGAAAGCACGGACCATGCGTCTGGGGCAATGGCGTACCAACCGTATTCTGCGTACACAGATTCAGCCGGGAGAAAAATATATCTGGTTCCATGCGGCCTCGTTGGGCGAGTTTGAGCAAGGACGGCCTATGATGGAGAGGATCAAGGCCCGGTATCCGCAATATAAAATCCTGCTGACATTCTTTTCTCCTTCGGGATATGAGGTACGCAAGAATTATGCCGGTGCCGATGTCATTTGCTATCTGCCCTTCGACACTCCTTATCGGGTGAACAAATTCCTGAAGCTGGCACATCCGGTAGCTGCCGTCTTTATCAAATATGAATTTTGGGGGAATTATTTAGCCGCTCTCAAGAAACGGAATATTCCGGTTTATATTATCTCCGCCATTTTCCGTCCTGACCAGTTGTTCTTCCAGTGGTTTGGCGCTCCTTATCGGAAAATGTTACACTGCTTCACGCACTTGTATGTGCAAGATGAACGTTCAAAGGCGTTGTTGGCCGAATATGGCATTCACAATGTGACAGTAACAGGCGATACGCGTTTCGACCGGGTTCAGGAAGTTCGGAATCAGGCCAAGGATTTGCCGCTGATCGACAAGTTCGTGCATAATGAAAAAGGAGAGAAACTGCTGACATTAGTGGCAGGCAGTTCCTGGCCACAGGATGAACAGGTAATTATTCCGTATTTCAACAAGCAGGAACGGATGAAACTGATCATTGCTCCGCACGAAATTCACCAGAGTCATCTGGTTTCGATTGCAGCACTGCTGGAACGGCCTTTTATCCGTCTGACGGAAGTCCAGTCAGAAAAAGACTTGGAAGGTAAGGATTGCCTGATTATAGATAACTTTGGCCTCTTATCCTCAGTCTATCGGTATGGCGAGATGGCCTATATCGGTGGTGGTTTTGGAGTCGGCATCCACAATACACTCGAAGCGGCTGTTTATGGTATTCCGGTGCTGTTCGGTCCGAATTATAAGAAGTTTAAGGAAGCCAAAGACTTAATAGAGGTTGGCGGTGGTTTCTCAATTCATTCGATAGCAGAGTTTGAAGATAAGATGAACGAGTTTATCACGCACCCGGAAGTGATGCAGGCCGCCGGAAAAGCCGCAGGCGATTTCGTGGCCAGCCAGGTAGGTGCGACCGATAAAATACTTTCCGACATTTTGCCTGCGCTTGATCATTGACAATCTAAAAATATTCCTAGTAGTGAATGGATAATTGCAATCGGAGTTCGCCGGTCAATTATCCATTCTTTATTTTCCGCACTTGATTATTCTCTAAGATGTAATGTTCTCCGCTTTCCGGACAGACAGCGTGGCCGTGTTTGTCGAATTCGAGGCGGCAGCCGTATTCACTGACCCAGCCGATTTGTCGGGACGGATTGCCTACGACTAAGGCATAAGGCGGAATGTCTTTGGTAACAACGGCTCCCGCTCCGATGAGGGCATATTCGCCGATGTCATGTCCGCAGACAATGGTGGCATTGGCTCCGATGGTGGCTCCTCGTTTCACACGGGTACTCCGGTATTCATGCTTGCGGGAAATGGCGCTTCTCGGATTGATTACATTGGTGAAGACACAACTGGGTCCTAAGAAAACTTCGTCTTCACAGATAACACCGGTATAGACAGACACGTTGTTCTGAATCTTTACCTGATTACCGATTTCTACACCGGGCGAGATGACTACATTTTGCCCGATATTACAATACTTCCCGATACGGCAGCCTGACATGATGTGCGAGAAGTGCCAGATGTGTGTGCCTTCTCCGATCTGACAGCCTTCGTCGATGACGGCTGTTGGATGTGCTTCGTAGTTTCCCATATTATTTATAGATTAAGAAGATGGTCGGTTTCTTGTCGAAATCGGGTAACTTCCCGGCCCAATCCTTAACCGGACGTGTCTGGATACATTCATCTGCACAAGTGATATTCGACGCAATACACAGCTTCGTGGACGGGCGGCAGGTACGGATCAGTTCTTCTGCCAGTTTACGGTTGCGGTAAGGCGTTTCGATAAAGAGCTGCGTCTGGTTCTCGGCATAAATCCGTCCTTCCAGCTTCTTGATGGTACTGGTACGTTCCGCTGCATCGATAGGCAGATAACCATGAAAAGCAAAACTCTGTCCGTTAAATCCGGATGCCATCACGGATAAAATAATAGACGACGGACCTACCAGAGGAACGACCCGATAATGTTTGCGCTGGGCAATCGCTACCACATCGGCTCCCGGATCGGCTACAGCCGGACAGCCGGCTTCGGAAATCACACCTACCGATTCGCCTTGAGCCAGCGGATTCAGATAGCCTGCCACCTGCTCAGGCGATGTGTGCTTGTTCAGTTCATAGAAAGTCAAGTCGTCGATCACAATGGATGGTTCCACTTTCTTCAAGAAGCGGCGTGCCGTGCGGACATTCTCGACAATGAAATGACGGATGCCCAAGATGACATCCCGGTTATAGTCCGGCAATACCCGGCGATGTTCGGTATCGCCCAAGGTGACCGGTATCAGATATAATGATGCTTGCATAGTTCTAATTTTCCGCAAATGTAGTACTTTTGCACGAAACAATTCATGCACACATGGCACTTCCTATTGATTTTATTACCCGTACGCGGGTACTTTTAGGCGACGAATATACAGAACTGGAAAAAGCGTTGATGGCGGATGTCCCGGTTAGTATCCGAATAAATCCGAAGAAGAGCGACAAGCGGCCGGAGGCAACTCCGGTTCCGTGGAGCCAGCTGGGTTATTATCTGCCCGAACGCCTTTCGTTCACTTTCGACCCGTTGTTCCAAAATGGCACTTATTATGTACAGGAGGCTTCGTCGATGTTCCTTGAACAGGCAGTCCGGACGTATGTTCAGGAACCGGTGGTCTGTCTGGACTTATGTGCGGCACCGGGAGGAAAATCTACTCATCTGTTGAGCCTTCTTCCCGAAGGAAGTGTACTGGTAAGCAATGAAGTAATCCGGTCGCGCAGCTATATTCTGGCAGAGAATATCCAGAAATGGGGCTATCCGAACCATGTTGTCACGAATAATGATCCGGCAGAAGTGGGGGAACTGACTCATCTCTTTGATGTGATTGTAACAGATGTGCCCTGTTCGGGCGAAGGCATGTTCCGTAAGGATACAGATAGTACGGGTGAGTGGAGTGTGGCGAATGTCGGGCTTTGTGCTTCCCGTCAGCGGCGTATCCTTCATGATATCTGGAATGCCCTGAAACCCGGTGGCTTGCTGGTGTACAGTACTTGTACGTATAATACGGAAGAAGATGAGGAGAACATCCAATACATCATCGATGAACTGGGAGCCGAGCCATTGTCTATTCCGATCGAAGATGCTTGGGGCGTGTGTGGAGCCTTGAAATATGCAAATCCGGTATATCGGTTTTTCCCACATCGGACACGCGGTGAAGGCTTTTTTCTGGCGGCTCTGCGGAAAGCAGATGGCGAACGAGAGGAGCTTCGGATCAAGACCAAGAATAAAGACAAGAAACAGAAAGGTAAGAAGCAACCCGACATCCCGGCATCCATCCTTGCTGCTGTTCGTGCAAGCGAGACTTATCAACCCGTCTGGAATGATAGTCGTCTGTCTTTGCTGCCCTCCGAAGTACAAGCAATCTATCCATTACTGCAAGAGAAACTTCATATCCTTTCTGCAGGAATCGAATTGGGCGAATGGAAGGGAAAAGACTGGGTGCCGGCGCAAGCATTGGCGTTGAGTACAGCCTTAAATCCAACAGCTTTCCCCCTATGTGAAGTGGATGATGAGACGGCTATCCGTTATTTCCGGAAAGAAGCGCTGGTGCTTCCGGCTGATGCGGAGAAAGGGTATGTCTTGCTGACTTATCAGCAGCGTCCTATCGGATTCGTGAAGAATTTAGGAAACCGGGCGAATAACCTTTATCCGCAAGAGTGGCGCATCCGCAGCAGTTATAATCCGGAAGAAATCCGTCGGTTAGTGTTATAAAATCCGTGCCGTGAGCAGGGCGGATTCCAGCCGGTGCATATAGAGTTTCTTGTTGGTTTCGGGAGCATAGACGAATCCTTCTGCTACAACTACCCGATGGCGGGGCGCATCATACCAGGCATACGAGACAAATGGTCCGCCCATCATGTCGCCTTGCATTTTCCACAAGCCACGTATCACAGCACCTGGCTGTTTCCCGTTGGGTAATGGTTCATATTCGACTGGAAAACGACTTTCTGTTGTCATGTACGATCCTTCAAACGAACCTGGAATATGCAGTCGGGTTACTGAGTCTCGCATGGCTACAAGATGCGACTTGTCAAGCGCGTCAGCATTTTCTGCTGGAAAAGCATAGAAGATCAGATCCATCCGTCCGGTGTTCGCATTGTTGGAAAACCAGAGAAATGTAGAATCGATCTGCGAAGAATTCATCTCTTCCGGGGCACAGATTTCCAGCTGCAGAGATGAACGTGTCTTTTCTGCCAGCAGGCTGTTGTGGTTTTCCTGCAGATATTGGGCATAGCGTTTCTGTTCCAGTTGCCGGATATAGGTTAGAATATCATTGTTCTTCCCTTGCATATACAACAACAGAGAATCTGCTGAAGGAGACTGAAGACGCATCACTTGTTGCCCATTGGCCCATACATCCTTGTCGGCAATGAGTGAGACTTTTGTATAAGCGTTAGGATTGATATCCACCAACAGGATGTTGCGTACATAACGCATGAAATCGTTGAAAGATGCCGGTTCGCAATAGGAGATGGCAGCCGTTGGTTCCGCCTGAGGCAGGGCAGGGTAGGATTCCTGGAGTTTATCGCGGACTGCTTCTCCAACTTGTCCTTTCCATAAGCTCGTATCCATTACAACCAGTACTTCATACGGAACTCCGGTGGCCCGCTTGATGATGGAACCGGAATTACAACTCGCCAGTCCGAGTAATGCGATTCCACTCAACAGGAGAGGAATCGAGAGTAGATGTTTCGTTTTCATAAAGCCATTTTCTATTAAACCTGAATAAACAAATATGAGTGAAAAAGTACAGAGGCAAAGGTAGTATGGCTTTATCGGATTCCTTTATTTTATAGGCGGACAAATGGAACTCTTCTCTATCTATTGTGGTTCAGTAGTTTATAAGGACAAGGAAGATAAAATACGGGTAGAATGCGGACAGATAAGGGAGGAAAAAGATACGCAGGCAATCGCTCTTGCAGACTTGCAGGAGGTGTCTGTCGGTCTTCAATCTCCCCTTGTGACCTCGCAACAGGTGTTTGTCGATCTTCAATCCCCTCACGCAACCCCGCAACGGGTGTTTGTCGATCTTCAATCTGCCCACGCGACCCTGCAAGGGGTGTTTGTTGGTCATCAATCTGCCCATGCGACCCTGCAAGGGGTGTTTGTCGGTCTTCAATTTGCCCACGCAACTCCGCAAGGGGTGTTTGTCGATCTACAATCTGCTCCTGCACCCTCGCAACAAGTGATTTGGTGCATCAAATGTACCCTTGTACCCTCGCAACGGGCGATTTGGTACATCAAATGTGCCCACGCGACCTCGCAACGGGCGATTTGGTGCATCAAATGTGCTCACGCGACCTCGCAACGGGCGATTTGGTACATCAAATGTGCCCACGCGACCTCGCAACGGGCGATTTGGTGCATCAAATGTGCTCACGCGACCTCGCAACGGGTGATTTGGTGCATCAAATGTGCTCACGCGACCTCGCAACGGGTGATTTGGTGCATCAAATATGCTCACGCACCCTTGCAACGGGTGATTTGGTGCATCAAATGTGCTCACGCGACCTCGCAACGGGTGATTTGGTGTATCAAATGTGCTCCTGCAATCTTTTTCGCTCTTTTCGGGAGATGTTTCAGTGTTGGTTTAAGCACTGTTGCCAGACAAACCAATCCAAATCGGTCTTGTCGTCGAGTTGGAGATGCTTTTTGAGGCGGTTCTTCGATTTGGCAAGTGCTTCGGAGGTATTGTTGAAGACGGCAAGTTGTTCCTTGCGGGAAAACTGCCACTTCAGCAGGCAACAGATTTCCTGCTCATGGCGGGTGAGGTTATATTTCTCCTGCAAGGACGAGAGGGTGTTGTTGAATAACAGGTCGGTGAAGGCAAACAAGGTTTCCCATTCCTGCCGGGAAAGATTGGTATGCTGTGGATCTTCCTTTAATTGCAGGAGAATCGATAAGCCGGGATGTTCTGTTTCAGCCGACGAGAGTTGTTTGATCTGCTGTTCACAGATCAGAATCTTCTGCCGATAGAAAGCAATATCATCCAGCTTCTGCTGATAGTCTGCTGATTCCTGACTGATCCGTCCGAGTTCCTTTTCCAAGAACTGGATTTTCTCCAGATATTGTTCCCGTTCCGTCTGCTGCCGGCCGATCAGGAATTGTTTCTGCTTCCACCGTTTCCGGCTGATGGCAACTCGTTCCTGCCGTTTGCCTACATGTAGACCTAGGCCATACGCTAACATGACCGCTGCAATCAGTCCGATACCGAAGAGGAAAGGATAAAATTCGCTCCAGTCCATGTCCTTTATTTCGTATTTCTGCTTTTGATGTACTCGTAAATTGCCAGCTGTGCGCAGACTTTCTCCGGATGATAGTCCACTTTCGGGATATTCTTCAAATGTTCATCGATCCAGCAGGCTTTGACATTATCTTTCAACTGGATTTGCAGGATATCGATAATCTGCTGTTTGATATCAGGATCCAGAATAGGGAATGCCGTTTCGATGCGGCGGTTCAGGTTTCTCCTCATCCAGTCGGCCGATGTCAGATATAAGTCTTCTTGCCCGTCGTTATAGAAATACCACACGCGGGCATGTTCGAGAAACATATCCACGATGCGCGTGATCCGGATATGCTGGCTATAAGGCTGATTAGGCACCAGGCAACAAATTCCCCGGACAATCAGATCGATTTCTACACCACATTCACTGGCATGATACAGGCAGTCAATCATATGTTTGTCATGCAGCCCGTTCATCTTGAGGACAATTCTTCCTCTTCGTCCCTGGCGCACATGTTCAATCTCCCGTTCAATCATCCGTTCCAGCTCAGGTACCATGTTGAAGCGTGCTACCAGCAGATGAGAGAATGTCGGGTTCGACAGGCGGCCTTCCAATACGGCAAATACTTTGTTGATGTCTTGTACTAAAGCTTCATTGCAGGTTAGCAGGGCCATATCCGAATATATGCGGGCTGTCTTCTCGTTGAAGTTCCCGGTGCTGAGGTAGGCTATATCTTTTCGTTTTCGTCCGTCGTCAGCGTCTTTCCGGAGAATGACGGCTACCTTCGCATGGACTTTCAATCCCGGAATACTATAGATAATCCGAATGCCTGCCTGCATCATCCGTTCGGCTGCGCTCATGTTGTTCTCTTCATCGAAACGAGCCTTCAGTTCCACAAATACGGTGACTTTCTTTCCGTTCTGGGCCGCGCTGATCAGTGTATTGATCACGGCGGAGTTTTCGGCAACGCGGTATTGCGTAATCTTGATTTCATCTACTTTCGGATCGAAAGCAGCTTCCATCAGCAGACGGATCAGGTAATCGAAAGACTGATATGGAAAATGCAAGAACACATCCCGCTTCTTGACTGCCCGGAACATTGAGCCCATCTCATCTAGGAAAGGTACGCGCATGGGTGATGGAACCTGACGTTCCAATTCCTTTCCCCGTGGATTGGGCAGTTTGGCCAGATCTTGCAGATTATGATAACGGCCGCCTTTTACCAGATCTTCTTCCGCAATATTAAAGGCCTTGCACAGGAAGTCTACAAAGTCATCCGGCATACTCATGTCATACATGAAACGGCTTAAGGCTCCAATCTTGCGTTTCTTCAGTTTCTTGCGGATGTTCTCGACAATACTGCTGCTGGTCTCATCTTCCAGGTATATGTCGGCATCACGTGATATCTTGATGTTGTAGCATGAATCAATGTCATAACCGGGGAAAATAGAAGATAAGTTCGCCCGGATGATATCATCGATAAACATGATGTAATATTCTCCATCGTGGCTGGGTAGCTCGATGAAGCGAGGCACTTTGGAATAAGGTATTTTCATCAGCGCATATTGGTAAGGCGGTTGTCCTATTGTCAGAGCAGCATCCTGAGTATGCCTTTTCTTTGTCATTCGGATTACCAGATAAAGACGGCGGTCGCGGATAAAGGTCCGGATGTCATCTTTCTGGATCATCACCGGAGCCAGGAATGGAAAGACTTCTTCATTAAAGAAGTTTTGGACAAACGCTTCATGAAAAGGTTCCGGCTGACTGTCGAGATACAAATGAATGTGCTGACGCTTCAGTTCGGCTACGACTTCCCGGAAGACCCGTTTGTACTCTTGCTGTTGCCAGTTTACTTCACGGGTGATTGCTGCCAGTGTTTCTTCGGCTTCTTCCGTACTTTCTTCGGTATAATTCTTCTTCATGATTACACCGCGGTGTTCGGCCACACGGATTTCATAGAATTCCTCCAGGTTGGATGAATAGATCGAGAGAAACTTGATCCGTTCATACACCGGCAATGATTCATTTTCGGCTTCCATCAGTACCCGGTAGTTGAAAGACAGCCAACTAATATCCCGCTTGAAATATTGATAAACATTTTCCATAATATGCTTCGCTTGGAATCGTAAATATAGATACTTTTGTCAAACAAACGAATGGAAATATGAGAAAAATTGGGCTCTTGTCGGATACCCATGGTTATTGGGATGACAAATACAGAAAATACTTTGCCGATTGTGATGAAATCTGGCATGCCGGAGATATTGGCTCGGATGAATTGGCGGCCCGTTTGGCGGCTATCTGTCCTTTGCGGGCCGTTTATGGAAATATAGACGGTCAGAATCTGCGCCTGGAATATCCGAAGATCGCGCATTTCCAGATTGAACAGGTCCGCGTGATGATGACGCATATCGGCGGTTATCCGGGGCGTTATAATCCTGAAATCCGGAAAGAACTCTTTGATACGCGTCCGCAGCTGTTCATAGCCGGGCATTCTCATATATTGAAGGTGGCGTTTGATCCGACTTTGTCATGCCTGTATATGAATCCGGGTGCAGCCGGGAAAAGCGGTTTTCACCTGAAAAGAACCTTGCTGCGTTTTAATATTGATGGTGATAAGATCAAGGATCTGGAAGTCATTGAGCTTGGAAACCGTTAATGCTATTCTGGCTTTGCTTCTTGCTGTTCACCGCACAGGCACAGATTTTCGGCCAGCAGGATTGTGTTCTTCAAATAGGAGAATTCACGTTCGAAGTAAACAGAGAATATACCTTTCCCTAAATTCTCTTCGATCTGCTGGATAGACCACAACTTGCCGTTTTGCACTTGCTTGTACTGTTCGATCACCTGTTCATCCTGGATGCAGATGACAAATAAGGAAACCTGGTGTTTTACCCGTTCGTTTTCGAATGTATAACGGATAAGCAAGCGGGGCTGAATCTTACCGACCAAGGTTTTCAGTCCTTCAACAGCCTCCTGTGCTGCCGCTTCTATGCTCTGGCGGAACAAAACGTAACGGTAAAACGGATAATCGATCATGGAAGCTGATACGTAAGCGTATTCATTCCGTTTGGCCAGATAAAGCATGCCTTTGTGGACAAGAGCTATGCGGACAATCGGGTGGTAGTACTTTTTGGGTAGCAGACGACTGACGGAATAGGCTATACAACCAATAACCGAACCTTTGTCATTGAGTACGGGTAGCCACATTTCTTTCTTCAGTCGTCCACGGACCATGAGCAAACGGATTTGTTCGTAGACAATAACCGCCACACCGATAATCAGTCCCATATCCCGGTACAGAAACCGGTTGAAGCGGATATCTTTCATCTCTTCCGGCAGAATGTTATAGAAGGCGATTCCTAATAGGTGAAGAATATATAAGTTTCGGAAGAGCTGGGCGATAAAGAAGAACTCATTCAGCATGGTCAGGTTGTGTGTCTTTTCGTAGGCCGGATGCTGGGCGTCGCGTACGCGATGCAGCAACGGTTTCTTGACAATCTTGACCACCGTCAATACGATGATGAGAAGAATTTCTGTAATCAGTGGTGTATAGACGGCCAGAACTTCTTCCACGCGCATGAAGATAAGAAAGAAGGCGTAGAGGATTAAGGTGAGAAAAGACGGCAGCAGCATGAATGAATATATTTTGTCTTTCCGCAAAATATGGAAGACAAACATACTCAAGACGCAGAATATGGCCGATACTGTATAAGCTTGCAGATAGGAAATATAATTATCCAGCAATAAAAACAACAGTAACGGCAATATTCCTAGAGCTTGATTTTCCCAACTTTTTCTGATACGAGTCATAATTCTTGTTCTTATTTCAATTACTCCTGATCGTTCTCTTTTCTTTCATTTTCAATGAATTTGGCAGGAAACCTTCTGTCTTTCCTTGTGTTTTTTTGATCAGTTTCAATATAAGAACAAAAATGTACCAGAAAAAGTTCTGTTTTTCTGAATAAATATCCACCATACACTCTTCTATACATGCTTTTCGGCATGATAAGAGGAACGGACTAGCGGAGCACTTTCTACATGTTTGAAACCCTTTTCCAAGGCGATTGTCCGGTATTTCTCGAATTGATCGGGATGAATATAAGCTGATACGGGAATGTTCTTGCGGGATGGCTGCAGATATTGACCGATGGTCAGCACCGAAACACCGACTGCCAGCACATCGTCCATCAGTTCGCAGACTTCTTCTTCCGTTTCTCCCAGTCCGACCATGATACCTGTTTTGGCAACAATGTTTCGCGATGCAATCCGCTTCAGAACCGACAGGCTCACGTCATAGCGGGCAGCACTACGCACCAGTGGTGTGATACGCCGGATGGTTTCCATGTTGTGTGAGATAATTTCGGGAGCAGCGTCGATGACCTGATCAACTAGTTCCAGCTTGCCTTGAAAGTCGGGTATCAGCACTTCGAGTGTAGTCGTCGGATTCACCCGTTTGATAGCCCGAATGGTAGCAGCCCAGTGGGAAGCGCCTAAGTCGGGCAGATCGTCCCGATCGACTGAAGTGACAACGGCATGTTTCAACTGCATCAGCCGGATACTTTCTGCTACATTTTCAGGCTCTTTCGGGTCCAGTGGCAGCGGCTTACCGGTCAGTGTGTTACAAAAGCGGCATGAGCGGGTACAGATATCGCCTCCAATCATGAAGGTTGCTGTTCCACGGCTCCAGCATTCGCCCATATTCGGACATTTGCCGCTGGTACAAATGGTATGCAGACAATGCGATTCTACAATTCTTTTTGTCTGCGTGAAATGTTCATTTCCACGAAGCCGGATTTTCAACCAATCCGGCTTCTTGATATGTTCTGCCATGTTTATAGATTATCGAACAAATAATTAGACATCTTGGTGTATAAGTGATAGCGGGTGTTTCCTCCCGAAATGCCGTGATTGCGGTCTTTATAGACGTGCATGTCAAATTGCTTTCCGGCCTGAACCAACGCTTCGGCATATTCCAGAGATTGCATGAAGTGTACGTTGTCGTCGGCTGTTCCGTGGATCAGCAGCAGTTTTCCTTGCATGTCTTTCACCCGGCGTAACGGTGAAGTTTCAGCATAGCCTTCAAAGTTTTCCTGCGGCGTACGCATGTATCGTTCGGTATAGACGGTATCATAGTATTTCCAGTCGGTCGGAGGCGCTACGGCGATACCGACTTTGAAGGTTCCTTTTCCAACCGTCAGCGCCATCAGCGTATTGTATCCGCCGAAACTCCAGCCCCAGATTGCCATCCGGTTCTTGTCGATATAAGGCAGTTCGCCTAAGGCCTGGGCTGCTTCAACCTGGTCTTGCGATTCCAGGATTCCCATCTTCATATAAGTACATTTGCGGAAGGCTTCTCCACGGGCACCGGTTCCACGTCCATCTACTGAAACTACGATGATTCCTTTCGATGCCAGATATTGTTCCCAGTCCATGCCGTACTGATCCAGTACTTGTTGAGAATTCGGACCGCTGTACTGAACCATCAGTACCGGATATTTCTTGTTCTTGTCGAAGTTAACCGGTTTCACCATCCAGGCATTCAGTTCATAACCGGATTTTGTCGTGACGGTCATGAATTCTTTCGGAGAATAAGATTTGGCAGCCAGCTTCTTGGTGAGTGCCGTATTGTCCTGAAGTACGCGCAGTACCCGATTCTTCTTCGTTTCGTTGACTGTAATCTGCATCGGCGTATTGACATTCGAGAAACGATTGACGTAATAGGCGAAGTTCGCGCTGAAATCAGCATGGTTCGTTCCTTCTTTCGTTGATAACTTCGTCTTGACTCCTTTGGCATCAATCTTATAGACAGCCCGGCGGAGCGGACTTTCTTCGGCCGATTCGTAATAAGTCGTTTTGGTCAGTTCGTCATAACCCAATAAAGCCGTGACATCCCAGTTACCTTTGGTGATCTGGCGCTGCATGACGCCTGTCGGAGAATACAGGTAGATGTGAGAATAGCCATCCTGTTCGCTGACGTAGGTGAAACCGCTTTCCATAAAATGAATGGAAGTCAGCCACTCTGAATCTACATAACATTTGTTCTCATCCTTCAGGATCAGCTTAGATACACCACTCTTCGGATTCGTATAAAACATATTGAAACGGTTCTGCTGGCGGTTCAAGGTCATGACTGCCAGTTGTTCGGGTTTCGTCGTAAAGGTGATACGCGGAATATAGCCGTCGGCATCCATCGGAATATCCAGCTTCTTGGTATCCTTGCTTTCTACGTTATAAGCCATGACCGATACCGTTGAGTTTTTCTCGCCGGCTTTCGGATATTTGAAGTTGTAATAACCGGGATACAGGCCGTCGCCATAAATCTGCATGGAGTATTCCGGTACTTCCGATTCATCAGAACGGACAAAAGCTAGGATTTTACTGTCGGGCGACCAGGCCATCAGGTTTGTCACCGAAAACTCTTCTTCATAAACCCAGTCGGTGATACCATTCAGAATGGCATTCTGTTTGCCGTCTTTGGTAATCTGTATTTCCGTATCATAGTCAAACTTGCGGATCCAGATGTTATTGTCTTTCACATAGGCACACATACGGCCATCCGGCGAGAAAGTCGGAATCATCTGCTTTCCCGGAGTATCGCTCAGCGGTTTCAGGTAGTTACGGCGTACGTCATAGTCATAAACCATTGCCTGTGTAGAGCGGCGGTAAATCGGTTCCACATCACAGAGAATCAGGATCCGGTGCCCGGTACTGCTGATTTCGTAATTAT
Organism: Parabacteroides sp. AD58; assembly: GCF_023744375.2. Lineage (NCBI taxonomy): Bacteria > Pseudomonadati > Bacteroidota > Bacteroidia > Bacteroidales > Tannerellaceae > Parabacteroides > Parabacteroides absconsus. Next base: position 1,914,938 of record NZ_CP146284.1, on the reverse strand, counting down.
CGAACTTGTCGATCGTGCATTCACGGGCTGTAGCCACATTGAATAAAGTATCCACCGGATTGCCGGTACGATAAGAATACTTCACGATCATCGTCCGTTTCGGATTCATGGCCGTATAATATTCGCCATCGGGCAGCGACCGCATTTCTCCTACATTGGTAATCTGCCGGAACTTTCCGCTTGTAATCTCTTTCAAATCTATCGGCTCACTTCCTTGCTGAGCCCAGCTTCCGGCCACACAAGCCGAAAACAGCAGTGCCATACTGATTCGTTTCATATTTATTCTTTCCATGATTTTTTACACCAAAGCCCCACGGCCTCTTTTCAGAGGGCAAATATAACAATTTCTCTACTTTTTTGTATGGAGATAACGAGCAGGTTGCTTAGAGGAGGATTCAATTACTTTATGTTGCTAGTAATAAATCATCAGAAACTGATTTTTCTACTTTCCAAATAGGTGTTGGTAATATCCTAAAATAAGATAAACGAGAATCGAAAACGATTCTCGGGAGAGTTGAAAATGGTTCTCGTTGGTTTTGTTTGAAAATATGCCGGCTTTTCAATAATTCCCGGCGTATTTTGGATAAAAGCCGGCATATTTTCATCAAAAGGTAGGCATGCATATTTTATCAGTTTTTAAGCATGTTGAAACAACTCCGTAGAGAGGTAGCGTTCGCCGGTATCAGGTAATAAGACAACAATGCGTTTTCCCTGATTAGCTTCATCTTTTGCGATTTCTCGGGCGGCGAAAGCAGCAGCTCCGGATGATATACCCACCAATAAACCTTCAGTTGCTGATAATTCACGACTGGTACGCATAGCGTCTTCGTCTGTGACAGGAATGATTTGGTCAATTAGGCTCGTATCTAAAATCTTAGGAATGAATCCGGCTCCGATACCTTGTATTTTATGTGGACCGGCTTTTCCTCCGGAAAGGACGGGCGATCCGGCTGGTTCGACTGCTACGATCCGGATATTCGGATTTTTCTTCTTTAATCCACGGGCTGTTCCGGTCAGTGTTCCGCCTGTGCCGACTGAGGCAACGAAGATATCGATTTGTCCGTCGGTGTCTTGCCAGATTTCTTCTGCGGTAGTACGTTCATGGGCAAGCGGATTAGCCGGATTCTCAAACTGCTGTAAGATTAACGAACCGGGTGTTGCCGCCTGTATTTCCTGAGCTTTGCGGATGGCACCACCCATTCCTTCACTTCCCGGCGTAAGAACCAGTTGAGCTCCGAGGGCTTTCAATAGATTGCGACGTTCCAGACTCATGGTTTCGGGCATGGTCAGGATAAGTTTGTATCCTTTTACCGAAGCAACCCAAGCTAGTCCGACACCGGTGTTTCCACTGGTTGGTTCGATGATGAGGGCGCCGGGCTTTAACAATCCCTTTTCTTCGGCATCGGTAATCATCGAAAGGGCAACGCGGTCTTTTACGCTTCCTCCCGGATTGAAATATTCTACTTTGGCAACGATTTCGGCTGCTAATTGCTGTTGTTTCGCCCAACGGCGAAGAGCCAGTAACGGCGTATGACCAATCAATTCGGTCAAGCTGTTCTTGATATTCATAATCTTTGTAATTTGTCTGTATGCAAAGATAGAATAAATCTGGATATAACGACTTTTAAGCAGAGATTAACGCTTCAATACATAACTATTCTTCTTTTCGTTCTGTTCTTTTTATATGAGAGTGGGTGGTATATTCTTACCTAATTTTATTTATTAAACCGTTTATTTCAAATCTAAAAGTTATGAGAATGAAGCAGATTTTTATGGTGGCAGTATTGGCCGCATGGGCTCAGTTCAGTTGGGGACAAGAGGCCTCTTATCAATTATCGAGTCATATTTTGGATATCAATAAAGGTGCTCCGGCTGCAGATGTAAAGATTCGCCTGTCAAAATTGGATACTCAGACAACGTCTTGGGTTCAAATTGCAGAAAAAATGACGGATGCCAATGGGCGGGTAAAGGATTTCTTGCCGGAAGACGGAACCAATCATCAGGGTATTTACAAGCTGACGTATGAAACTGCTCCTTATTTTAAGGAACAACAGCAGGATACTTTTTATCCTTTCATAGAAGTCATATTTGAAATTAAGGATGATAAGCATTATCATGTGCCGATAACTCTTTCTCCTTTTGGATATTCTACTTATCGGGGCAACTGATCATCTCTAAATTATTATTAAAAAGTATCGGTTGTTATAGTGATAAATCCGGATAGCAGGACTCTTCATCAGAAAAGATTTGATAAAACTAAAAAGAAATGAGTATGATGAAGAGTAATCTTGTTGTTTGGGTAGCCTTGTCTTGGCTGATAGCCTGTTTTTCGTGTTCAGATGATTTGAGTGAGGAAGAATTGTTCCCAGAAGGCACGGCAGCCTTGTATATGATGGACGAATGGCACGGAAAGACCTTGTTAGGGAATTCGGATGTGTATATAACGAGCGAGAGGAATTTCCATAGTAACCGTTTCCCTATTTTTGATATGGGAAAGAAATCGGGTATTGGCGATATAGAAATGCCCGATTTCATAAATATGGCTCCACAAGTAGCTGTACAACCAGGAAATGGTTATGTGATTTGTGATGTTGATGATATATTGGAATTTGAAGAATCCGGGCACTTGGCCATAGCAGAGTCCGCTTCCGTCTATCGGGTATTTGTTGATTCCTGGATTCAGCGAGGAGACAGTATTACCGGTGCAAATGTCCGTTTTCTCTTAGGGAAACCATCGGAAGGGCAATTGCCCGTTTGGGGTAGTTCTCTTGGAACGATCTGGTTGGATCCTTATCTGTCTTCTATCGACGAACAAACTCCATTAGTTGTTGATTCGCCTTCGTCTCATCCGGAAGATATGGAAATCGTTTTGTTAGGAAAGGCTCAAGATGGACTTACTTATACGGTTGAAGGAAAACAATTAAAACTAAGAGCAGCTTCTTTTGGTTGTGTAGACTCTGAGTATCGTCTGATAATCCGTTACAAGCATGTCTATACAGAAGTCTCTGTATGGGTGAAGTGGAAGAATTCGTAAGTTTGTCTTTGTTGGAAATTCTCAGAAGAATGTTTTGTCTGAGATATTGGAATAAAAATAGCACCGCGGTATCAGGATACTTTCCAATACCGTGGTGCTGTTTATTTAGATTGTTTATTCTTCTCTTCTTTTTTATCTTGATAATTGAAATAAAGAACACCTGTAATAGCTATAATTAAAAGTGTAATGCAACTCATGATTGTTAGCATATTATACTCCTTCCTTTTTATCTCGTATCAGCCACAAGCCGAGTACAAGGATTAATACTATAAAAAATAATAAAGACAGATAGTATAACCATGTTTTATCCATATCTGTAATAATAGATGACAATATGGCAACTGTCATTAGATACTTGGCTATGTCCATTAGCCATTTCCCGAATTCTTTTTTCATATCTTAGGGTTTTGTTTTGGCAAATATAAGGAATATCAAGAAATAGTAGCTATGGTTTTGTGTAAAAATAAACCCCGCCAGACAAATCTTCTTTATCTGACGGGGCTATGGTTTTAGGGAATAAAGTTAATTATTCACCCAACAAGATTTCCATGATCTGACAAGCAGCCTTGGTTACAGAAGTACCCGGACCAAAGATAGCTGCTACACCAGCTTTATACAAGAAGTCATAATCCTGTACTGGGATAACACCACCAGCGATTACAACGATATCCGGACGACCTAATTTCTTCAGTTCTTCAATAACCTGCGGAATCAATGTCTTGTGTCCTGCAGCCAATGAAGAAACACCCATTACGTGAACGTCGTTTTCTACAGCCTGACGAGCAGCTTCGGCCGGAGTCTGGAACAACGGTCCCATATCAACGTCGAAACCACAGTCTGCATAACCTGTAGCAACAACTTTTGCACCACGGTCGTGTCCGTCCTGACCCATCTTAGCGATCATGATACGTGGCTGGCGACCTTCTTTCTTAGCGAACTCAGCTGTCAACTGGCAAGCCTTTTCAAAGTCCGCATCTTTCTTAGTTTCTGATGAGTACACGCCTGAAATAGTTCTAATAATTGCTTTATAACGTCCTACAACAGCTTCGCAAGCGTCAGAGATTTCACCCAGAGTAGCACGAACTGCAGCTGCTTTAACAGCCAGATCAAGTAAGTTACCTTTCTTGGTCTTCACGCACTCAGTGATGTCGGCCAATGCCTTCTGTACAGCAGCTTCATCACGATTAGCACGCAACTGTTTCAACAGTTCAATCTGTTCGTTACGAACGGCTGTGTTATCAATTTCCAGAATATCGATCGGATCTTCTTTCGGCAGACGATATTTGTTAACACCAACGATTGTCTGGATACCAGAGTCAATACGAGCCTGAGTACGGGCAGCGGCTTCTTCGATACGCATCTTCGGCAGACCTGTTTCGATAGCCTTTGCCATACCGCCCATGCTTTCGATTTCCTGGATCAAAGCCCAGCCTTTGTGTACCAGTTCGTTTGTCAGAGATTCTACATAGTAAGAACCACCCCACGGGTCGATCTGCTTGCAGACTTTCGTTTCTTCCTGGATATAGATCTGTGTATTACGAGCAATACGGGCAGAGAAGTCTGTCGGAAGAGCGATAGCTTCGTCCAATGCATTGGTATGTAATGACTGAGTGTGACCTAAAGCTGCAGCCATAGCTTCAATACAAGTACGGCCTACGTTGTTGAACGGATCCTGTTCAGTCAGTGACCAACCTGAAGTCTGGCAGTGTGTACGCAAAGCCAATGATTTCGGATTCTTGGCACCAAAGCTCTTTACAATCTTAGCCCACAACATACGGGCAGCACGCATCTTGGCAATTTCCATGAAGTGATTCATACCGATTGCCCAGAAGAATGACAGACGTGGAGCAAATGCATCGATATCAATACCTGCATTTACACCAGCACGAAGATATTCCAAACCATCGCACAAGGTATAAGCCATTTCGATATCAGCTGTTGCACCAGCTTCCTGCATGTGGTAACCAGAGATGGAGATAGAGTTGAACTTCGGCATCTTCTGTGAAGTATATTCGAAGATATCAGCGATGATACGCATTGAGAACTCAGGCGGATAGATATATGTATTACGCACCATGAATTCCTTCAGGATATCATTCTGGATTGTACCGGCCATTTCTTCCAATTTAGCACCCTGTTCCAGACCTGCATTGATGTAGAAGGCCATGACAGGAAGAACGGCACCGTTCATGGTCATAGAAACTGACATCTTATTCAATGGAATACCATCAAACAGCGTCTTCATGTTTTCGATAGAGCAGATGGAAACACCCGCTTTACCAACATCACCTACCACGCGGGCATTATCAGGGTCATAGCCACGGTGAGTCGGAAGGTCGAATGCTACAGACAAACCCTTCTGACCGGAAGCCAGGTTACGACGATAGAATGCGTTTGATTCTTCAGCGGTAGAGAAACCTGCATACTGGCGGATTGTCCAAGGGCGCAATGGATACATAGCGCTGTACGGACCACGCAGATAAGGAGGAATACCAGATACGAAGTTCAGGTGTTCCATACCTTCCAAGTCTTCTTTTGTATAGACCGGTTTCACATTGATGTGTTCCGGTGTTTTCCAATTGGCTTCAATGCCATTGGCTTTTGCCCATTCAGCTGCATTTGTAGCAGCGAAGCCGGCATTTTTAATATCTATGTCTTTAAAATTTGGTCTCATTGTCTTTTGGATTTTTAAATACCTAACTTAGCATTGAAAGCCTGCAATGTTTCCAATACATTGCTCTTTACATTAATAAACTGATCAATACCCTGAGCCTTCAGGTCTTCCATGCAAGCAGGAGCACCTGCTACTACAAATTGAGCACGGCCATTCAAAGCCTTGAATGCTGCCGGAGCCAGTTCTGCATATTCGTCATCGCTTGAACACAAGACAACGATGTCTGCACCTGCCTTAACAGCGGCTTCTACACCTGCTTCAACTGTATCAAATCCTAAGTTATCAATTGTCTTGTAACCTGCGCAAGCAAAGAAGTTGCAAGAGAATTGAGAACGAGCCAAACGCATTGCCAAGTTACCGATTGTCAACATGAATGCTTTCGGAGTCTTACCACTCTTTTCAGTAGCTAGACGCAAAGCTTCAAATTGAGAGCCGCCACGTGCAAAGTTCAGTGTAGCAATTTCCGGTTCGCCACAGCTGTGACCTTCTTTGTTCTGGCAGCAGCAAGCGCCTTCTTCTTTCTTGATCTTTTCAGCTGCTACTTCTGTGAAGTTCGGGAACTGGTTCGTACCCAGCAAGGTCTCACGGCGAGTAGCAACAGCTTTGTGGCGAGCTTCGTTGGAAGCATTGACAGCAGCCTGGATTTCTCCGGCATTAGCCTGTGCGCCGAAACCACCTTTTTCTTCTGTTTCCAGGAATAACTTCCAGGCAACATCAGCAATTGAGTTGGTGAATACTTCAACAGTATATGAACCGGCAGCCGGGTCAACAACCTTGTCGAAGTGAGATTCTTCTTTCAGCAACAACTGCTGGTTGCGGGCGATACGTTCAGAGAAGTCATCTGGAGTTTCGAAGGCTTCGTCGAACGGACGAACTGTAATTGAGTCAACACCTGCAATCGCAGCAGACATGGCTTCTGTCTGTGAACGCAACAAGTTTACATGTGCGTCATAAATTGTCATATTCCATTTTGAAGTCTGGGCATGAACAGCCATCTTGCAAGCACATTCGCAAGCAGGTTTGTAAGCGGCTACGATTTCGGCCCACAACCAACGAGCTGCACGGAATTTAGCAATTTCCATGAAGTAGTTTGAGCTGATACCAAAGTTGAATTTGATTCTCTTGGCTACTTCATCTACGCTGCAACCAGCATCTGTCAGTTTAGCCAACAGTTCGTTACCCCAGGCTAAAGCATAACCTAATTCCTGAGCGATATAAGCTCCGGCATTGTTGAATAAGAAGGCATTAACAGCCAAAACTTTGTAGTTAGGAAGTGCTTTTGCAGCTTCTAATACAGCTTTAGCGCCTTCTACCCAGTTTTCGTTCTTATGGCCTTTGATTAACGGCTTTTTGAACGGATCAAAGTTTACTGAACCTTCGCATTTAGCTGCATCAACACCTTTAGAAGCATAATAAGCAGCTAAGATTTCGATTAACTTGGCAGCCTTACAGTTGCAAGTATTAAAGTTCAGTTCTACGCTTGCCGGACAAATGCCTTCAAGCAAGGTCGCAATGTTTTCAGCGCTTACTTCGTCGCCTTTAATGATAAAGCCTAATGAAGTAACTCCTTTGTTCAGAATGTCCAATGCCTTTTCGTTAGCCGCTTTGAAGCATGTAACTTCAATGTTTTGGCGTACTTTCCAGTCATTGTCTTTCTTCGTACCACGTACATACGGGAATTCGCCTGGAAGTGCAGTAGTAGTTTTCAGACCTTCCAGATCTTCCAAACGATAGAACGGATTGGCATTAAAGCCTTCACCTGTTTTCCAAACAAGCTTTTTCTCAAACGGAACGCCTTTCAGGTCGGCCGTGATTTTCGCAATCCACGCTTCGGTTGAAACGGGTTCGAATTCAGAGAAAAGTTTTTCTTTTTGTTCTGCCATAATATTAGTTGTTTATTAAACTGGTATTAGTAATGTTTTTCTATTAATTACCATGTTAGTTATACACGATACCTAACGACTTACAAAGGTAAGAGAAATAATTTTTTTGCAAAACTATTTGTCGGATTAAAATAAATCTTTACTTTTGCACTGTCTTAAGGACAACAAATGGCGCATTCGTCTAGTGGCCTAGGACGCGGCCCTCTCACGGCTGAAACCCGGGTTCGAGTCCCGGTTGCGCTACTTATTAAGGATGTTACTTGGTGGTAAGTGACATCCTTTTTTGTTTCAGCGTATATGTTTAGCGTAATAAGGGAAAGACAGACACTCAGAGGAATTTGGCATTTGATATATTTCAGGATCAGGAAAAAATGATGATTCCTATTATCCTTAAAGGAAAGAAGAAATTGTCTGGTGCACAAACAACTTTTAATCGATTGAATAAAAAGATCGCAAAGTTGAAAATGATTATAGATGAATTGCCACAAAGGAAACATGTCATTAAAAAGTATTTTGATGAAAAGCGAAGAGAGGCTTTAGAGGCGATCCGTCAATATTATATGCAGATTAGTACGGGACTTGCCCAAGAAGAAATAAACAAAAAAGGTCTGGAATCAATGTAAATCCAGTTATGATTTCCTATTTTTTTGCCTATAATTTTATTGATTCACTAATATGAATTAATTAATTTACAATTGTGAATTGATTGAATCACTATTGTAAATTGATTAATTCATATTAGTGAATTAATTAATTTGTGGCATAAAAACAGTAGTTTGTGGCAGGGAATATATGAATATGTCTATGGATAAAACTTACTGTTTCATTTGCTGGAGATAGGAGAGGAGGAGAGATGGCGCTTGTTACAGCCTGGAATTCGGAAATTAGTATGGCAGGGATGGAGATATTGAGTGAAACTTCTTAAATCACCATAAGATTTTGTTTTATAGAGGTATATTGGAAAAGTGAAAGATGATTCAGGAATAAAAAGAGAGACACGGAGATCGTTGGTAAATGAACTCCGTGTCTTTCCAAGATTGCTGTATTAAAAAGTGATCTGTTCTAATTACTTCGAGCTGGAGATGTCTCCCAAGAATAAATCCATCATGCGTTTGGCTGCTACAAACGGCGTAATCTCGTTTTGCAGAACTTGCTGCTCCGTTTGATTGAGCATGGAGCTGACTGCCGGATTGTTGTAGAACGTATCACGCAAGGTGTCGTTGATGCTTTCATACATCCAGTATTTGGCCTGTTCGCGTCTCTTATATTCGAAGTAGCCGTTCTTTTTGGTGAAAGCCATGTATTCATCAATCATATCCCAGATCTCTTTGACACCGATGTTGTAATAACCGGAGTAGGTGAGGACTTTGGGCGTCCAGCCTGATTCGGTAGGCGGGAAAAGATGCAGGGCGTTGCGGAACTGAGATGCAGCCATCTGGGCTTTATCCACATTGTCTCCATCGGCTTTGTTGATGATGATGCCGTCTGCCATTTCCATGATACCACGTTTGATGCCTTGTAATTCATCGCCGGTTCCTGCCAATTGGATCAATAGGAAGAAATCGACCATTGAATGTACGGCTGTTTCACTCTGACCGACACCGACTGTCTCTACGAAGACCGTATCAAATCCGGCTGCCTCGCATAAGATAATCGTTTCTCTTGTCTTACGGGCTACACCGCCTAAGGAGCCGGCCGATGGCGAAGGGCGGATAAACGCATCTTTCTCTCTCGACAAAGTTTCCATTCGGGTCTTGTCTCCTAAGATACTGCCTTTCGAACGCTCACTACTCGGGTCGATGGCCAAGACTGCCAGCTTATGTCCTTTTTTCAGGAGATGCATACCAAATACATCGATTGACGTACTTTTTCCAGCACCCGGCACACCCGTAATACCGATACGCATGGATTTTCCGGCATAAGGAAGGCATTTCTCTATGATTTCCTGGGCGATCTGCTGATGTTCGTGTTTGGCACTTTCTACCAGTGTTACTGCCTGGCTTAAGATGGTGATGTTGCCTTTCAGAATACCTTCTACGTATTCTGCCGGCGTATATTGTCTGCGTTGTACTCGTTTCTTAAGGTATGGGTTTACCGTTGGTACGTCAACTATACCTTTATTTACTTTTAATCCTTTGTACAAATCGTCATTTTCTGGGTGTTCCATGATTGTGTTGTTTTATTTATGGGCTGTTACTTTTAATAAACGAACCGGTCCGTTCGGATCATTGCTGATAATGTTCACTAAGGCCTCCAGGCGAACTTTTACATCTTTGGGGCGTATGGAAACCTTATAGGTGGTTGTTTCTCCCGGTTTGATTTCCTTCTTTCCCCGGTTGATGGAGATCAGCTCGTTGTCGGATGTAAAGCTATGAATGATCAGGTTCGACTTTCCCGTATTGGTAATATCCACGGTTCCGGTAATTTTGCTGCTGATAAAAGGAATCTTGTTCTTCTTCGATGGCAGTTTGCCGAAATCCAGTAGCGTTCCCGATATATGGATTGCCGGTCCTTTCGCTTTCTCGCGTGCCGACATTTTACTGAAGTCGTCGATCACATTCGCGGCCAAGGCTACAGACTCAGTTGTATTTTTTTCTCCGGCAGCTTTGACTGTCAGAGGAATGTGTACCAGTTTCCGCCCTTTGTGCTTGATTTTCCGTCCATCTATCAGGAAGGTGATTTCTCCCGTCTCTTCCGGTTTCAGGGACGTCGGTTTCATATCCGCGATGATGAAATCCGGCATTTTCCCGAATTCGACTTGGATAGACGTTTTCCCTTCATTCTTAACACTGATCTTTTCGCCCAGGCTCTCGTTTTGCCGGAGGTTGTTGAAAAGAACATTTTTCGTATGCAGCTTTAAGTTTCCGATAGCATACGGATAAGAAAACTCAGGAGTCAGTTCTTTAGGAATGACATTCCCTTTGATGGCTACATTATATCGCCCTTTTCCCGCATTGCTGTAAAGCGTGATTGTCTTATAGAAAGGACCGGGCCTGCCGTTCGGATTATAGGTCACTTTGAGAATACCCGTCTTGCCGGCGGCAATCGGCTCTTTGGTCCATTCCGGCCGCGTACAACCGCACGAAGCAGTCACACGCGAAATAACCAGCGGCTTGTCGCCCGAGTTGGTGATCGTAAAAACATGCGAAGTAAGCCCTTTCGCTTCTTCAATCGAACCAAAGTTAAACACCTGTTGGTCTACACTGATCTGAGGTGCATTCTGGGCCATACCTGCAATAATGCTACCAAAGAGCAGAACGATTGCGCATATAATCTTTTTGATGTCCAATATCATTACGGCAGTTTTATTAATAATGTATGCTCTGTTGGGATGCGTTATTTGACTTTCCCTTTAATCGTAAGAATATAACTTCCTTTCTTCCCGTTGCTGTATATCGAAATGGCTTTGGCAAAGACTCCAGGTCTGCCGGCCGGATTGTAAGTGATTTTTACATCACCGCTTTTTCCCGGCGCAATCGGTTCTTTAGTCCATTCCGGAGTTGTACATCCGCAGGAAGCAATCACACGAGTCAGAACAAGCGGAGCGTCGCCTGTATTGTCGATCTTAAATGTATGAGAAACTTTTCCATCTGCTTCTTTAATCTCTCCAAAATCGTAGATGGTTTCCTTGGCTGAAATAACAGCTTTCTTCTGCTGGGCAGAAAGAGCACCTATGGAAAGTACAAGTGCTGTTAATAAGAAAATTATACGTTTCATTTCTCTCTTAAATGTTAGAATAATACTAGGCAAAGATAAGAATTAAGCCGAAATGTCTGCATATATTTACTTCTATTTTAAGAATAATACAGATATAAAGACCGGCTCAGCCGGATGTTAGCTGGCCCGTATGGACAAAAACAGATCTTTCGCATTGAAAATCTTGTAGGTAAATGTGGAAAATAACCCCGTAAACTTTAGAAAGTATTTGGATAAGAATTTGAAAATGCATACCTTTGCACCGTTTTTTACTGCCGGAGTGATCCGGATAGGGGAACTGAACCGATGTTTAATTAAAATCAGACTTGGAAAGGAGGCTGTTGAATTATTTTATAAATTAAGATAGAGATATATTCGCTAAGAAATATAAGGTAAACGAAAGTACCATAAAAATAAATCAAATTGAGAATTATTGGCAGAAAGTTTGGCTGATAGCGAAACTATCCGTAATTTTGCTGCCCGTTTTAAGGATGTATTAATTAAACAAAATAACAAATTAAAATTATGATCGTAGTTCCATTAAAAGAAGGCGAAAACATTGAAAAAGCGCTGAAGAAATTCAAAAGAAAATTTGAAAAAACAGGTGTTGTAAAAGAATTGAGAAACCGTCAGGCTTTCGAAAAACCATCAGTTACGAAGAGAAAGCAAATGATGCGTGCCATTTACGTACAGCATTTGCAGCAAACTGAAGAATAATTGAAAAAATACTTGTTTTTTTAGAATCTAATTTCTATATTCGTTGCAGAATAGTTGATGCAATGAAGCATGTTGGTTGATAACTTTTTGAATTACTTGCGTTATGAACGCAATTATTCAGATTATACGATCGAATCGTATAAAAAAGACATAAGTCAGTTTGAGGCTTTTGTGAGTGAGCAATCGGTGTGTTTGAATTTTCCGGTTGACGTAGATGCTGATTTGGTAAGAAACTGGATTGTCCAGTTGATGGACAACGGTTATTCACCGGTGTCAGTGAACCGGAAATTAAGCTCTTTGAAATCTTTTTTTAAATATCTCATGAAGCAGAAAGTAATTTCTGTGAATCCGATGCGTATGGTGGTCGGTCCGAAAACCAAAAAGCCGCTTCCGTATTTCGTAAAAGACCGGGATATGGAGATGCTTTTGGATGAAGATCAGCCGGTGTCGGATGAGGATTTTGAAAGCGTGAGGAATCATTTAATCGTAGAAATGCTTTATGATACGGGAATGCGTCGATCAGAATTGGTTGGCTTGCAGGATGCAGATATTGATTATGAGCTGATGCAGATTAAAGTAACAGGAAAGCGTAATAAGCAGCGATTGATTCCTTTTGCGAATGGTTTGAAAGAGTTGATGCAGAAGTATCAGCAGATTCGTAATCGGGAAGCCGGAAGCGGTAAATGGTTTTTTGTCCGGTCAAATGGTGAACAAATATCGGCGGCAATTGTTTATAATATAGTAAAGCGAAAGTTGTCGGAGATACCTACTTTGGCTAAACGAAGTCCACACGTATTACGACATTCATTTGCAACAAGTATGTTGAACAATGGGGCAGAGCTGAATGCGGTGAAAGATCTGTTAGGTCATAGCAGTCTGGCTTCAACCAGTGTTTATACACATACATCCTTTGAGGAATTAAAAAAAGTGTATCATGCTCATCCTCGAGCGCAAAAAGAAGGAGGTCATTATGGAAATTAGAATTCAGGCGATTCATTTCGATGCAACAAAACAGTTGGAAGCTTTTATTCAGAAGAAAGTAACAAAGTTGGAGCAATACTTCGACGGCATTATATCAGCAGAGGTGACATTGAAAGTTGTGAAACCAGAAACTGCGATGAATAAAAATGCCAACATTTTGTTGAAGATAAAGAATGGAGACTGCTTTGCGGAGAAAACTGAGGATTCATTTGAAGCGGCCATCGATGAATGCGTGGAAGCTTTGGAAAAACAATTAGTTAAATTCAAAGAAAAAAGCAGATCTAAATAAAAAAAACGGTAGAAAATTTGGTATGTAAGAAATAATGCCTAAATTTGCAGCCGTTTCGACGTAGTGCCGGAACGGCTGCTTATTTGAGCAAATGCCTCTTTAGCTCAGTTGGCCAGAGCACGTGATTTGTAATCTCGGGGTCGTTGGTTCGAATCCGACAAGAGGCTCAAAAAGAATGACAAGGGAGAATTGACAATTTACAGTGAAAATAAATTATCTATTCTCAATTTTTAATTGTCAATTAAATTGGGGGCAGTTACCAGAGTGGCCAAATGGGGCTGACTGTAACTCAGCTGGCTTACGCCTTCGGTGGTTCGAATCCATCACTGCCCACTCAAAAATTGCGGAAATAGCTCAGTTGATAGAGCACTAGCCTTCCAAGCTGGGGGTCGCGGGTTTGAGTCCCGTTTTCCGCTCAAATGCCTAAATAGCTCAGCGGTAGAGCACTTCCTTGGTAAGGAAGAGGTCCCGAGTTCAAGTCTCGGTTTAGGCTCTGATTAAATCGAATAAATTATTAATCATATAAAGAACAATTAAGTTATGGCAAAAGAGAAATTTGACAGATCGAAACCACATGTTAACATTGGTACGATTGGTCACGTTGACCACGGTAAAACAACTTTGACAGCTGCAATCACTACAGTATTGGCAAAGAAAGGTCTTTCAGAACAGCGTTCTTTCGATTCTATCGATAATGCTCCTGAAGAAAAGGAAAGAGGTATCACTATCAACACAGCTCACGTAGAATATCAGACTGCAAACCGTCACTATGCTCACGTTGACTGTCCGGGTCACGCCGACTATGTAAAGAACATGGTAACTGGTGCTGCTCAGATGGATGGTGCTATCATCGTAGTTGCTGCTACTGATGGTCCTATGCCTCAGACTCGTGAACACATCCTGTTGGCTCGTCAGGTAAACGTACCGCGTTTGGTTGTTTTCTTGAACAAGTGTGATATGGTTGACGACGAAGAAATGCTGGAATTGGTAGAAATGGAAATGCGTGAATTGCTTTCATTCTACGGATATGATGGCGATAACACTCCTATCATTCGTGGTTCTGCCCTGGGTGCTTTGAATGGCGATCCGAAATGGGAAGAAAAGATCATGGAATTGATGGATGCTTGCGATACTTGGATTCCTCTGCCTCCGCGTGAAATCGATAAGCCGTTCTTGATGCCGGTTGAAGATATCTTCTCAATTACTGGTCGTGGTACTGTAGCAACAGGTCGTATCGAAACAGGTGTTGTTAAGGTAGGTGATGAAGTTCAGATTATCGGTTTAGGTGCTGACGGAAAGAAATCTGTTGTAACAGGTGTTGAAATGTTCCGTAAGTTATTGGATCAAGGTGAAGCTGGTGATAACGTAGGTCTGTTGCTTCGTGGTATCGATAAGAACGAAGTTAAGCGTGGTATGGTAATCTGCCACCCGGGTCAGGTTAAGCCTCACTCTAAGTTCAAAGCTGAAGTTTATATCTTGAAGAAAGAAGAAGGTGGTCGTCACACTCCGTTCCACAACCACTATCGTCCTCAGTTCTATATCCGTACTTTGGATGTAACAGGTGAAATCACTTTGCCGGAAGGAACTGAAATGGTTATGCCGGGTGATAACGTAACTATCGATGTAGATTTGATCTATCCGGTAGCATGTAGCGTAGGTTTGCGTTTCGCTATCCGTGAAGGTGGCCGTACAGTAGGTGCTGGTCAGATCACAGAATTGGAAAACTAATTTCCATTATATAGAGCCAGTCCTATCATAGGACTGGCTATTTACGGAACTAGCTCAGTTGGTAGAGCACTGGTCTCCAAAACCAGGTGTCGGGAGTTCGAGCCTCTCGTTCCGTGCTAAAAATAACTATTCAATGAAGAAGATATTTGAATATATTAAAGAATCTTATAACGAGCTTGTGTATAAGGTTTCTTGGCCTACAAGAGCAGAGTTGTCAAATAGCGCAGTAGTGGTTATGTTTGCTTCCCTTATCATTTCTGTCGTTATCTTTGTTATTGACATGAGCTTTGAAGGTGTGATGCGTTTCTTCTACGAAAAAATCTTTTAATTAGTGTAAGGGTATGTCTGACGTTCAAAAGAAATTTTATGTTCTTCGTGCTATCAGCGGGAAGGAAAACAAGGCGAAAGAGTATCTGGAAGCTGAAATAAAGAATACTGATTTAGGAGAGTACGTATCGCAGGTGTTGATCCCTACTGAAAAGACTTTTACAGTCCGTAACGGGAAGAAAGTAATGAAAGAACGTGCTTATCTGCCAGGTTATGTATTAGTAGAAGCTGCTTTGGTGGGAGAGGTAGCTCATCGATTGAGAAACATTCCCAATATCATCGGCTTTTTAGGTGGATCGGATAATCCGGTTCCTCTTCGTCCGGCAGAAGTTAATCGTATTTTAGGTACGGTTGATGAAATGCAGGAACAGCCCGAAGATATGGATATCCAATTTGTAGTGGGTGAGAATGTGAAGATCACTTTTGGTCCGTTTAACGGATTTAGTGGTATCATCGAAGAAGTCAATGCCGAGAAACGGAAGCTGAAGGTGATGGTTAAAGTCTTCGGACGGAAAACCCCTCTTGAGCTCGGTTATATGCAAGTGGAGAAAGAATAAGAGCTCTGGTTACGAAAAGTACTTATTCTTTCGGTTATTGATGTTATATATCTAAAATTTTTAGAAAATGGCTAAAGAAGTTGCTGGACAAATCAAATTGCAAATTAAAGGAGGAGCAGCAAACCCTTCTCCCCCAGTAGGACCGGCCTTAGGTTCTAAGGGTATTAATATTATGGAGTTTTGCAAGCAATTTAATGCCAGAACCCAAGACAAGGCTGGTAAGGTATTACCTGTAGTAATTACTTACTATGCTGATAAGTCTTTCGACTTTGTCGTTAAAACTCCTCCAGTAGCAGTTCAGTTGTTGGAAGCTACAAAAGTGAAGAGTGGTTCTGCTGAGCCGAATCGTAAGAAAGTTGCAGAAATTTCTTGGGATCAGGTAAAAACAATTGCAGAAGACAAGTTACAAGATTTAAACTGCTTTACTGTTGAATCAGCCATGAAGATGGTTGCCGGAACAGCTAGAAGTATGGGTATCACTGTTAAAGGGGCATTCCCGGGTAATAATTAATAAACTTCAATTGAAATGAGTAAACTTACAAAAAATCAAAAGTTGGCTTTAGGTAAGATTGAAGCTGGGAAGACTTATTCATTGAAAGAAGCTGCTGCTTTGGTAAAGGAAATTACTACTACCAAGTTTGATGCTTCTGTAGATGTAGACGTCCGTTTAGGAGTTGATCCCCGTAAGGCCAATCAAATGGTAAGAGGTGTTGTTTCATTGCCTCATGGAACTGGTAAGCAGATTCGGGTTCTTGCATTGTGTACTCCAGACAAGGAAGCAGAAGCTACTGCAGCAGGTGCTGACTATGTAGGTTTGGATGAATATATCAATAAGATCAAAGGTGGCTGGACTGATGTTGACGTAATCATCACTATGCCGTCAATCATGGGTAAAATTGGTGCTCTGGGTCGTGTATTAGGTCCTCGTGGTTTGATGCCTAACCCTAAGAGTGGTACAGTTACTAACGAAATCGGTAACGCTGTAAAAGAAGTTAAGCAGGGTAAGATCGATTTCAAGGTTGACAAAGCAGGTATTGTTCACACATCAATCGGTAAGGTTTCATTTAGTGCTGATCAGATTCGCGACAACGCAAAGGAATTTATTTCAGCTTTGATTAAATTGAAGCCGTCTGCTGCTAAAGGTACATATATAAAGAGCATTTATCTTTCAAGTACTATGAGTGCGGGTATTAAAATTGACCCAAAATCAGTTGATGAACTTTAAAAACAATTGAACAACAATGAGAAAGGAAGATAAAGGTGTAATTATAGAACAACTTACTGCTACATTGCAGGAGTATCCTAACTTCTATTTGACGGATATTGAAGCTATCGATGCTGAAACAACAAGCCGTCTGAGAAGAGAATGCTTCAAGAGTGATGTTAAGCTGGTGGTTGTTAAGAACAATTTGCTTAAGAAAGCACTTGAAAATGTAGAAGGTGATTTTTCACCTCTGTATACAGCATTAAAGGGCAATACAGCTGTGATGTTTTCACAAGTTGCTAATGCTCCCGCTCGCCTGATCAAAGAATTTACTAAGGATACAAAGGGTGAAGGTAAACCTCAGTTGAAAGCTGCATATGTACAGGAAAGCTTCTACGACGCTTCATCTTTGGAAGCTTTGGTAAATATCAAGAGCAAAAACGAACTTATTGCAGACGTTATCGCTTTGTTGGAATCTCCGGCAAAGAATGTTATCTCTGCTTTGCAGTCATCAGGACAAACTATCCACGGCTTGTTAAAGACCTTGGAAGAAAGAAAATAATAAATTAATCAAGTAAAAAATAATCATTTAAATCATACAAAAATGGCAGATTTGAAAGCTTTTGCAGAACAATTAGTAAACCTGACCGTAAAAGAAGTTAGTGAATTGGCAACAATTCTGAAAGAAGAATATGGTATCGAACCTGCTGCTGCAGCTGTAGCTGTTGCTGGTCCTGCTGCTGCAGGCGCTGCTGCTGTAGAAGAAAAAACTTCTTTCGATGTAATCCTGAAATCAGCTGGTGCAGCTAAATTACAGGTTGTTAAGGCCGTTAAGGAACACTGTGGTCTTGGTTTGAAGGAAGCTAAAGACTTAGTAGACGCAGCTCCTAGCAAAGTTAAAGAAGGCATTTCAAAAGAAGATGCTGAAGCTTTGAAGAAGGCTTTGGAAGACGCTGGCGCAGAAGTTGAGCTTAACTAATATTTCAAAAACCTGGTAATCAGGGAGTTGGTTAAGAATCTTCGGAGACGGAGATTCTTAACCTTTTTGTGTCTATAATTTCAATAAGTTCAATAAAATCGTTACTAGATGTCTTCAACAGATGTAAATCAAAGAGTTAATTTTGCTTCGATAAAGAATTCTTTACCATATCCAGATTTCCTCGAAGTGCAATTGAAGTCCTTTAGAGACTTCCTGCAACTCGACACGCCTCCAGAGAAAAGAAAGAAGGAGGGTTTGTATAAAGTATTTGCTGAAAATTTCCCTATTGCAGATACACGTAACAATTTCGTGTTGGAGTTCTTAGATTACTATATTGATCCGCCTCGCTATTCAATAGATGAATGTATTTCCCGGGGTTTAACATATAGTGTCCCATTAAAAGCGAAATTAAAATTGTATTGTACTGACCCGGATCATGAAGATTTTGATACGGTTATTCAGGATGTATATTTGGGACCGATCCCATATATGACTGAACGGGGTACTTTCGTAATTAATGGTGCAGAACGTGTTGTGGTATCGCAGTTGCATCGTTCGCCGGGCGTATTCTTTGGACAAAGTGTGCATGCTAACGGTACGAAGTTGTACTCTGCACGTATTATTCCTTTTAAAGGATCTTGGATTGAGTTTGCTACTGACATTAATAATGTGATGTACGCATACATCGATCGTAAAAAGAAATTGCCAGTAACCACTCTTTTAAGAGCTATCGGTTTCGAAAGCGATAAAGATATTCTTGAAATCTTTAACTTGGCTGAAGAAGTTAAAGTAACGAAAGCCAATTTGAAAAAACTGGTTGGCCGTAAGTTGGCTGCTCGTGTGTTGAAAACATGGGTAGAAGATTTTGCTGATGAAGATACGGGCGAGGTTGTTTCTATTGAACGTAATGATGTGATTGTTGATCGTGAATCTGTTCTCGACGACGATAACATAGACGCAATTCTTGAATCGGGTGCACAGAACATTCTGTTGCATCGCGAGGACCAGAACTTGTCTGACTATGCAATTATTTATAATACGTTACAGAAAGACCCAAGTAACTCTGAAAAGGAGGCTGTGCTTTATATTTATCGTCAGCTGCGTAATGCTGAACCGGCTGATGAAGCCAGTGCCCGTGAAGTCATTACGAATCTGTTCTTCTCTGAAAAGCGTTATGACTTGGGCGATGTAGGTCGTTATCGTATTAATAAGAAATTAAACCTTTCTATCAGTGAAGATATTAAGGTATTGACAAAAGAGGATATCATTGAAATCATTAAATATTTGATTGAACTGATCAATTCGAAAGCGATTGTAGATGATATCGACCATTTGAGCAACCGTCGTGTTCGTACAGTCGGTGAACAATTATACAATCAGTTCGGTATTGGTTTGGCTCGTATGTCACGTACAGTCCGTGAACGGATGAATGTGCGCGATAATGAAGTATTTACTCCGATTGACCTGATTAATGCTAAGACGATTTCTTCAGTTGTTAATTCATTCTTCGGAACCAATGCTCTGTCTCAATTTATGGACCAGACAAACCCGTTGGCTGAAATAACACATAAACGTCGTCTGTCAGCCTTAGGTCCTGGTGGTTTGTCAAGAGATCGTGCCGGATTTGAGGTACGTGACGTTCACTATACCCATTATGGCCGTTTGTGTCCTATTGAGACGCCTGAAGGTCCAAATATCGGATTGATTTCTTCTCTTTGCGTGTATGCAAAGATTAATGATCTTGGATTTATTGCAACGCCTTATCGCCGTGTAACCAATGCTCAGGTAGATTTCTCTGAAGAAGGATTACAATACTATACAGCGGAAGAAGA
Organism: Parabacteroides sp. AD58; assembly: GCF_023744375.2. NCBI lineage: Bacteria > Pseudomonadati > Bacteroidota > Bacteroidia > Bacteroidales > Tannerellaceae > Parabacteroides > Parabacteroides absconsus. The sequence goes on along the minus strand of NZ_CP146284.1, from coordinate 1,895,037 downwards.
GGAAGGAAAGATTATCGCTCAAGGAAATGCTCCGCTTGATGATGAAGGTCATTTTGTACGCGATAAAGTTAAAGCCAGATTGGAAGCTGATTTCCCGGTAGTATCACCGGAAGAGGTAAATCTGATGGACGTTTCACCGACACAGATCGCTTCAATTGCAGCGTCCTTGATTCCTTTCTTGGAACATGATGACGCGAACCGTGCATTGATGGGTTCTAACATGATGCGCCAGGCAGTACCTTTGTTAAGAACGGATGCCCCTATTGTTGGTACGGGTATTGAAGCACAGGTTGCGCGTGATTCGCGTACGCAAATTATTGCAGAGCGTGAAGGTGAAGTCGTATTTGTGGATGCGACTTGCATTAAGATAAAATATGACCGTACAGAAGATGAAGAATTTGTCAGCTTCGAAGATGCGGTTAAAACATATAATATTCCGAAATGGCGTAAGACAAACCAGTCTACAACCGTTGACTTGCGCCCAATTTGTCATCGGGGTCAACGCGTGAAAGCGGGAGATATTCTGACTGAAGGTTATTCAACTGAAAATGGCGAATTAGCTTTGGGTAAGAATGTTAAAGTAGCATATATGCCTTGGAAGGGATATAACTACGAGGATGCCATTGTGTTGAACGAACGTATGGTTCGTGAAGACTTCTTTACTTCAGTCCACGTAGATGAATACATCCTGGAAGTGCGTGAGACTAAACGTGGTATGGAAGAGCTTACTTCTGATATACCGAATGTAAGTGAAGATGCCACTAAGGATTTGGATGAAAGAGGTATTGTCCGGGTAGGAGCACGAATCGAACCGGGTGATATCTTGATTGGTAAGATCACACCGAAGGGTGAATCAGATCCATCTCCAGAGGAAAAACTGTTGCGCGCTATCTTTGGTGATAAAGCTGGTGATGTTAAAGATGCATCTTTGAAAGCAACTCCTTCTTTGCGTGGTGTGGTTATTGACACTAAGTTGTTCTCTAAAGCCGTTAAAAAGCGTAAAACAAAGGCTACTGAAAAGGCTGTTTTACCGAAGTTGGATGAAGAATACGAAGCAAAGATGGCTGAACTGAAGACCATTTTGGTTAATAAGTTAATGACATTAACTGATGGTTTGACTTCTGTGGGTGTTAAAGATTATATGAATTCTGAAATCATAGCGAAAGGTGCTAAGTTCACTCGTCGCGTTTTGGAAGAATTGGACTTTAATGCTATTCAGGTAAGCGCATGGACAAATGATGATGCCAAGAATGAGCTGATAAAACAAGTAATCTTGAATTATCTGAAGAAATATAAGGAATTGGATGCTGAGTTGCGTCGTAAGAAGTTTGACTTGACTATCGGTGATGAATTGCCTACAGGTATCGTTCAGATGGCTAAAGTTTACATCGCAAAAAAACGTAAGATCCAGGTGGGTGATAAGATGGCCGGTCGTCACGGTAATAAAGGTATCGTATCAAAGATTGTACGACAGGAAGATATGCCATTCTTGGAAGACGGTACTCCTGTAGACATCTGTTTGAATCCGTTAGGTGTGCCTTCTCGTATGAACTTAGGACAGATCTTTGAAGCTGTATTGGGTTGGGCAGGCCGCAATCTGAATGTCAAATTTGCTACGCCTATCTTTGATGGTGCATCTTTGGACGACTTGAATGCTTGGACTGATAAGGCTGGTATTCCACGTTATGGTAAGACTTATTTGTATGATGGTGGTACGGGTGAGCGCTTTGACCAACCAGCAACAGTGGGTGTGACTTACTTCTTGAAGTTGGGACACATGGTTGACGATAAGATGCACGCACGTTCAATTGGTCCGTATTCATTAATTACTCAGCAGCCATTAGGTGGTAAGGCTCAGTTTGGTGGTCAGCGTTTCGGAGAAATGGAAGTTTGGGCACTTGAAGCCTTTGGAGCTGCTCATGTACTGCAGGAAATTTTGACAATCAAGTCTGATGATGTAGTAGGTCGTTCTAAAGCTTACGAAGCAATTGTTAAGGGTGATCCGATGCCACAGCCTGGTATTCCTGAATCTCTGAATGTATTGCTTCATGAATTGAGAGGTCTTGGTTTAAGCTTGACTTTGGAATAATAAATCACATAATATTAAAGTAGGCGAGTCGTATATTGACTTGTCTACTTTTATCAATTGATAACTCTTTATAAACACAAAATATGGCCTTTAGAAAAGATAACAAGATAAAGAGTAACTTTACTAAAATAACCATTGGTTTGGCTTCGCCTGAAGAAATTTTGGAAAATTCAAGTGGTGAAGTGCTCAAACCGGAAACGATTAACTATCGTACCTACAAACCGGAACGTGATGGTTTGTTCTGTGAACGTATTTTTGGTCCTATCAAGGATTATGAATGTCATTGCGGTAAATATAAGCGTATCCGTTACAAAGGTATTGTCTGTGATCGTTGTGGTGTGGAAGTTACTGAAAAGAAAGTCCGTCGTGAACGTATGGGACACATACATTTGGTTGTTCCTATTGCTCACATCTGGTACTTCCGTTCTCTTCCTAACAAGATCGGTTATTTGTTAGGTTTGCCAACCAAGAAACTGGATGCCATTATTTATTATGAACGTTATGTAGTCATCCAGCCAGGATGTGTAGATACCGTTTCTGAATTGGATTTGTTGTCTGAAGAAGAATATCTGGAAATTCTGGATAATCTGCCAAAAGAAAATCAGCTGTTGGAAGATTCTGATCCAAATAAGTTCATTGCGAAGATAGGAGCTGAAGCCGTATATGATTTATTGACACGGCTGGATTTGGATTCGTTATCGTATGAGTTGCGCCATCGTGCCAGCACAGACAGTTCTCAGCAGCGTAAGAATGAAGCGTTAAAACGTCTGCAGGTTGTAGAGTCTTTCCGTGCTTCTAAGGGTAAAAATAAACCGGAATGGATGATTATGAAAGTAATTCCGGTTATTCCGCCAGAGTTGCGTCCGTTGGTTCCGCTGGATGGAGGCCGTTTCGCCACTTCGGATTTGAATGATTTGTATCGTCGAGTAATTATACGTAATAATCGTCTGAAGCGATTGATTGATATCAAGGCTCCTGAAGTTATTTTACGTAATGAAAAGCGTATGCTTCAAGAAGCGGTCGACTCTTTGTTTGATAATTCACGTAAGTCGAGTGCCGTTAAGACAGATGCCAATCGTCCGTTGAAATCTTTATCTGATAGTTTGAAAGGAAAACAAGGACGTTTCCGTCAGAATTTGCTGGGTAAGCGTGTTGACTATTCGGCTCGTTCTGTAATCGTTGTTGGTCCTGAATTGAAAATGCACGAATGCGGTCTGCCTAAAGGCATGGCAGCCGAATTGTATAAGCCGTTTATTATCCGTAAATTGATTGAACGTGGTATTGTGAAAACGGTGAAGTCTGCAAAGAAAATTGTAGATAGAAAAGAGCCTGTTGTATGGGATATCCTTGAATATGTAATGAAAGGCCATCCGGTGTTGTTGAACCGTGCCCCGACATTGCACCGTTTAGGTATTCAGGCGTTCCAGCCTAAATTGATAGAAGGTAAGGCTATACAGTTGCACCCGTTGGCTTGTACAGCGTTCAATGCCGATTTCGATGGTGACCAGATGGCTGTCCATTTGCCGTTAGGAAATGAAGCCGTATTGGAAGCTCAGATGTTGATGCTGGCTTCTCATAATATCCTGAATCCGGCTAATGGTGCTCCTATTACTGTGCCTTCACAGGATATGGTGCTTGGTTTGTATTATATTACCAAGCTGAGAAAAGGCACAAAGGGTGAAGGTCTGATTTTCTATGGACCGGAAGAAGCTACTATTGCCTATAATGAAAAGAAACTGGATATCCATGCTCCAATTAAGGTTTATGTCGATGATTTGGATGAAAATGGTGTGCTGGTAAAGAAGATGGTCGAAACATCTGTGGGACGTTTGATGGTAAATGAGTTTGTTCCTAAAGAGGTCGGTTATCTGAATGAAGTTTTGGGTAAAAAAGCATTGCGTGATATTATCGGTAAAGTAATCAAAGCTTGTGGTGTTGCCCGTACTGCCCAGTTCTTGGATGATATTAAGAATTTGGGATATTATATGGCCTTTAAAGGTGGTTTGTCATTTAATTTGGCAGACGTTCTTATTCCGCCAGAGAAAGACGCTCTTGTAAAAGAAGGTTATGACGAGGTGGAACAGATTATGGCCAATTATAATATGGGTTTCATCACGAACAATGAACGATATAACCAGATTATCGATACATGGACACATGTCAACAGTAAATTGTCAAATATCTTGATTAAGCAGTTGACTGCTGATAATGACGGATTCAACTCTATTTTCATGATGATGGATTCTGGAGCCCGTGGTTCTAAAGAGCAGATTCGTCAGTTGTCTGGTATGCGTGGTTTGATGGCAAAACCGCAGAAGAGTGGTGCAGAAGGTGGACAGATCATTGAAAACCCAATCCTTTCAAACTTTAAGGAGGGTTTGTCTGTGCTGGAATACTTTATTTCTACTCACGGTGCTCGAAAAGGTTTGGCAGATACAGCCTTGAAGACTGCCGATGCCGGTTATTTGACTCGTCGTTTGGTGGATGTTTCACATGACGTGATAATTAACGAAGAAGATTGTGGTACATTGCGTGGCTTGGTTTGTACAGAACTTAAGAATAATGAAGAAGTAATTGCTTCCTTGTACGAGAGAATTCTGGGACGTGTTTCAGTCCATGATGTAATCCATCCACTGACAGGAGAAGTTATTGTAAAAGCAGGAGAAGAAATCCGTGAGGATGCAGCGAAGAAAATACAAGAATCTCCGATTGAGAGCGTAGAAATTCGTTCAGTGCTTACTTGTGAATCGAAGAAAGGTGTTTGCGCTAAGTGCTATGGTCGTAACTTGGCTACCAATCAAATGGTTCAGAAAGGTGAAGTTGTTGGTGTAATTGCTGCCCAGTCAATCGGTGAACCGGGTACACAGTTGACACTTCGTACCTTCCACGTCGGTGGTATTGCATCTAATGTCGCAACCGAGAATAGTGTAGCTTGTAAATATGATAGTGCTTTGTTGGACATTGAAGAGTTGCGTGCTGTTGATGCTGAAGACAATGGCAAGAAATATAAGGTCGTTGTAAGCCGTTTGGCTGAAATGCGTTTGATCGATCCGAATACAAAGATCGTTTTGATGACAAATAATATTCCTTATGGTTCTAAGTTGTTCTTCAATAGTGGCGATCTTATTAAGAAAGGAGATGTTATCATCGAATGGGACCCGTTCAATGCCGTGATTGTATCTGAAGTTTCTGGTAAGATTGAGTTTGAAAGTGTCATTGAAAATGTTACTTATAAAGTAGAAAGTGACGAAACAACTGGTCTGAAGGAAAAGATTATTATTGAATCAAAGGATAAGACAAAAGCTCCTGCTGCTCATATTGTTGATGAGAATGGTAATTATTTGAAGAATTATTCGTTGCCGTTGGGTGCTCACGTTGTTAAAGAAGAAGGTGATTCGATCAAGGCTGGTGAAGTATTGGTTAAGATACCGCGTGCTGTAAGTAAGGCAGGTGATATCACCGGTGGTTTGCCTCGAGTTACAGAATTGTTTGAAGCTCGTAATCCATCTAATCCGGCTGTCGTTTCTGAAATAGATGGTGAAGTTGGATTTGGTAAGATCAAGCGTGGTAATCGTGAAATTACGGTAACTTCTAAATTAGGTGAAGTTAAAAAGTATATGGTTCCGCTGTCTAAACAGCTGTTGGTTCAGGAGAACGATTATATTCGTGCTGGTATGCCGTTGTCTGATGGAGCTATTACGCCTTCAGATATTTTGGCAATCATGGGTCCGACTGCAGTACAGGAGTATATCGTAAACGAAATCCAGGATGTATACCGTCTGCAAGGTGTGAAGATCAATGATAAACACTTTGAGGTGATTGTCCGTCAGATGATGCGTAAGGTTGAAATCGTTGATCCGGGAGATACACGATTCTTGGAACAGCAAGTTGTCGATAAGCTGGAGGTAATGGATGAGAATGATCGTATCTGGGGTAAGAAAGTGGTAACTGATCCAGGTGATTCTCAGACATTGAAGGCAGGTCAGATTGTCACTGCTCGTAAGTTGAGAGATGAAAATAGTATGTTGAAACGTCGTGATATGAAGTTGGTAGAAGTTCGTGACGCTATTCCTGCCACTGCAAACCAGATACTTCAGGGTATTACGCGTGCAGCATTGCAGACTAATAGCTTTATGTCTGCAGCTTCATTCCAGGAAACAACAAAAGTCTTGAATGAAGCCGCTATCAATGGAAAGGTTGATTACTTGGAAGGCTTGAAGGAAAATGTTATTTGCGGACATTTGATTCCGGCTGGTACTGGTCAGCGTGAGTTTGATAAGTTAATAGTTGGTGCAAAAGATGATTTTGACCGGATTATGGCTAATCGAAAGAATGTTGTTGATTTCAATGAAATGGATAAAGACTAAAATTCGTTATTGAAATATTTAAATTAAGGACAGGCTAATTTTCTTTTTAGTCTGTCCTAATTTTTTTTGGAGTAGCCAGTTTTTAAGAATCAATAGTTGAATATTTATTTATTTCGCAAAAATTAGAATAAACTGTTTATTTTCTTTGCTTATAATTTGGTCACTATAAATAATCTCCTTATTTTTGCAGTACAATAAGATTTTGATTAGCACTAAACACTGTTTCGTATTGAGCGTTAAACGAAACAGAGAAAACACAAAGGTATTTTTACATTGGTCTAAAGAATTGAGAATTAAAAACACAACTGGAAAGCGGCTGCTTGTGAAAGTAGCCGCTTTTGATTTATAAGTTGCTGAGTACGAAAATAGAAATTCTGCAGTGTTATACAATTCTTGTTTTTTTGCGTATTATTCCAATTAAGTGTGTATATTTGCAGTGTATAACTTTTATATTTAACAATCATGGAAGAAAATAAAACAACAAACAATGAAATCCAGGTAGAGCTGTCTGATGAAATGGCTCAGGGAACTTATGCTAACTTAGCCATTATCTCACATTCTGCTTCAGAATTTATCTTAGACTTTATTCGTGTTGTTCCGGGTGCTCCGAAAGCTCAAGTTAAAAGTCGTATTATTTTAACTCCGGATAATGCTCACCGTTTATATTTAGCATTACAGGATAATCTGAGAAAATTCGAAGAAATGATGACTGCAGGTAAAGCTCAGGCTGAAAATAAAACAGCAAATTTTCAGGATTTCGTTCCTAAAGGAGATGCTTGAAGAATTAAATAAAAGCATATGAAGGGTATATCGGTCACGATATACCCTTTTTTGTGTTATAAATATTCCTATTTGCTAATTGTTTATTGATTTTGCTGGATTTTTGTTATTTTATTTTTTATCTTTGGAAATCATTACTATAAAGCATATATCATGGATGAACAAATTAAACAAATTGCTGAGCGTCTGATCGGCTTGCGTGAAGCACTGGAGTTAACGCCAGAAGAGGTTGCCAAGACTTGTCATATTTCTGTTGAAGAATATAATCGTATAGAAAGTGGACAGGTGGATATTTCTGTTAGTGTATTACACCAGATTGCCAAAGCTTATGGAGTAGAACTAACTACATTGATGTTTGGAGACGAACCAAAGATGAACTCTTATTTTATTACCCGTAAAAATAAGGGAGTAGCTGTAGAACGAGTTAAAGCTTACAAATATCAGTCGTTAGCAGCTGGTTTTGCTCAGAGAAAGTGTAATCCTTTTATGGTGACTGTTCATCCTAAGCCTGAAGATGAACCTATATATCGAAATTCTCATCCCGGTCAGGAATTCAATTATGTCGTAAGTGGTAGGATGATGATTGAAATTAATGGGAAACAGTTGATTTTAGAGGAAGGTGATAGTATTTATTTTGATTCACAACAGCCGCATGGAATGAAAGCTTTGGATGGAGAGAAAGTTTGCTTCCTTGCTGTTATTTTATAATGTAAAAGATTATGTTAGAAAGATTTGTCGGTCAGACTTCTTTTGTTTCACAAGAAGACTTTAAAAAGAATTTTAAGGTAAAAGTACCCGAAAACTTTAATTTCGGCTATGATGTAGTAGATGCTTGGGCCGAAGAGGAACCTGAGAAAAAAGCTTTATGTTGGACAAATGATAAAGGGGAACATGTTGACTTTACATTTGCCGAAATGAAAAAATATACTGATCAGACTGCTGCCTATTTTCAGTCATTAGGAATTGGGCGAGGTGATATGGTTATGCTGATCTTGAAACGCCGTTATGAGTTTTGGTTTTCTATCATAGCTTTGCATAAATTAGGTGCTGTGGTTATTCCAGCTACACATTTGCTGACAAAGAAAGATATCATCTATAGAGCGAATGCTGCTGATATAAAAATGGTGGTGTGTGCTGGGGAAGAAGTTATTACCAAACATATTCAAGATGCTTTGCCGGAATCACCTACCATTGAGCAGGTGGTTTCTGTGGGTCCGTTTGTCCCTCCAGGATTTCATGATTTTCATAAAGAGTGGGAACAGGTGCCTGCTTTTGTTCGTCCTGTGCATGCAAACAGCAATGATGATATTTCTTTGTTGTATTTTACTTCAGGCACCACAGGTAATCCTAAAATGGTAGCACATGATTTTACTTACCCGCTGGGACATATTACAACAGGTTGTTATTGGCACAATTTACATCGTGACAGCTTGCATTTGACAATTGCTGATACAGGCTGGGGTAAGGCTGTTTGGGGTAAATTATATGGACAGTGGATTGCTGGAGCAACGGTCTTTGTTTATGATCACGAAAAGTTTACACCTGCTGATATGCTTCGCATGATCCAGGATTATAAGATAACATCTCTTTGTGCTCCTCCAACTATTTTCCGCTTTTTGATTCGTGAAGATTTAACGAAATATGATTTATCTTCATTACAATATTGTACTATTGCTGGTGAGGCTTTGAATCCGGCTGTCTATGAGACTTTCTATAAATTGACAGGTATTAAGTTGATGGAAGGATTTGGACAAACCGAAACGACACTAACGATTGCCACTTTCCCGTGGATGGAACCAAAACCTGGTTCTATGGGAATGCCTAACCCGCAATATGAAATAGACTTGGTTCGTCCGGATGGTACATCTGCAGAAGATGGCGAACAGGGACAGATAGTGGTCCGTACGCAGAATGGTAAACCATTGGGTTTATTTAAAGAATATTATCGGGATGCGGAACGTACACGAGAAGCTTGGCATGACGGATTGTATTATACTGGCGACGTGGCATGGAGAGATCAGGATGGATACTACTGGTTTGTTGGTCGTGCTGACGATGTGATCAAAAGTTCTGGATACAGAATTGGCCCGTTTGAAGTAGAAAGTGCTTTGATGACGCATCCGGCTGTCGTAGAATGTGCCATAACAGGTGTTCCAGACGAAATCCGAGGGCAAGTAGTAAAGGCTACAATTGTTTTATCAAAAGAATATAAGGATAAGGCCGGTGATGCTTTAGTTAAAGAATTGCAGGACCATGTAAAACGGGTGACTGCTCCTTATAAATATCCACGTGTGGTTGAGTTTGTAGACGAATTGCCTAAAACTATTAGTGGAAAAATTCGTCGTGTAGAGATTCGGGATAAAGATCATCAGGTAAAATAAAAACAGAATCAGTTAAAATGAGAAATTTCACTTGTGTACAAGATTTAGGGGATTTACAACAAGCCCTTAAAGAAGCGTTTGAGATTAAAAAGGATCGTTTCCAGTTTTCTGAGTTAGGAAAGAATAAAACTCTATTGATGGTTTTCTTCAACTCGAGTTTACGTACTCGTCTGAGTACCCAGAAGGCTGCTATGAATTTGGGTATGAACACGATTGTACTGGATGTAAATCAAGGTGCGTGGAAATTGGAAACAGAACGTGGCGTCATTATGGATGGAGATAAATCAGAGCATCTCTTGGAGGCAATTCCAGTGATGGGCTGTTATTGTGACGTCATTGGTGTTCGTTCGTTTGCTCGTTTCGAGAATAAAGCAGATGATTATAATGAAAAGATATTGAATCAGTTTATTCAGTATTCCGGACGTCCAGTATTTAGTATGGAGGCTGCTACACGCCATCCGTTGCAGAGCTTTGCCGATTTGATAACAATCGAAGAATACAAGAAAACGGCTCGTCCAAAAGTTGTTATGACTTGGGCTCCGCATCCGAAAGCTTTGCCTCAGGCTGTTCCTAACAGCTTTGCGGAATGGATGAATGCGACTGATTATGAATTTGTCATTACTCATCCGGAAGGTTATGAATTAGATCCGAAATTTGTAGGTCATGCCAAAGTTGAATATGATCAGAAGAAGGCTTTGGAAGGGGCTGATTTTGTTTATGCAAAGAATTGGGCTGCTTATCAGGATCCGAATTACGGTAAGGTGATAAATATGGACCGCAGCTGGACGGTTGATACAGAGAAAATGGCTTTGACGAACAATGCCTATTTTATGCACTGCCTACCAGTCCGTAGGAATATGATTGTAACAGATGATGTTATCGAAAGTCCTCAGAGTATAGTTATCCCTGAAGCTGCCAATCGGGAAATTTCAGCACAAACCGTCTTGAAGAAAATTTTGGAAGGTTTAAAATAATGGCAAAATGAAGATAACGCATTCTTAAGAAAAATCTTAAAGGATGCGTTATCTTTTTATTTATAATTGTTCAATATCTTCACTGCTTAAACCGGTAGCTTGTTTGATTTGCTCTATGGGGATTCCTATTGCTTTTAGCTTTTTCGCTATTTCCCGTTTTTCTTCAGCTTTCCCTTCAGCCATACCTTCTATTCGTCCCTCAATTTTTCCTTCTGCTCGACCTTCTATTTTACCTTCCAGTTTGGCCGAATTTAAGACATCGTTTTGTATCATGATTGCATTGATATGCTCATCATAGGCATGTCGTTCTTCGGAACTCATATTATAGTATTGAAGCTTTTCTTTCGCTTCCACCAAACCAGGAGTTGTTGTGTCAGGACGAATGACTCCGTTTTTTAAGTAACTGATCCATTCTTCCAATGGGGTTTTAGCCACCTGATTGAATTCGTTGACACGAATCAGGTAATATTCAGGAAATATTTTAGCCGGTAATTTATGAATAATCGCATTTTCCTGTTTGGTCGAAATAACCAGTTCGTCTTTGGTGTGTACTCCTATAAAATGGTTTTGTCCGTGATATAAATAGTCACTTCCTTTTCCGATATCAAAATACAGGATACTGATGGAGTAGATTTTCTTAACGGCTTGGTATGATTGTCCGAGCGTTATATGTTCGGTAATCGCTTTTGCTACGCCGTAAAGAATTCTTTCCAGATAATACAATTCTCTTGTATTCTGGATTTCTACAATAATAATTTCATCTTTGCTGTCTTTGGCTTTGATGTCTACGCGATTGAATTTGTCATCTTCCGATTGTTGATTTCCTTCACTCTCTAAGATTTCCAGGATGTGAATAGGTTCTTCCAATAACACCGTAAGTAAACCTTCCAGGACAGCAAAATTGGCTTTATCCCGGAGCATTCTCTTCATCGCCCAGTCGAAACGTACATATTTATCCATTGCTATAGTTTTTTGGTTTCCTACAAATTTATGTATTCTTTTTTGATACTCGGCTTTATTTCCTGATTTATTTTAGTCCATTAGCTTAATTTCTATACAATTAAGGCCGATTTAGCGGATGAAGTTTGTATTGGTACGAGCTTCAAAGGCCGGCGGATTGATGCCTGCCTGCTTCCCGGCTTCAATGCATTTGAGCAGCCATGCCATGTTTCTGCCAAGAATACGCATGGTTTGTAAACCTTCGATGTCTTGAGCTACCTCTTCTGGAGTATTTCCATGTACCGTATTCCAGTAATTGGAAGACACGACAGGCATATTACTGATGGTAAAGTATTTATTCAGTTGGTCGAAAGTGGTAGAAGAACCGCCTCTTCGGCAACTGGCGATAGCGGCCGCTGGTTTGTTAGCGAATAATTTGGCACGTCCGTAGAAGGCACGGTCCATAAATGAAGTCAGTGCTCCTGTAGCAGAGGCAAAATGAACGGGTGATCCAAAGATGAATCCATCAGCCTGGGTAACTTTTTCTAAAAACAGATTTACTGAATCTTCCATGCAGCAGCGACCTGTTTCCAAGCAATAATTACAGCCCATACAGCTAGAAAGCGGGCGAATACCAATCCAGAATATTTCCGTTTCAATACCTTGTGCTTGTAATTCCTTTTCTATTTCTTGTAGAGCGGTGAAAGTACATCCTTTGTGATGTGGGCTTCCGTTAACTAATATAACTTTCATGGACCTTATATTTATGAGGTAATTTATATAATGACAAAAAAGCGAGAAAAGTATTATTCTTTTCCCGCTTTTCTTTGAGCCTCTTGTCGGATTCGAACCAACGACCCCGAGATTACAAATCACGTGCTCTGGCCAACTGAGCTAAAGAGGCAGATGGGTAAGCTTGCTACATCGCGCCGCTACAACCAAGTACCCTTGCTACGGTCAAGTCCTGGGGGATTCCGAGGGAGCTTGCCGTGTAGGACTTACCCGAGTGCAAAAGTAGATATAATTTCTGAATCTGCAAGGCATTTTTCCTCATTTCGTTTTATTTTAGTGATAAGTGCTTGACATATCTGATATTATATCTATGTTAAAATATGTATCCTATTTCTTTGAAGTCCCTTTTTCAAGGTTTGATTTGTAGAATTTCCAGGATTTTGTGGAATATTTCTGTATTCTGATAAGCTCCACAGAACTTGGATGAGCCCGGACCGTAAGCAAAGACTGGCACCATGATAGGTGTGTGATCGTCGGTCATGTAACGGGCTGTGATTTTCTTTTTATCTACGTTTCCGTCAACCAGTGTCAAGCCTCCGGTTTCATGATCGGCAGTTACGATTACCAATGTTTCTCCATTCTGGTCGGCAAATCTGAGGGCTTCGGCTACGGCCTGATCAAAACTAAGCGTTTCCAGAACGGAGCCGGGCAAGAAGTTGGCATGGCCGGCATAATCTACTTTCGCTCCTTCAATCATCAGAAAGAAACCTTTGCTGCCGGCGTTCTTCAATTTCTGTATCGCTTTCTGGGTAGCTTCTGCCAGAAGAGGCAAACTTTTTTCAGTGGTAGCTTTGCCCATCCGTTCGTCCACACAGATTTCCTTGTCTCCATTAGTATTCATTTCATCGACCGAGGTAGAGATGACATATTGTTTGGCTAATTCTTCTTTGAGGTTGATGCCGTCTTTCCTGTCTGTAAGGGTCGACATTCCGGAACCGTTGAGCAAGGATAAATTCCCTTTCAATAGCCAACGGGTAATTTCGTCGGTTTGGTCTCTTTCTGTTGTATGTCCGTAAAAGGCCGCTGGGGTTGCGTCAGCTATATTGCCCAAGGTTACGATACCGCAGGCATACTGTCGTGGTGCCAAAATCTCAGTTAGGGAAGGATTGATGCTTCCGTCTTCATTGGCACTGATATAACGGTTACAAGTCGGCTGTCCGGTCGCTATGGAGCTGCCGGCTCCGGCTGAGTCGGTTGTATATTGATCTTTTGCTTGGGTCTTAAGCAGGCCGATGTGTTTCAGTTGCAACATAGTCAATGCCTGGTTGACTGTCTGGGCGGCGCAGATTTGTGCCAGTCCCATGCCATCACCTATCATAAGGATAATATTCTTGGGAGTTCGATCGGCATTATCCGATTGGAAAGTTGGCTGATAGATTTCAACCGGCTGATTCAAGTAACTGGAAGATTGGTCAAACCCCTCAAAAGAACGGGTTGCCTTGTCCAAACGGGTTGCACTGGCCTTTTCTTCCGAAACTTGGACAACTGTTTTTTCTGCCAGTTGCATATTCTTACGGTCGAAGTCCTTGAAGAAGTCTGAGCACAGTTCTGGTTTGTCGGTATTGATAATATCGATTCCCATGTCATGAAATGTATTCCAAGCCGTTACCCCGTCGGGTGTTCCCCAAAAGCGGACCGGTTTTCCCCAGTTGTGTACTTTATGGATGACTTGGTTGATTTTATCTTTTTCTGGAGCAATGATGGCACCTTTTCCGTTCCAGTGTGAATATTTGTCGAACGAATCACTGACTAGTCCGATTCGTTCCAATTGTTCCGGCGTGTAGTCATATTGAGGTCTTCCGTCGAAAAAGATAAAATCCGGATAGTTCTTGAAATCTTCCGGTTTCGGTGTATTACCTGTGATCAGCACTTTTACGGCTTTCGGATTGACCGACGGGTCAAATACTTCGGGATATTGTTGGAGTTTCTTTACCAATAGATCCAATGTAGGATGTTCTTCCGTCTTCAGGTCAATCATCAGTTGCAGCGTATGATCGTTATCGGCCCAGGGTTTTCCCTGATTACGTTTGAACTGGGTTACAATCGGGTTGATGTAAAGCTCGTCGATGGTTAAAGCAGTCGGCAGCTCGTCCCGATCGTGAGCAACCAGCAGCCCCGTCTCGTCGGCATTTGTATAAATATCGGCTTCAATGGAATATACCTGTTGTGAATAAGCCTGGTAAAAAGGAACACGCTGGCAGTAATCATTGTGTGAATGAATATAGATGCGGGATTGCGCAAATAGCGATCCGGCAGAACTGACTGCAATAAGAGCCAGCAGGCTCCATCTTTTGTACATGTTTTTTAGTTGCATTTGTTTATCTGTTTTTAGGATGTAAAGTAAATGATTTTTTATCAACGGGCGATGACTATCAGGTTACATCTTCGTGACAAGATTTTATTCGAAGCTGTTCAGCTTTGTTTTCTGGCAAATTTATAGTAAAAATCGGATATGCGGATCAACTACTTTTGATAAAAAGTAATATGTCGTCAATTTGTCAGTTTTTTCTTTCATTATTAGATAAAGAGTACGGCTAATGGAATCATTTCTTCTCCTATTTTTGTTTTTCACAGACACAATGAAATCCGGAAGATGAGGCGGTTAAGATGTTTTTTGATTACGGCCTTTTTACAGCTGACTGATATTTTGTATTTTTGCATCCATATTTCTAAAACTTAATAATAAGAATAAACACAATGGGTGGTTTTTTCGGTACTATCTCTAAGTCGGCCTGTGCTACTGATTTGTTCTATGGTACGGACTACAATTCACATTTAGGAACCCGTCGAGGCGGTATGGCTACATACGATAAGGAAAATGGGTTTACACGTTCGATTCATAATCTGGAAAATTCTTATTTTCGCACCAAGTTTGAGGCAGCTCTGCCTAAATTCGTAGGAAATGCAGGTATTGGTATCATCAGTGATACAGATGCCCAACCAATCGTTATCAATTCTCATTTGGGTAAATTCGCGATTGTTACGGTTGCTAAGATCAATAATATTGACGAGCTGGAAAAAGAATTGCTCGATCTCAATATGCATTTTTCAGAATTAAGCTCGGGTAAGACCAATCAGACAGAACTGGTTGCTCTTTTGATTACACAAGGCAAGAATTTCGTAGAAGGTATTGAAAATGTTTATAACCGGATCAAGGGTTCTTGTTCGATGCTGTTGCTGACGGAAGACGGTATTATTGCCGCCCGTGATAAATGGGGGCGTACGCCGATTATTATCGGAAAGAAAGACGGCGCCTATGCAGCTACCAGTGAGTCAAGCAGTCTGCCGAACTTAGGATATGAAATAGATAAATTTGTCGGACCGGGAGAGATCATCCGCCTGCGGGCCGACGGATTGGAACAGATGCGGAAACCGAACGAAGGTATGCAGATTTGTTCTTTCCTGTGGGTTTACTACGGTTTCCCGGTTTCCAGCTACGAAGGGAAAAATGTGGAGGAAGTCCGCTTTGCCTGTGGATACAAGATGGGCCAGAAAGATCATTCGGAAGTAGATTGTGCCTGCGGTATTCCTGATTCAGGAGTAGGTATGGCGTTAGGATATGCAGAAGGAAAAGGAGTGCCTTATCATCGTGCCATAGCCAAATATACCCCGACCTGGCCGCGCAGTTTTACGCCGTCAAACCAGGAGATGCGTTCGCTGGTAGCTAAGATGAAGCTGATTCCGAACCGTTCGATGTTGGAAGGCAAGCGGATTCTGTTCTGCGATGATTCTATTGTCCGTGGAACCCAGTTGCGTGATAACGTAAAGATCCTGTATGATTATGGAGCAAAAGAAGTGCACATGCGTATCGCTTGCCCGCCGTTGATTTATGGTTGTCCTTTCATCGGATTTACTTCATCCAAGAGTGATCTGGAATTGATCACACGTCGTATTATTAAAGAACTGGAAGGCGACGAAAACAAGAATCTGGACAAGTATGCAACAACCGATTCTCCGGAATATAAGAAAATGGTTTCTATCATTGCTGAGCGTTTTGGTCTGACTTCTTTGAAATTCAATACGTTGGAGACGCTGATTGAAGCGATCGGATTACCTAAATGCAAGGTATGTACGCATTGTTTCGATGGAAGCAGTCATTTCTAATCCATGATAAACTCTTGGATAAGAGACTGTAATTAATTAAAAATAAATAAGCTTTCGTTTGCATCACCCGGGTGAATTAATTGATTCATATAGCTGAATTGATTGATTCACCCGGGTGATCTGTTTAATTCACTAAGATGAATCAATTAAAAGTAAATCAATTTTTACGTAAATAGTCTTTCGTTTTTCCTTTGTTGATACAAACTTTTCATTAACTTTACCGCGGATTTGATCAGAAGATCAGACGTCTTGTGCCATGAATAATATCAGTTTCAGTGGATTATATACGGAGTACTATAAGCGGTCATTCCTGTTTGTGAAGTCGTATGTCCGCGATGACAGGGTGGCCGAAGATATTGCTTCAGAGGCTTTGATACAATTATGGGAGACTTTGAAGACGGAGACGGTAAATACGCCATTGGCCTTGCTGACGACTATCCTGAAGAATAGGGCACTGAATTACCTGAAGCATCAGGCCATCGAATGGGAAGCGATGGAAAATATCTCCGATAAACAGATGCGGGATACTTCTTATCGGATTGCTACTTTGCAGGCTTGTAATCCGGAAGAGATGTTTTCTTCTGAAATAACCCGGATATTGGAGGATACATTGGCTTCTTTACCCGAACAGACACGTCAGATCTTTATCATGAGCCGTTATGAACAGATGTCGGTGAAGGAAATAGCCGAAACCTTGCACTTGGCTCCCAAAAGTGTGGAATATCATATTACCAAATCATTGAAAGTCCTTCGCGTTGCCTTGAAAGATTATTTGCCTTTGCTGATCTGGTTCTTGTAAATTTAAGCAAACGAAAGTAAACTTTCTTTTGAGTTTACTTGTTCTGAAATAAAAAGCTTTATGGATCGTACCATTAAAACACAGGTGCGCCAGTTGTTGATGGCCTGTTTCTTAGGCTTTTCATTGGGCGCGAAGGGACAAGTGGAGTTAATCTCTTCAGATACATTGCGGATAGATTCATTGCGGGTCGAAGAAATCAAGGTCGGATATGCCGTCGGAAGCCAGCAAACCGTATCGGGGGCTGTCGATAAGGTTTCTGAAAAGCGGATGAATAAAGGATTTGTAACGACACCCTTGGAAGCTTTGAGCGGACAATCGGCGGGTGTCAGTATCTCTTCAGGAGAAAACCGGGCAGCGATGCTGTCGTCGGTACGTGTCAGAGGAACAACTTCTCTGACGGGAGGAAATGATCCCTTGGTAATTATTGACGGGGTATCGGCTGATCTGAGTGCATTGAATACGATTTATCCGGCCGACATTGAGAGTTTCACGATTTTGAAAGATGCGTCCGAGACTGCCCAATACGGATCTCGGGGTGCTTCCGGCGTAATTGAGGTGGCAACCAAGAAAGGGAAAAGTGAATCTTTTCGGGTAAGTTATACGGGAAATTATGGCATTCAGTCGGTTTACAAGAATCTGGAAATGCTTTCTGCCGATGAATTCCGGGCAGTAGCACGGCAACTGAATGTGGATATTCTGGATTTAGGCAACCAGACGAATTTTCCCGAAGAGATTACTCGTTTGGGAGTCATGCAAAATCACCATATCGCTTTTGGAGGCGGGACGAATACAACCAATTACCGAGCTTCTATCGGTATGATGGACCGGAAAGAAGTGGTGCAGAATAATGCGTATCAGAATTTTACGGCGAAGGTGAATCTGTCGCAGAAAGCCTTTCAGGATCGTTTTCAGTTGGATATGGGTTTGTTCGGTTCTTTGCAGAAGAATAATTACCTGACGGATGAACAAAAGACCTTCTATTCGGCGGCTACATTCAATCCGACTTTCCCAAATCATCGGAACGTGAAAACAGGCTCGTGGGATCAGATTACGAATGCCAGTCAGATCACCAATCCGTTGGCTTGGCTGGAGGTGCAGGATGATGAATCGAATGCCCATTTTAATACGCACATGAAACTTTCTCTGTTGCTGAACCGGCATCTGACGTTTTCTGTTTTTGGCTCGTATTCTTATAATGTCATAGAAAATTCGCAGTATCTGCCTACTTCGGTCTGGGCACACGGACAAGCTTACAAAGGGGAAAACAAGACGGAAGACTTGCTTGGCAACATGATGTTGAGCTATGCTAATACCTGGGGAAAGCATAAATTGGATGTCCTGGGATTGGCGGAAGTACAGAAAAAGATTCTGACCGGATTTTATACTACTGTGACCAACTTTACTACCGACCAGTATGGATATAATAACTTGCAGGCTGGTGCTGTCCGCTTGTGGGAAGGAACAGGTTCGTTTTATGAATCACCCCGGTTGGCTTCTTTCCTGGCCCGTATTAACTATGTGTATGACGGAAAGTATGTCTTGACGGCCAATGCCCGCGCGGATGCTTCGTCGAAAGTAGGAGAGAATAACCGTTGGGGATTTTTCCCTTCTACATCACTGGCGTGGATCTTGTCGGAAGAAGGTTTTCTGAAAGACGTCTCGTTTCTGAATAATCTGAAACTGCGTGCGGGTTATGGTGTATCGGGTAATTTAGGAGCCATTGATTCGTATAACTCTTTACAGTTAATGAAACCGAATGGGGTTGTTTCGGTAAACGGAGCACCTACGGTTACGATGGGTGTGATCAGAAATGCCAATCCGGATTTGAAATGGGAAGTGAAGCGGACGGTCAATGTCGGGCTGGATGCCGGTTTCTTCCAGAATCGTCTGATCTTGGCTGCCGATTATTATCGGGCTAAAACGAGTGATATGTTATATCTGTATGATGTGGGTGTACCACCGTTTGCCTATAATAAGTTATTGGCCAATTTAGGCTCGATGGAAAATAGTGGAGTCGAACTGGGCTTGGGCATCACTCCGCTTCAAAAGAAAGATATGGAACTGAATATTAATGTGAATGTTGCTTTCCAGAAGAATAAACTGTTATCGTTGAGCGGTATGTATAACGGACAATATATGTCGGCACCGCAATATACGCCGATAGCCAGCCTGAACGGAGCCGGTTTTCACGGTGGAAACAATCATATTGTATATCAGATAGTAGGAGAGTCGTTGGGTGTTTTCTATTTGCCGCATTGTACCGGATTGGTGGAACAGGCCGACGGCAGTTACCGGTACGAAGTGGCGGACTTGAATGGAAATGGGGTAAATCTGGAGGATGGAGAAGACCGTTATGTAGCAGGCCAAGCTACACCTAAGGCGACGTTGGGCTCGAACTTCAGTTTCCGATACCGCAACTTCGATATCTCCCTGCAGATGAATGGCGCTTTCGGACACAAGATTTATAATGGAACGGCACTGAGTTATATGAATATGGGAAGTTTCCCGGACTATAACGTCATGAAAGGTGCTCCCGAACAGCGGATCAAAGACCAGACCGCTACCGACTATTGGTTGGAAAACGGAGACTATGTCAATTTTGATTATCTGACAGTTGGCTGGAACGTACCTTTGGGGAAACTGAAGAAATATATTCGGTATTTGCGCTTGTCTGCGTCTGTAAATAATTTGGCAACCATAACCGCTTATTCTGGTTTGACGCCAATGATTAATAGTTCGATTGTGAACAGTACACTGGGAGTTGACGATAAACGGAATTATCCGGTGGCCCGTTCGTATTCAATCGGTTTGAATTTCCAATTTTAATGTTTGTCGGGTATGAAGAAGTTCAGTTTGTTTCTATATATAAGTAGTCTTTTCCTGTTAATGGGATGCAGTAAATTCTTGGAAGAACATCCGCGTGATCAGATTTCTGAAGAAGAAGCCTTTGATACGCCAGCCAATATTTATCTGAATACAGTAGCTACCTTATATAATTATATAGGAGGAAATAGTGATAGTCAGGGTCTGCAAGGAACGTATCGTGGCGTATACGACTTGAATACGTTTACGACGGATGAGGCCATGCTTCCGACACGAGGCGGCGACTGGTACGACGGTGGTTTTTGGCAAGGATTGTTCTTGCATCGTTGGGGAACGAATAATTACGCGATCCAGGCGACCTGGGAATATCTGTATAAGGTGATCGTATTAAGTAATAAATCCCTGGAAATCTTACAGACCTTGCAGAAACAACATCCGGAGTACGAGTTGTCACCTTATTTGGCGGAAGTCCGGGCAATCCGTGCCTTATACTATTATTATTTGGTCGATCTTTTCGGGCGTGTGCCGTTGGTGTTGTCGTCGTCTACGCCGATGCAAGATGTAAAACAAAGCGAACGGAGTGAGGTTTTCCGGTTTATCGTGGATGAACTTCAGGCTGCATTACCCGATTTGAGTTTGGAACGAAGTAATTATCCGGGTGATTATTACGGACGGGTAACGCGCCCGGTGGCATTCTTTCTGTTGGCTAAACTGGCATTAAACTGCGAAGTCTATTTGCATGACCGGTGGACGACTACCGCCCGCCCGGATGGAAAGTCGATTTATTTTCAGGTAGGCGACCGTTCCCTGAATGCCTGGCAAACAACGATGGCATATTGTGATTCACTGGCAGTCTGTGGCTACCGACTTTCTCCTGCTTATACCGATAACTTCAAAGTCTATAACGAAGGTTCGGAAGAGAACATCTTTACCATTCCGATGGATAAGAATTTATATACGAATCAAATGCAGAATCTTTTCCGTTCCCGTCATTATAATCATGCCAAGGCGTATGGACTGGGAGGCGAGAATGGATCGAGTGCTACTATCGAAGCCCTTCAGACATTTGGTTACGGAACGGATTCTGTCGATACCCGCTTTGATGCCTGCTATTTTGCGGGAGTTGTATTAGACTTGAACGGTGATACGGTTCGGTTGGATAATGGAACGGTCTTGGAATATCTCCCTTGGGATATTCAGCTGGATCTTTCAGGACTGGCAGCCGAGAAGACGGCTGGAGCGCGGATGAAGAAATACGAAGTAGATAGTCAGGGAACGAAGGACGGAAAATTATCTGACAATGATATTGTCCTTTTCCGGTATGCGGATGCCCTGCTGATGAAGAGTGAGGCCAAAGTGAGAAACGGTGAGAATGGTGACAGCGAACTTAACGAAGTACGCCGGCGGGCAGGCATGCCGGAACGGAAAGCCACGCTTGAGAATATTCTGGCAGAACGTCAGTTGGAATTGGCTTGGGAAGGCTGGCGCCGACAAGACTTGGTTCGCTTTGGTCGGTTTACGAGGACATATAGCAGTCGCCCGCAGTTACCGCAAGAAGAAAATGGTTATACCACTGTTTTCCCGATTCCCGACAATGTACTTACACTGAATAAACAGCTGACACAAAACCCGGGATATTAAAGAAAGACCCGGAAAAAGAGAAAAGCCCTTCGAATCTCTCCGAGGGGCTTTTCTATGTGAGTTAATTCCACGAAAAAGATTCGTGAAGTTTAGAACAAATCTAATTCTGCAATAGCTACTACCTGACCTCCGGCGGCGATACGGGTGGCTTCTATTTTAACGAAGCGGGCTGAAACCGGTTGCTGGAAGTAATGCTGGCGTTTGGTCGGGTCGTTGATCAGATTACCGAATTCAAAATCTTCAACCTTTTTCCAACTCTTGCCATCAGCACTAACATAGAATACTCCTTTTTCCATCATACCTTCGGCATTGACAGTCTGCGGTGTGTAAGCAAATCCCCTGAGCTCGCGTGGAGTTCCTAAGTCGATAGCGATAGACTGCCTGTTGCCTGGCTTGGATAACCAATAGGTAAGAGGCTGTTCATCGAAAGCTAATGTGGCAGCATGCTCTTCTGTTTCGCTGCTAGCCGAGATTAGTTTCCAGTCTTGTTTGATCCATCCGAAATGATCTGACTGCATGGCACCTTCCATCCCATTTAATACAGCAAAGGCCTTTACTTCTCCATTTTCCATCTGGAACGGTTTTGTGTATTTTGTGGATGAAGTAGTCGGAGTACTGCCGTCTGTTGTATAATAGACGGTATATCCTTGACTCAAATTCTTAGAGGCATTTTCTCCGTATTGATTCCATTGGAAGTCTTGCAGTTTGGGCTCAATACGAACATTTCCGGCGAGATCCCGGATAAAGTCCAACTGAGGCGGACGTGCCTGATAGTGATGAGCCGTGATGGTATGGATAGCCGGATTCGCCCGGTTTTCCAGGAAACGGATGCGAATCTTGTCCGTAGTCACATCCGGGAAACGGAGGATGCGTTTGTATCCGATATTGGTCGCTTGGGCAATTTCTTTCCACTGGCCGTCAATCCAGGCATCTACCGCATGTTTCTCAACTCGTTCACTATGCGAAGCGATGGCTTCCTGCAAGAGCAAACGATTGAATGTAATAAGTTGAGGTGTCGAGATTGTGATCTCTTTCTTCTTTCCATCCAATTCGACATAGGTATTCTCGTCATCGTCCAAAACTTCTTTTGGGCCTTTGGCTCCTTCCAATAAGTTCGTACCGTAAGTCTCCCGGATCCGTTTCCCGGCTTCCGTCAGCGAAGCCACGTCGGCTGGTGAGAAACGTCCGTCGCGATTGGGAGGAATATTCAACAGGAAGGTGGAATTACCGCCAACAGCACGCTCGTAAATATCAAACACATCGTCAGCACTTCTAACTTTCTGATGCGTATCGTCGCGGTAGAACCAGCCTTCGCGGATGGAGGTATTCGTTTCAGCCTGTTGGTAATGCAAGTATTTCGCTTTATACAATACCTCGCGACTGCCCAGGTCTTTATCCATCATATCTACGAAAACCGTAGCTGTATCCGGATTGTGCGGATAAGTAATGACGTTCCATTCGGTGTCTCGGGTTTGTCCTGCTTCATTACCGCACCAACGGACATCTTCACGGCCAAAGATAACGGCTTGCGGAGCCAGCGTGTGAATCAATTCCTTCCAGGCGGTATAGTTATACCGTTGTCCGCCTTTCCGCTTCGGATGAGCTCCGTCGAACCATACTTCATAAATAGGACCGTATTCAGTCAGCAATTCAAACAACTGGTTGAGGAAATACTCATTGTAATCATCCACCTCAAACTCAAATTTAGTCTGGTTGGCAAACGGGCGGCCAGGAACTTCACGCGGAATCGTCCTTTTGGTATATTTACTCAGGTTCCCGTATAGACCGTCTGGACTTTCTATCTGGAACAAATCAGCTGGAGAAAGATAAATACCCAGTTTTAATCCATATTTCTGGCAGGAAGCCGATAAGTCTCTTAGGACATCTCCCTTCCCATTCTGAAATGGACTCGACATAATTCCATGAGTCGTGTAACGGCTTTGCCATAATACAAAACCATCGTGATGCTTTACTGTCAGAATAACCATTTTCATACCGGCTGCTTTCAGGGTTTCACACCACTGGTCTGTATCCAGATTCTTCAAGTTGAAGACTTTTGGATCTTCCATGCCAGTTCCCCATTCGCGGCGGGTAAATGTATTGGGACCGAAATGGATAAATGCTATGTATTCATTATGAAGAGCTGCCAACTGGTTTTCCGTTGGAACCACGTGAGCTGCTTTTTCGATAATCATTTCTTTGCTATCGGTAGGCTCGATTGGAATCGTGTTTTGAAACGCCATCTGGTCTTGCTGCTTTGAGCCGCAAGCGGTCAGTAATAAAGTGACACTTAATAAACTCCAAATATTCTTCATCCCATTTTTGTTGTTTAAGTTTGCAATCCGTTTTTATTTGTTAGAACAAAGAAACGGAATATCAGTCATTTCTCCTAATACGAAACAGGCAAAATATACAAGAAAATCGACCTCTTGATTTTTTTTCTGAAAAAAGTGGATTTTTTGTTCAGGGGTTTTTCAGGTTAAATTGTCATATTAATGAAACGGATAAAAAAGATGGATTACGAATTATTACAGCGATATATTGAAGGACGAGTAACGGCAGAAGAAGCAGAGCAAGTTGTCGATTGGCTGGATGCGGATGAAGCGCATGTAAAGGAGTTCATGGCTTTACATAAAGCATTCGACATCTCCGTGATGAACCAATCGGCAGCCCAGATGCTTCAGAAGCGGGCAAAGCAAATGAAGCTTCGTTCGGTTGGCATAGAATTGGCGAAGGTTGCAGCTGTGATTTTGTTGGTATTAGGAATTCAGTATGGGTGGGAGTTCAGACAACCTGAAAGAGATGTAGAAGAGAAACCTCTATACCAAACTTTATATGTACCTGCCGGACAACGGGCTGAACTGATTTTACCGGATAGTACAAAAGTGTGGCTGAATGCCCATTCCAAATTAGTTTATCCATTATCTTTTCAGAAAGATACTCGTTCGGTGGAACTTTCAGGAGAAGCCTTTTTTGAAGTTCGTCGGAATGAAAAGGTTCCATTTGTCGTAAAGACTTCGAAAGTGGATGTAAAAGTATTGGGAACTGAATTTAATGTTTTAGCCTATGAAGAAGAAGCTGACTTTGAAGTGGCTTTATTAAAAGGAAGTGTCTTACTGGAATCATCAAGGTGGCGGGAACCTCATTCGATGAAACCTGGAGAGATGGTTTATTCCAAGGACGGGCAATATTATTCGGAATTTATTCAGAATCCAGATTATTTCAAATGGAAAGAAGGTATGATCTGTTTCCGGAATGAACCGATTTCCAGAATTATGGATAAGTTGTCTTTGTATTTTGATGTGAAGATACAGCATCAGAACCAAGCCTTTTTGAAGGAACGTTATACGGGAAAGTTCCGGAGCAAAGACGGAGTGGAACAGGTGTTGAAGGTTTTACAGATGGAACATCATTTCCATTATGTAAAGGATAACGAACAGAATGTAATAACAATAAAATAAAGTGCCTATGGATAAATGAACGAATAAAACAAGAAGCCGGGTAATGCTGCCACATAACCCGGCTCAAAAAAGTCAGTATTCTGACACTAACGGGAATTAAATCGAATACCAACAAATTAATTGCAACAAAGTTATGAATAAAAAGTTGATCAAGGTATCAAATGCCTTGTTGTTAACCGAATTTAAGCACATTTTTAAACTAATGAAGTTAACCTCATTATTTGGAGTATTATGTGTCTCTTCGGCCTTTGCAGTAAATGTAAATTCACAAAGTCTGAGGGTTAATATCTATGCAAATCAGAAACAGGCGAAAGATGTTATCAAGCAAATCGAAGAGCAGACAGATTATTTGTTTGTCTATAATCATGACAAAGTAAATCTGAACAACACTGTGACGATCCAGGTAAACAACGAAACGGTTGCCGAAGTGTTAAATCAAATGTTCGCTGGAACAGACATTGTTTATGCCATGCAGGGGAATAATATCCTGTTGATGCAGAAAGATGCCGTGGTTCAACAATCCGGAAAAGTTGTAACCGGGACCATCGTTGATCCATCCGGTATGCCTGTTATCGGAGCTAATGTAATGGTTAAAGGAACAACCAATGGAACCATTACCGATATGGATGGTAAGTTTTCATTGGAAGTAGAAGAAGGAGCTACCTTACAAATCTCTTATATCGGTTATGCGAACCAAGAAATTAAAGTTGGAAATCAAAAAACATTGTCCATCACATTAAAAGAAGACGCTGAGGCTTTGGATGAAGTTGTAGTTGTGGGGTATGGAACACAGAAAAAGGTGAATTTGACTGGGGCGGTAAATGTTATATCTGATAAGGATTTAAAGGATCGTCAGTCTTCAACTGTTTCACAACTGTTGCAGGGGGCATCTCCTGGTCTTGATTTTGACATAGGAACACAGGATGGTTTTGAACCGGGAGCTACGATGAATATCTCTATTCGCGGAATGGGTTCATTGAATGGTGGCTCACCTTATGTTGTAATTGATGGTTTTCCTGGTGACTTGAATAACTTGAATCCAGATGATATAGAGTCTATCTCGGTCTTAAAAGACGCTGCGGCATCCGCTATTTATGGAGCAAGAGCGCCCTACGGAGTGATATTGGTCACTACGAAGAAAGCTAAAAAAAACGAGAAAGTGAGTGTCTCTTATACGGGAAATTTGATTGTTAAGACTGCTCAGAAACTTCCGGAAAGCTTGGATTCTTACACTTGGACACGTATCTTGAATGAGGCAGGTGATAATATGGGAGGGCATCCGTTTAGCGATGAGACGATAGAACGGGTAATCGCCTTTCAAAAAGGAGATTTTGAGTATATTAAGAATTCAATTCCGGATTGGCCGGCGGAAGCTACTCATTTTGGAGCGATGCCTGAAGGCGATGTTTGGAATAATGCAAATTTGAATTACGCGAATACGGATTGGTGGGACATCTATTTTGGAAATAGCGTGAACCAGAAACATGATATCTCTTTGCAAGGAGGCTCGGATAAGGTATCGTATTATTTCTCGGCAGGCTATGTGGATGATAATAGTGTGTTGAATTTTGGTACAGACTATTTTAAACGAATCAATACGCTTGGGAAAATAAATGTCTCTATTACCGATTGGTGGGATTTTGGTTATGAGAGTCGATTTACAAAGAAGATTAGAGAAAAACCTAATATGACAAAAGAAGGAGATTATTCGTTCATGTATCGTCATATTTCTAGGAATTATCCAATTACCCCTTTATATGATGGTTATGGTAATTATATGTTTGAATCTCATATTCCTTCCATAGAATCGGGTACGGATAAACAAGATGATATAGATTTATGGAATATTTTTCTAATGGAAATTCGCCCTTTGAATGGTTGGAAAATAAATGCAGATTTTGCTTATAATACTTATAACCAAGAAATTTCAGAAGTAGAGAAATCTATAATTATATATGACATCAATAACAAGCCGTATGTACATGGTGTTAGTATTCCGAACAATTTAACGAGAAGAAAGTATATAAAGAAATATTGGACAACTAATATTTATTCTTCTTATAATTTTAATATTAAAGAGGAGCATGATTTTACAGTTTTAGTTGGTATGCAGTTTGAGAAGGGAAATGAATCTTGGTTACAAGGTTATAAAACTGATTTGATATCAGAAAATGTCCCTTCTTTTCCTACAGCTACTGGTGATGCAGTATTGACTGAGGCCTTAGCACATAACGCTACGGAGAGTTATTTCGCCCGGTTGAATTATAATTATAAAGAGAGGTATTTATTTGAGGCGAATGTTCGGCGGGATGGTTCTTATGTATTCCGAAATGGCAGACGTTGGGGAACTTTCCCTTCTTTCTCCGTGGGATGGAATTTACATAATGAGCCTTTTTGGGAAAATGTAGGACGGTATGTGAATTCGACAAAAATCCGTGCCTCTTGGGGACAGTTAGGAAACCAGAATATTAGTCCGTACAGTGATTTGGCGTTGATGCCAATATCCGCAGATAAATTGAATTGGATATTTGGATATGGCTCTACACGGCCTATGGGATATACTTCAGCTCCAGCTTTGATTAATAGGAACTTGACATGGGAGACCGCTACGACAACCAATGTCGGTTTGGATTTATCATTCTTGGATAATCGGTTAAGTACTACTGCCGATTGGTTTGAGCGGCGGACTACCGATATGGTTGGACCAGCGGAGGCTGTACCCGGCGTGATTGGAGCGGATGTGCCTAAGGAGAATAACGCTACGTTACGAACCCGGGGTTGGGAGGTTAGCTTGAATTGGAAGCATGCGTTGGCGAATGGTCTGTCTTATAATATCGGTGTAAGCTTATATGACTATCGCTCTGTCGTTACCAAATATTTCAATCCTACGGGAACACTATCAACTTGGTATGAAGGCGCAGAGGTTGGTGATATTTGGGGATATACCGTGTATGATCTGTACCGGACGCAAGAGGAGGTGGATTCTTACGTATC
Source organism: Parabacteroides sp. AD58 (assembly GCF_023744375.2). Classification (NCBI taxonomy): domain Bacteria; kingdom Pseudomonadati; phylum Bacteroidota; class Bacteroidia; order Bacteroidales; family Tannerellaceae; genus Parabacteroides; species Parabacteroides absconsus. The sequence continues at coordinate 1,866,893 of NZ_CP146284.1, read as the reverse complement.
CAAGGTGGATTTGACCCATATCGCGGCGAACTGGAACACGGGAGATTTGAAATACGAGGATATTAATGGGGATGGTAAAGTAAATAATGGAGCTAATACGATAGGAGATCATGGGGATATGTCCATTATCGGGAATGATCAGCCCCATTATCAATATACGATTAGCGGAGGTGTATCGTATAAAGGTTTCGACTTCTCCATGCTTTGGCGAGGTGTGGCTAAGAAGGATATGTATTTCTATCGTATGTCGAATATCTTCTGGGGATTTACTAATGGTTGGTGGGAGTCTTGCCTGAATCCGGATCATTTAGATTATTTCAGGGATCAGCCGGGAACGAGATATAGTGGTTTATATGAGGGCGATGCGAATATAAATACGGACGCTTATTGGCCGCGTCCTTATTTGAATGATACGGAGGAGGCTAAAAATAAGAATCACGCGAATACCAGATATTTGCAAAATGCGGCTTATTTGCGTTTGCAAAATGTACAGTTGGGCTATAGCTTCCCGAAGAGTATCACCTCGAAACTTCATTTACAAAAGCTCCGGATTTATTTTTCGGGAGAGAACCTGCTTACATTCTCTAAATTGCCAAATGGTATAGACCCCGTTGCTCCGGTAGGTTTTCCGGAAGGAGGTTCTGGAAACTATATGGGGACTGCAGGCTCTGGACGTTTAACGTATGGAGCTGACCGAATCTATTCCGTGGGTTTAACAGTGACTTATTAATTAATTAATTTGTAGAGTTATGAAAAGAATCTTATTATCTATATTTTTGTTAGGAGCCTTCTGCTCTTGTGAGGATTTTATAGATTTGCAGCCGTTGGATCAAGTTACGATGGATGATTATTGGAGTACTGCGACAGAGTTGGAGTATTATACGAGGCAGTTTTATCCGGCTTTTTGTTCTCAATCGCAGATGTTGGATATGGCTTTCGATAGTGACGATATGATCAATGGTAGTCCGAGTGTTATATTAGATGGTACTCGGACCAAAACTACTGGTAGTTGGATGGGAGAATGGGCGAATATCCGTAAAGTGAACCTTTTTTTCGAGAATTATTCAAAATGCGAGAGCGCTTATAAGGATTATAAACAATATTTAGGAGAGGCTTATTTCTTTAGGGCTTGGTTTTATTTTGATTTGTTAAAGAAATATGGCGATATACCTTGGTATTCCAAAGTGATAGAGTTAGAGGATCAAGAAGCATTGATGCATCCCCGGGATTCGCGAATATTGATCGCCGATTCTATTATATCTGATTTGGACAATGCGATTGCACATCTTAATTTAAGGAAGGATGTAGGAAATAATCGAATTAATAAAGAAGCGGCATTAGCTTTTAAAACAAGGGTTGCTTTATATGAGGGGTCTTGGCAAAAGTACCACGCTAATACGGCGTTTGGAACATCGGATGCTGATCCTAATAAATATTTTAGGGCTTGCATAGAAGCGGCCGAGGAATTAATGCGGGGTGATTATCAGGTAGGACTGTATAGTACAGGTAATACGGAAGACGATTATTTTCATCTTTTTGGATTTGATAATATGTCGGATGTCAATGAGGTGCTTTTATACAAAGCATTTAATGCGACAGAGGGTGCTGGTAATAAAACTCAAAGTTATGTCACCTATAATAATGAGTCCAAGGGAATAACTTGGGATTTAGTTACCTCTTATTTAGATAAAAATGGCGATCTGTATGACTATTTGAATGTGGCGGAAAGTGTAAAAGGGAATGATTTCCTAACCAAAATTGCAGAAGATTGTGATCCTCGATTGAAATCAACGATCTGGATACCAGGAGATTTAATGGCAGCTGAAACTGGGGCTTATTTTACGGGTCCTACAATTGACGGGGGCGCTTTGCAGTTATGTACAACCGGATTTCAGGTAAAGAAGACGGCTAATCCAGAATCTCAAGCTGCGGGAAGGTCTTGGGAAGTTCAAAGCGAGACAGGATTGATAATCTTACGTTATGGTGAGGTACTATTGAATTATGCGGAGGCTAAATATGAATTGGATAAGGTGGTCTCTTATGATGTGTTAAACTTACTGCGTCAGAGAGTGGGTATGCCTGATTTTAAGATCCACTCACAGAGCTTGGACAAAAATTGGGTGGATTATGGGTACCCGGTGTCGGATGAGCTTTATGAGATCCGGAGAGAAAGACGTGTTGAATTAGCATTGGAGGGACAAAGGGACGAAGATTATATGAGATGGGCCGCTTGTGCCTTATTTAAGAATAAACGTCCGAAAGGTTATCCCGTGGATTTGAACCAATATCCAGACTTCGCCTCGAAAGTTGATGAGAATGGATTGCTTGATTATTTTAAAACTGTTATTCCGGATGGTTATCAGTTTCGGGAGAATCAAGATTATTTGTGGTCGATTCCACAAGATGAATTAACACTAAATCCAAATTTGAAACAAAATCCTGGCTGGTAAATTTTAATAAAAATATTATGAGAGAATGTAATGTATTTTGTGCTACTTTGTTAACATTAGCATTAGTAAGCCTTGGCATAAAGGCAAATAGCAAAGAAAATGGAAGTATAGAGCCTTTGAGAAGAACTTCCGAATACACAGTAGCTGCCTACATCTGGCCATCGTGTCATGACGACCCGATGGGTAGAGAGGTGCTGTGGCCGGATGGTACGGGTGAATGGGAGATTATCAAGAAAGGAAATCCCCGATTTCCGGGACATTATCAGCCGAAGGTCCCGTTGTGGGGATATGAATTGGATAATGACCCGAAAGTAATGGAGCGTTGGATTGATTTGGCTACTGATCATGGGGTAAATACTTTTATCTTTGATTGGTATTGGTTTAATAACGGACCATTTCTGGAAAGTTGTTTGAATGACGGATTTCTGAAAGCGCCGAATAATCGGAAGATGAATTTCTATATTATGTGGGCCGATCATGATGTGGCCCGTAATTATTGGAATGTGCATCGGTATAAGGATGATGATTCCCGGTTGTGGAACGGAGCTATTGATTGGCCTAACTTCAAGATAGTGGTACAGCGGGTGATAGAGCAATATTTCAAACAGCCTAATTATTATAAGATAGAGGGTGAACCGGTATTCTCTGTTTTCAGTGTGGATAATTTGATCAAGACGTTCGGCTCTTTGGAAGAAACCCGTAAAGGACTGGATTATTTCCGGGCAGAAGTGAAAAAAGCCGGTTTCCCCGGTTTACATATTCAGTTAATGACGGGAGGAGAACCGAATGATAATTTCTTAAACCAGATAAAGGTTTTAGGAATTAGCAGCTTGACTTTGTATAACTGGGGCGGACCGCATCCGGAAGATTATATCCAATGGGGCACCGAAGCTTTTGAACGTCTGGAGAAATGGAGTGAGGCTGTTTCCATCCCTTATTTCCCGAATGCCTCTATAGGTTGGGATGATACGCCACGTTTCCCTCATAAGACGCAGAAGGATGTGGTTCATTTTAACCAGTCGCCCAGATCGTTTGCTGCCTTTCTACAAAAAGCGAAGGAATATTGTGACAATCATCCCGAACAGCCCAAGCTGATCACCATTTATGCATGGAATGAGTGGGTAGAAGGTGCTTATCTCTTGCCGGATGTAAAGTATGGCTTTGATTACATCCAGGCGGTTAAAGAGATTATGGTCGATAAGCAGTATGAAGTGTATAAGAAAAAATGATATTATGCCAGGCTTTCTAAAAGTCTTGATAGTATCTTCATATACATTTGCGGCTCTTCCTTCCTCAACCAACAACCGGTGTCGCTGTGCATGTCTCCGCCTACCGGCAGACAGAGGCTGAGGCAAGGATAACTCCGATCGTCGGGGGATTGTTTTTCTCCATAAATCCAGGTTTCATCAGGCAGGGCGTCGTGCAGGAAGACACAGGGCTGTTCTGCCTCCTGGATGGAAGAGATGAGTTGATAGGCGGTGAGGAGATCGAAGCCACGGTCGTTTTCGATCGTGAAGGAAACAGCGTCGTCCCAGCCTTCGTTTGTTACATCGAGAACCAGAATGGCTTGCGGATGCCAGGTCTGCTGGTGAAACCAGCGCTTGACTTCCTGAGCTCCTCTGGATTCGATCTCTTCATCTCCGGTAAAGGCGATCAGCACAAGGTCGCCTATTTTGTTTTCCAGCATCAACTGGACTAAGGCTGTATTGGTGGCGCTGTTGTCGAATGTGCCTTTCCAACAGCTATCGGATTCTTCACAGAAACAACGGTCGTATACCGTATCGATGTGAGAGGAAACGAGCAATTGGGCTTTTGCCGGAGTAACATCTTTCTTTCCGTAGATGATGGACAGTTTCCCTTCATACAATACCTCATAAGGAGAATGTTGCAGCAGACTCTTGATTTGTTCCAACCGCCGGGTTTGTGTAAATATTTCTCCGTTGTCTTTACTTTCTACTGTCAGTAAAGGTAATAATTCAGAATAGGTCATAAGACTGTTTTTATCGGTTCAACAGATGTCGGATGGCTGCTATCGGATGATACAGAAGCATACGTGGACCGCTGAATCGCATGACTTCCCGCATCTTTTCCCGCATGGCTGGTTTATAGCAGTGAATCGGGCATTTCTCGCAGGAGGTTTTGTTTTCTCCAAACGGACAATGCTCTAATCGGGAGTAAGCATAATCGAGTAAAGCTTGGCAACTTGGGCATAATTCGGTATTACCTTCTTTCTTCTGGCAATATAATTTAACCATGATGGTAACTATATGTTTTTCTTTCTTAATTCTCGACATTTTTGCCATACAGTAATAAATGCTGTCTGTTAAATCTTCTCTATCTTTGCTGCAAAATTAGAAAACCTTATGGCTTCTTCAAAAGAAATGACGGCTGGAAAGCCGTTGACGCTCATTTTTAGTTTTACATTGCCTTTGCTGCTGGGAAACTTATTACAGCAGACTTATTCTCTGATTGATGCGGCAATCGTTGGAAAGTTTTTAGGTATTAATGCGTTGGCCTCCGTTGGAGCCAGTACTTCTGTCGTTTTTCTGATATTGGGTTTCTGTAACGGCTGTTGTTGCGGTTTCGGTATTCCGGTCGCACAGAAGTTCGGTGCACGTGATTATGAGACGATGCGCCGTTATGTGGCTGTCAGTCTGCAGCTGGCTGTTGTCATGTCTATATCCATTGCTGTCATTACCAGTCTTTTCTGTTCGAATATTCTGCGCATTATGCAGACGCCTGAGAATATATTTGAAGATGCTTACCTGTATTTGCTGGTGACGTTTATCGGTGTGCCGTGTACCTTCTTTTATAATCTGCTGGCCAGTATTATCCGGGCTTTGGGCGACAGTAAGACGCCTTTTTATTTTCTGATATTCTCTACCGTACTCAATGTCTTGTTGGATTTGTTCTGTATTCTGATCTTAGGCTGGGGCGTATTGGGCGCAGGTATTGCTACGGTGATAGCTCAAGGTGTTTCAGCTGTTCTGTGTTATTTTTATATGTACCGTCATTTCCAGATTATCCAGGGAGATAAGAATGATCGGAAATTCCGTCCGAGACTGGCGGGGAATTTATTGGGAATCGGAGTGCCGATGGGATTGCAGTTCTCCATTACGGCAATAGGAAGTATCATGTTGCAGAGTGCGAACAATGCGTTGGGAACAGCTTGCGTGGCAGCCTTTACGGCGGCGGCTCGTGTGAAGATGTTCTTTATGTGTCCGTATGAAAGTTTAGGTATTGCCATGGCGACTTATGTGGGGCAGAACTATGGGGCCGGCAAGCCTGAGCGTGTCTGGCAAGGAATTAAGTCGAGTGTGGGCATGATGCTGATCTATGCAGTGTTTACCTTTACCGTATTGATGCTGGCTTCAAAGCAAGTCTTGTACTTGTTTGTTGATCCGGGTGAGACAGAGATTCTGAAAGATGCCATGCTTTACTTGCATGTGTCTGCCATCTTCTTCCCATTAGTCGGTCTTTTGTGTATTTTGCGTTATTCCATCCAAGGCGCCGGATTCACGAAACTGTCTATGTTCTCAGGTGTAGCAGAAATGATCGCCCGTATATTAGTCAGTTTGTTAGCTGTTCCGGTTTGGGGTTATACGGCGGTTTGTTTAGGCGATGCCACAGCCTGGCTGTTTGCCGACTTGTTCTTGGTTCCTGCATTTTACTATGTATATCAAAAGATTAAGCAGATAAAGCCAGTCTGATTAAATATACGCCGGCTTTTCATGAAAACGAGGGTGTGTCGTAATACGCGATTCACCCTCTTTTCTTTATCAACGATAAGAGCGTAGTTAACTTTTTCAGGCAGCGATATTCTGAAGATAATCTCGATTATTTTGTTCCCAATAGCTTAAATGAGCGGTAATAAGGCCGTAAAGGTGTTTAATTGGCCAATTTATACCCTCTTTATTCATCTTGGTACACATCTTTTTTATATTGAAGGCGATGGCCAGGAAGGAAAAGTCCATGAGAACCTTGTCCTTTCCAAAATGACGGAAGCGCTTGTAGTTCATGTTGAATTTTATCTGTCCAAATACAGCTTCCGGTTCTATGCACCTTTGCCCTCTGTGTTTCAGCCCTTCTTCGGAACAGAGAAGTTCCCGGGCTTTCTGTTTGTATATCCAGAGTCGGTGATTCAGTTCTATCGTCCTGTTTCCTTTAGCTTTAAAACACAGACATCTTAACGGACATCCTTCGCATCTGACAGCCCTATACCTGGCATATTCGACTACATATCCGGATTCGGTTTTCGTATGCCTGGTGCCTGCCCTCTGCATCTTTTGTCCCATTGGACAGACACAGTAATCCTGTTCTTCATTGTAGAAAAAGTTTTCGGCTTTAAAAGGATTCGGTTTAAATCTTGGCCGCTGCTCCATGTGGAAATAATTGTATTTGACGTATGCTTCCATCCCGTTTTCCGACATAAAGTGGTAATTCTCTTCTGATCCGTAACCGGAATCAGCAACCACCGTATGAGCCAACTGGCCGTATCTGTCGGCAAAGGACTTCAGGAAGGGAATCATCGTCAAGGTGTCAGTCGGATTCGGGAAAAGAGAATAATCGATAATGAATTGATTTTCCGTAGCAATCTGAAGATTATATCCGGGTTTTGTCTGACCGTTGCGCATGGCATCCTCCTTCATTCTCATAAAGGTGGCCTCTTTGTCTGTCTTGGAATAAGAGTTGCGGTCCTGAAGATTGTCCAGATGGTTATTGTATTCCTGAAGCTTATCTCTATGTGCTTCCAGTTCTTTCAGCTGCCTGCGTTTCTTTCTCAGTGCAGATTTCTGCTCTTTCGTGGATGGTTCTGAAGCCTGTTCAAGGGCATTGCGTAATTCTCCTGCCATTTCTGTCAGCATGGAAGGGGAAAACTCAATTTCCTCGTTGTTTTCCGAAGCTTTTTCCTGAGCGATGACGTCATCTATTTGGCTTAACAAAACACTGATTTTCTTCATCAGTCGTTCACGGTTTCGCTCAACGCTCTTCCGCCATACAAAAGTATATTTGTTGGCCTTGGACTCAATCTTTGTTCCGTCAATATATTCCACATTCAGACTGATGAAACCTTTGGATGAAAGCAGAAGTACGGTTTGGGTAAACACTTCGTTAATTTCCTTCTTCACCCGGTTACGGAAACGGTTGATAGTAATGAAGTCCGGTTTCTCATAACCGGCTAACCATATGTAATGGATATCACGACGAAGATGCTTTTCTATTTTCCGGCAGGAGTATATATTGTTCATATAGGCATACAAGATAACCTTTAGCATCATCTTGGGATGGTAAGGACTACGGCCGTATTCTTTGTATAACTTCCTGAAACCTTCAAGATTCAGGCTTTCAACCAAAGCGTCAACCATGCGTACAGGATCGTTTTCTGCAATATCTTCATCGATTCTTTGCGGAAAAAGTACCGTTTGGTTGGGAGTGTATGGACGAAAATGTATCTTTGTCATATGTGTAAATCTTTATGCTTAAAGATACAAAATCTTTAGGTAATAACAAAGCCCCAGCTTGTGAAAGTCGGGGCTTTGTGCTAAAAAAGAAGGTGTGCTTTTTGACACACCTTCGTATTAAGACAAAACCTACGAGGAATGCAAATGATTCTCGTAGGTTTTATAATCGATCTTCGTTTATTTTGAAATGAGAGGATTCAAACTTCTATTTTATAGTTTAGTCTTCCGTTTCGGAGAACCATGCCAGGAACATCCTAAGCAGAATACTTCTGATAAGTCAAATCCTTCGGTTGATTCATCCGGGTTCTTGGGAATAACCTGTCCGTCGGCAGTGACATAAACCAGCCGGCGTTCGCCTGCTTCATTCTTTACGTACATGGCGGCGATCTTGCATTGCGGGCACAGTAATTTACGCATAGTTGTCAAAATTTATTTCTTAAATACCAGATAAACGGCTGCTACCAGGAATACGAAAGCCAGGGCATGGTTCCATTTAAAAGACTCACCTTTGAAGGCAATGGTGCTGAATACAACGAATACCACCAACGTGATGACTTCCTGAATGACTTTCAGTTGAATCAGACTGAACGGACCTCCGTTGTCGCGGAAACCGATACGGTTGGCTGGAACCTGGAAGCAATATTCAAAGAAGGCTAAGAACCAGCTGAAGAGGATAACACCTATCAGGGGTAAGTGTTCGAACCAGCTGAATTGTTGTTTCATTTTCAGATGCCCGTACCAGGCACATGTCATGAAGATGTTGGAAATAATCAACATCGCAATGGTTTGTAATGCTTGGAAATTCATATTTATTGTTTATTTCTCTGAGGTAAATAATCCGTTTGTATGTTGGTCA